>JAZBNZ010000240.1:0-15506 GCA_036350895.1 Woeseiaceae bacterium
GCACCGTCAGTCCGCCATGCGGCGGTCCGCGCGTATGAACAGCCAGAGGCTCGCGCCGACGAATGCGAATACGGCGCCGGTGGTCATCGCCGCAGTCCATCCCAGCGTGCCGGCAATCAGCGGCACGAGCAGCGCATTGACGAAGCCGACGACATTGCCGCCGGTGTTCATGACGCCGCACGCGGCCGCGGTATGCCGGCCGCCGATGCCGATCGCGGCAGCCCAGTACGCGCCCTCGGTGAGCTGGTTGAACAGGAACGAAAATGCGAGACAGGCGACCGCAAGGTAGCCGCTGTCGATCACGGAGCCGGCAAAGAGCAGCACGCCCGAAATACCGACACCGACGATGCCGGGCCAGGCACAGCCGCGGCGGATGCCGTAACGGCGGCACAGCAAATCGCAGATGTAGCCGCCGAGCGCGGCGCCGACGGCAGCCGCGACCCACTGCGCTGCGGTCAGGAATCCCGCCTGCTGCTCGGCGAAGCCTCGCACGGTGACCAGGTAATAGAACACCCAGTTGAAGAACATGTAGAACACGTAGTTCATGCAGAAATAGCTGATCGTGAGCAGCAGCACGTCACGGTTCGCGAGCACCCTCTGCCACGACGGGCGCGCGTCGTCGGTCCCGACGACCTCCAGCGCCTCGCGCCCCCGTGCGATCAGGTCGACTTCCGCCCGGTTCACGGCCGGGTGCTCGGCCGGGTAATCGCGGGCGTATTTCCACCACACTGCCGCGATGATCAGCGGCAGCGGTGCCAGCACGACGAACGCGGTACGCCAGCCGAACGTGACGACCAGCCACGCGATCAGCGGCGCGGCGGCGGCAGTGCCGAGCGTCAGGCCGGTGCTGGACAGGCCGTTCGGCAGCGCCCAGCTCCCGGGCGGAAACCAGCGTTCGACGGCGCTGCCGAGAATCGGGAACATCGGGGCGTGGACGACGCCGACCAGGAAGCGGATGACGATGAGCAGCACGAGCGCAGCCGTCGTGCCGACGACGGCGTCATCCGGAACGATGGCCGTCAAGAGCGTCAGCGCGCCCCACAGCACCGTGCAGATCGCGAGCGCACGGCGCGGGCCAAGCCGGTCGCTGAACAGCCCGCCCGGCAGCTGGAAGATGGCATAACCGGCCGTGAATGCTGCGAATACGTAACCGAGCTGCTGCTCGGTAAATTCGAGATCCATCATCAGCGCCGGGCCGGCCGCCGAGATGTTGTATCGCAGTACGTAGGAAACAAAGCCGGCGAGGAACAGCAACCCGAATACGCGCCAGCGCGTCCACGTCGGGCGGGTCGCTGCCGATTCCGCGGCGGCGTTCAGGCAGGCGTCCCGTTCATTCGATCGGGTAGCGCTCGAGCACCGGGCCGAGCGCTTTTTTCAGGGGTTCGAGATGGGCTTCGAAGTTGCGCCACTGCTCGACGCCTTCCCTGTAAACGGGGCGGCGCACCTGCTCGGAGCTCGGCGTACGGATCGCACGCTTCGTCTCGTAGAAGCGCAGGCACTGTTCCTCGAAGGGAAGGCCGCAGTAGTCGAGCAGCGCGCGGATCTCGGTCTCGGTATCCGCCACCATGTTCTCGTACTGCACCCTGTGAACGCGCCCGGGCAGCACGTCGTCCCAGTGATCCATCAGTTTTACGTAGTCGCGATAGTAGTAACCGAGATCCGTGAGGCTGTAAGTGAATGTCTGGCCCTGGGCAAACAGCTGCTTGAAATTCGAGAAGCAGCCCGCCATCGGGTGTCGCCGCGCATCGACGATCCTGGCGTTCGGAAGGATCAGGTGGATGAGGCCGATGTGCTGGTAGTTGTTCGGCATCTTGTCGATGAAGAACGGCACGCCCTCATGCCGCTGCACGCGCGTCGAGGCAATGTAGCCTTCGCCCAGCTCGCGAACGTCGTGTTCACTGAGATTTGCGAGGATCTCGGGATAATCGCCGGCCGGGTGCTTGCGTGATTTTCCCGCGAGCTTGCGGGAAATGGCGATAATGTCCGGCAGCTCGCTCGTGCCTTCGACCTGGGAGTGGCTCGAGAGGATCTGCTCGATCAGCGTCGAGCCGGCGCGCGGCAGGCCGACGACGAAGATCGCGTCGCGCGCCGGGCAGCCCCAGCCGGCACGTTCCGCGAAGAACGCCTTCGTCAGTGCCTTTATCTGCCGCGCCGTATCGAAGATGTGGATCTTCGCATTGTGCCGATGATGCTTTCCGCGAATTGCATTGCCGCGCTCGTAGCAGGCGAAAGCCTCGTCGAAATCGCCGCGGTCCTCCAGCGCCTTTCCCAGCGCGAACAAGAGGTGCGCCTGGTCGTCGGGATCGCCGCTGTCGTCGTGCTCCGGCAGGATCTCGGCACGCATCCGCTCGACGTCCGCGTCACTGAAGCGAAAGGTCTTGAGGTTCGCCAGGCTCCAGTAGGCCTCGCCGATTGCGGGGCGAAGCTCGATCGCGCGCCGGTAGGCGGCGATGGCCTCGTCGACGCGGCCAACGGCCTTCAGCGTGTGGCCGTAGTTCATGTGTGCGTTCGACTGGTCCGGGTAGTCCTCCAGGATGGCTTCGAGGATCGGCAGCGCCGGTTCGTGCTCGCCTTTTTGCACGAGGAACGAGCTTTTCATCAGCCGATAAGTCGGATTGCCAGGCTCCGCGCGGAGCAGCGTTTCGAGTTCCGCCAGTGCTTCGTCGTAGCGCTGGCGCCGTACCAGCGCCGTCGCATAATTCTGGCGTGCGAGATGGAAATGCGGTGCGAGCTCGAGGCAGCGTTCCAGCAGGTGGAGCGCGTCATCGATCTTGCCGATGCGGATAGCGATCGCGGCCAGCAGCCGGATGGCGCCGGTGTCCAGCGCATCCTTCCTGAGAACGTTGCGAACGAGGCTTTCCGCTTTCGCGACCTTGCCGTCCCTGAAAAGTTTCAGAGCCTCGGCAAGCTCCGGATAGCGCACCGACGTTTCGAGGTGGCGATCGTAGGCGCGCCGGCTGCCGTCCTCGTCACCCTTCGCCGCCAGCTGGTCGCCGAGTGATTGCCATGCCGGCGCGTGGCGCTCGTTCTTCGCGAGCAGCGTCTCGAGCGCCTCGATCGCTGCATCAACGCGTCCGGCGGCGCCGAGGCACAGGGCGTATTCGTGGGCCACGTCCGGATTGTCTGCCTGCCTCGCGGCCGCCGTCTCGATGACGGCGAGTGCATCGTCGGCGCGGCCACGCAGGCGGAGACTGCCTGCGAGAATTCGACGTGCAGCATCGGCCTCGGGATAGTCTTCGAGGATCTGCCGGGCGGCACGGCCGGCCGCCGAGGGGTCCTCGAAGAGCAGCCGGGCGGCGGCGCGAGTTGCCTCCGTTAGCGCCGCAGGCGAAGCGCTATGTTGTGTGGCCATTGCTTGACTTGCTTGCTCACTGATCCGCGGTGCCCCGTCGCACTATTGCAACGATATGGTTGCGAGAGTGACTTTCGAGGCTGCATGAAGGACATGCCAAGCATGCCACAACTGGCTTCTATAAAGCGCCTGGTCAGACATCGTCTCGCATATATCATCGGGTTATAGGTGATTCGCCGTCCGACTGCTAAGATCCTGACATCGGTCGTTTGCGTGCAACGCCGGTCATCGCGCGATGACCGACAGGGGGCGGGGTAAGCGCAGTCGACTTCGAAGCGCTCGCGAGGCGCTCATCATGGGGGATGTAAACAATGAAGCAATTCCATCGTAAGCCTCTGACCAGGGCCGTGTCGGCCGCATTGACCGGTTCTGCGCTCGCAACAGTGGCGCTGCTCCCGGCGCATGCGCAGGAAGGCGGTGCGCTCGAGGAGATCGTGGTCACCGCGCAGAAGCGGGAACAGAATCTCCAGGACGTGCCGATCTCGGTGCAGGTACTCGGCAACCAGCAGATCGAGCAGCTCAACCTGAACGGGTTCGCGGACTACATCGAGTTCCTGCCGAGCGTGTCCTTCCAGTCCGAACGCCCCGGCGTGTCGCAGATCTACATGCGCGGCATCTCCTCCGGCGGCGACGGCGTGCACTCGGGTTCGATGCCGAGCGTCGGCGTGTATCTCGACGAGCAGCCGATCACGACGATCAACCGTATTCTCGACGTGCACATCTACGATGTTGCACGTATCGAGACACTGGCGGGTCCGCAGGGCACCTACTTCGGCGCAAGCAGCCAGGCAGGAACGATGCGGATCATATCGAACAAGCCGGTGCTGGATGAAACGTCCGGCCAGCTCGATTTCGGCGTCAACACGGTAGAAGGGGGTGACGTCGGCTATTCGCTCGAAGGCTGGGGCAACCTGCCGCTCGGCGACCGGGCCGCGCTGCGCGTGGTCGGCTGGCATATGCAGGACGCCGGCTACATCGACAACGTGTTGCGCTCGATAACCTTCGAAGGTGCCGGCATCACGGTCGATAACGCCGATCTCGTCGAGGAAAACTTCAACGACGCGACGACGACGGGCGCTCGCGCCGCGCTCAGGATCGATCTCAACGAGAACTGGACCGTCACGCCGAGCCTCATGGTGCAGGACCAGCAGGCGAACGGCGTGTTCACGCACGATCCGGAGGACATCGGCGACCTGAAGGCTGCCCGGTTCTACGACGAGTTCTTCGACAGCTCGTGGTACCAGGCAGCGCTGACACTCGAGGGCAGTCTCGCGGACGGCTATCTCGACCTGGTGTACGCGGGTGCGTATCTCGACCAGGACACCGACAGTCTCGACGACTACACGCACTACGCCCAGTACCTCGACAACTACTACGGCTACTACGGCGGCTGCTACCACTACGACTCCACCGGCACCATTTGCACGAATCCCAGCCAGTTCATTACCGGCGACGAGAACTTCACGAAGCAGAGCCACGAAATCCGGCTGCAGTCGTCCCCGGAAAAGCGCTTCCGCTGGATGGCCGGGTATTTCTGGCAGCGGCAGGAGCACATCTTCGACCTCCGCTGGAACGTGCCGGACATGGACACGACCTTCGACACGAACTTCTGGCCGTTCGGCTCCGTGATCGAGGGACAGCAGGTCGTCTGGCAGACGCGCCAGGACCGTATCGACCGCGACGAAGCGTTCTTCGGCGAGCTGAGCTACGACCTGACCGACAAGCTCACGCTGATCGGCGGCATCCGGTTTTACGACTTCGAGAACTCGCTGTTCGGCTACACGGGCGGGCTGAACCGCTGTCTCGATACGAACGACCAGCCGCAGTATCCGTGCTACCCGGCGGCCGCCAACGTCGACGACGTCTCCGAAGGCGACGGCGAAACCATCAAACTGAGCGTCAACTACCGCTTCACGGACAACGTGATGACGTATGCGACCTACTCCGAGGGCTTTCGGCCCGGCGGCGTGAACCGCGCCATCAACGCGGTAGCGCCAAAATACGAGCCGGACTACGTCGACAACTACGAGTTAGGCTGGAAGACGACGCTTCTCGACGGCCGTTTGCGCTTCAATGGCGCCGCCTACTTCCTCGAGTGGAACAACTTCCAGTTCTCGTTCCTGGACTTCGCCGTTTCGCCGCTCACGATCATCCAGAATATCGGCCAGGCGGAAACCACGGGCGCCGAGTTCGACCTGACCTATGCAGCTACCGACGCACTGACGCTGTCGCTCTCCGCATCCTATAACGACGCCGAGCTGAAAGAGCCGTACTGGCGCACGATCGACGAGGAGCTGGCCGGAGCGGATCCGCGAGCGCCGGCGGGCACCCAGATGCCGTTCGTGCCGGAGCTGCAGTACACGGCGATCGCCCGCTACGATGTCGATGCCATGAGGTTGCCGTTCTATCTGCAGGCGGCGCTGTCGTACACGGATGACGCCTGGAACAACCTCGAGGTGGATCTCAGGACGAAGATGCCGTCATACACCATCGTGAACCTGGCGGCGGGTATCGGCAGGGGCAACTGGTCCGCGGACCTGTTCATCGACAACGCGACGGATGAGCGTGCACAGATCGTTCGCTACGACGCGAATTACTTCGATCCGTTCAACTCGATATTCCAGGACTCGACCATCAGCGTGAACCGGCCGAGAACCTGGGGGGTACGCTACACGCAGCGCTTCTGACGTAGCATTCGGCGTTACAAGGAGACGGCCATGGGGCTCTACCCATGGCCGTTTTTTCTTGCGGCGATTGCAATATGAACAAGACCGATCTTCGACGCGTCGCGGCGATGCTCATCCTCGTCCTGCCATGCACGACGGCGTACTGGTACCGGCTGACGAAAAAGCTCGCCGGCGGCGAACAGGTGCTACGCCGGCGGTGCTGCGTCCGCGCCGTCGATCATCACGACCCGGTCGCTGTAGAAACCGTTGAAGTCGGTTCGGCCGCCCAGGCTGTACGCGCCAACCGAGCCGAACTCGATGTGGTCACCGGCGCGGATGTCGGCCGGCAGATCGACGGTCTCGGGCAGCACGTCGCTGGAGTCGCAGGTCGGTCCGTACAGCAGGAACGGTTCCATCGGCCCGGCCAGCGGCTCTCCGTCGCGGAAGGCACGCGCCGCGAAGCGCGGCTGCACCTTGAACCTGAGCTCCCAGAAGATGCCGTACATCCCGTCGTTCAGATAAAGCCGCCCCGGTTTTCTGAGCAACACCCGCGTGAGCGCCGAGAGTCCGCGGGCGCAGAGGGCGCGGCCGGGCTCCGACAGGAGCTCGCCGTCGTCCGTGAGCGGCAGCCGCCGAACCTCGCGGATGGCGTCGAAATACGCTTCCAGGGACGGCACGGAAAAGCCGGGATAGGCTTTCGGATAGCCGCCGCCGACGTCGACCAGCCGCAACCGGAACGGTAGCGCTTCCAGCACGTCGCGGGCGATCGCGAGCGCCTCTACGTAGGCCTCCGGGCTCGTGACGAAGGAGCCGACGTTGAAAGCGAGCGCCGCCTCGGCGCCGGCCGCGTGGATCGATTGCAGCAGTTCGACCGTCTCCTCCGGGCTTGCGCCGAACTTGCTCGAGAGGTCCATTCGCGCCGCTCTGTGGCTGACTGCCATGCGCGCAAAGACCACGCAGCCGCCGACATCGATTTCGTCACGGAGCAGGTCGAGCCCGGCCGCGTGGTCGACGACGAAATGCCGGACGCCGTGCAGACGGTACGCCGTCGCTGCCGCGCCGGGCAGGCGGACCGGGTTCATGAAGTAACAGGTCGCGTCCTCTGACAGCGTACGCACCTGCTCGACCTCGGGCAGCGAGGCGCAGTCGAAGTGCCGGATGCCCGCCTCGAGCAGGCAGCGCAGGACGTCCGGGTGGTTGTTTGCCTTGACGGCGTAAAGAACGCGGCCCGGGAAGCCGGACAGGAAGCGCTTCGCCTCCCTGCGATAGATGCGCGGGTAGATGCAGTAGACGGGCTCGTCGGGCGCGAGCGCCCGCAGCACCGCGCGCACATCGTCGTAGCGCTCAAGAGCTTCCTTGACGGGTGGAACCCCGATGCTCTCGTTAGTTTTCAACCGGCCGCGTCACGTGGCCGATGCCCTGGCCAGCAGCGCCGGCCGGCGAATGGCACGAAGCATGGGTTGTTCCCCCGGTAGAGATGCCGTTACGGCCTGGCCGATCACGTTACTCCCGGTCCGCGGGTTAGACAAGACCGTCGGCAGGCGGACGGCGGCTGCAGCAACGGCGACGGTGAAAGTTATTGCATGGAGAGACGGGACAGGCTTCAATGCTGGCAGCGCCCATGAACGAGACCACGGCTACCCTCGAGAGAACGCTGCCCGGGAACGACTACCTGGACGAAGCGCATTTCCGTACCGAGCGCGACCGAATCTTCCACCGCGAATGGTTCTGCTGCGGTCGCTTACAGGGGCTGGAGGAAAAAGGTGCGTACCGGCTTGTCAACGTCCTCGGCGAGAGCATCCTTATCGTGCGCGACGAGGCCCTCCACGCGTTTCACAACGTCTGCCGTCATCGCGGTGCCGAACTCGTTCAAAGCCCCGGGCAGCACGAGCAGTGCGGACGCTTCGCGGCGGGCATCCGATGCCCGTACCACTCCTGGCACTACCGCCTCGACGGCCGGCTCCACAGTGCCCCGAACCTCGACGTGGACCGGGACACGCTCGGGCTGCATCGCGTCGCGGTGGATACCTGGGCCGGCTTCGTGTTCGTCCGGATCGCCGCCGGCGACGAGGACCTCGAGGCATCGCTCGGCGCCATACCCGGCCGCATCCGGCGCTATCCGCTTGCAGACCTCGAAACCGGGCACCGCATCGACTACACGGTCGAGGCGAACTGGAAGGTGATCCTGGAGAACTACAACGAGTGCTACCACTGCGGCGGCGTGCACCCGGAACTCTGTCGTATCGTGCCGGCGTTCCGCCAGGCCGGCGGGGCCGGCCTCGACTGGGAGCGCGGCGTGCCGCAGGCGGAGGGCACGAACACGTTCACGTTCTCGGGCACGACGACGCGGCAGCCGTTTCCCGGGCTCGACGACGACGAGAAAGTGCGCCACAAGGGCGAACTGATCTACCCGAACCTGATGCTGTCGCTGTCGATGGATCACGCAACCGCGTTCACCGTCTGGCCGCGTTCCGCGACAGAGACCGACATCGCCTGCGAGTTCCTGTTCCATCCCGACGAGATGGCGAAGCCCGGCTTCGACCCGATGGACGCGGTCGAATTTTGGGACCTCGTGAACCGCCAGGACTGGACGATCTGCGAAAGCGTGCAGCGCGGCATGCGCTCGGCCGCCTTCACGTCCGGCTATTACGCGCCGATGGAAGACATGAGCCTCGACATCCGCGACTACGTCCGCTCCCGTCTCGGGCACGAATAGCCGTGGCGGCGATCGACGGCGCAACGGACGGCGACCTCGTCCGGCGAACCTGGTCGGGCCCGGTTCATGTGCCGGAGAAACTACCCGCGGCGGTGGACGTCGTCGTCATCGGCGGCGGCATTGTCGGCGTATCGAGTGCGTGGTTCCTGAAAAAGCAGGGGCTTACCGTCGCGGTCTGCGAGAAAGGGCATGTCGGCGGCGAGCAGTCCGGCCGCAACTGGGGCTGGGTGCGGCAGCAGGGCCGCGATCCGCGCGAGCTCCCGATGATGATGGAGAGCATCCGCATCTGGGACGGGCTTTCCGAAGAGATCGGCGAAGACGTCGGCTTCACGCGCGCCGGCTGCCTGTTCGCGGCCCGGACCGAAAAGGATCTCGCCGCACTCGAGGACTGGATGCCGATTGCGAAGGAGTTCGGGCTCGATACGCGCATCATCGATGCCGCCGGGATGGCCGACCACGTGCGCGGCGCCGCACGAGGCTGGGCCGGCGCGATGTACACTGCGAGCGACGGCCGCGCGGAGCCGCATCGGGCGTTGCCGGCCCTGGCCCGTGCGCTGGCCCGAGAGGGCGGACACGTGCTGGCAGGCTGTGCGGTTCGCGGTGTCGATGTCGAGGGCGGCCGCGTCGCCGGCGTCGTCACCGAGCACGGACGTATTCGTGCCAGGGCAGTGCTGTGTGCTGCCGGCGCGTGGACGTCGACGTTCTGCCGTTCGCTCCGCATCACGGTGCCGCAGCTCAAGGTCAAGGGCACCGTCATGCGCACGGTGCCGGGGCCGGACGTGCTCACCGGCAACCTGTTCGACGAGAAAATCGGCATCCGCCGCCGCGCCGACGGCGGCTACACGGTCGCACCGGGCTCGATCCTCGAGCACGCGGTTACGCCGTCGTCGTTTCGCTTTTTCCCGCTGTTTTTTCGCGCGCTGATGCAGGAGCGGAACGTGGTGAAGCTGTCTTTCGGCCGCGAGTTCCTGGACGAATGGCGCACGCCGAAAGAATGGGATCTCGACAAGCCATCGCCGTTCGAGGCGACCCGGGTACTCGATCCGGCACCGGGCGAGCGCGCACTGCGGACAGTGCGACAAGACCTCGGCCGCGTCTTCCCGCAGCTCGCGGCACTCGAGGTCGCCGAGGCCTGGGCCGGTATCATCGAGTCGTCGCCCGACGTCGTACCGATCATCGGCGAAGCCGACGCGCTGCCCGGGTTCTACGTTGCGACCGGCTTTTCCGGCCACGGCTTCGGTATCGGTCCGGGGGCGGGCTACGCGATCGCCGGCATGATCGCCGACCGCGATACCGGGATCGACCTCGAGCCGCTCAGGCCAGGCCGGTTCTTCGACGGCAGCCCGATCCGGCCGCAGGTAACGATCTGATGCAGTGCGACGTCATCATCGTCGGGGCAGGTCACAACGGTCTTACGGCTGCCGCTTACCTCGCGAAGGCCGGCAGGCGGGTGCTGATCCTCGAACGGCGAGAAGTCGTAGGCGGCTGTGCCGTCACGGAGGAAGTCGACCCCGACCTCGCGCCGGGCTGCCGGGTGTCGACGGCGTCGTACATCGCGAGCATGCTGCGGCCGTCGATCATCCGTGATCTGAAGCTCTCCGATTACGGCCTGAAGATGGTCGCCTGCGAGCCCTCGGTGCAGGCCGCGTTCGAGGACGGCGACGTCGTCGGCTGGTGGCCGGACGAAGATCGCATGCGCCGCGAACTCGAGCGGGTCGCACCGGCGGACATCGAGCTTTTTTTATCGACGGAGGCCGAGCTCAGGCGGCTGGCGTCGTTCCTGCAGCCGTTCTTCCTGGAGCCGCCGCCCGACGTCGATGCCACCGGCTTTTCGAAAGCGCGCGAGCTGTGGCGGCTCGCCCGGCGGTTTCGCGCTGCAACCGGCAGCGACATCAGTGGATTGGTTACCTTTCTCACGGGATCGCTCGGCGATTTTCTCGACCGGCGCTTCGAGTCCGACAAGCTGAAGCGCCTCGTGCTGGCGAACAGCCTGTACGGAAAGCACGGCGGCCCCTACCAGCCCGGTACCGCCATGGGCCTCCTGTTTCACCTGCTGTCCGGCGGCGAGGCGGAGCAGCAGGCCTGGCAGGGGCACGTGATCGGCGGCATGGGCGCGATTACCGAGGCGATGCGGCGCGCCTGCGAGGACCTAGGCGTTTCGATCCGCACCGGTGCCGAAGTGCAGCGCATCAATGTCAGGAGCGGCAGGGCCGTCGGGGTGACGCTCGCTTCCGGCGAGAGTATCGATGCCCGCCAGGTCGTGTCGAACGCAGACCCGAAGCGCACGTTTCTGTCGCTGGTGGAAGCAAACGACCTCGACGCGTCGTTTCGTCGCGAAGTTGCCGGCATCCGCATGAACGGCCCGGCGGCGAAGGTCAACTTCGTGCTGGCCGAGGAACCGCGCGTCACCGGCATGCCGGCCGAACGCACGAAACATGAGCGTTCGCTGTTCACGCTGATACCGACGCTCGATGCGGCCGAGGACATGTACAACACCGCGCGGGCCGGCCATATTCCCGACGAACTCTGGGTCGATTGCGTGCTGGCGTCGAACGTCGACGAAACGCTGGCGCCGCCCGGGCGGCACATGCTGACGTGTTTCGTGCAATACCTGCCGTACCGGCCAGCCGCGGGCAGCTGGTCCGAACTGCGGGAGTCGCTCGGCACGCGCGTCACCGAGATTATCGGCCGTTACGCGCCCAACGTGCCGTCGTCCATCGTCGCGAGGCGAGTGCTGACGCCGGCCGACCTGGAGGAGACCTTCGGCATCACCGAGGGCAATATCTTCCACGGCGACATCTCACTCGAGCAGATGTTCTTCATGCGGCCGCTGCCCGGCTGGACGCAGTACAGGACGCCGATCGACGGCCTGTGGCTGTGCGGCGCCGGCACGCATCCCGGCGGCGGCGTCACCGGCGCGCCGGGCTACAATGCCGCTCACATGATCCTGCGATCGACCTGAACCGCTCCGGGGATTACCGATGAAAAACCGATTTGTACTCTTTTTGTTCTCGATGCTGTCGTCCGGCATGGTCGCCGCGGACATCGCCGTCACGCGGGCACCGTACGTGCCGGACAGCGGCTCGATCGCCGTGCGCTGCGGCCTCTTGATCGACGGTTTGGCCAACGAGGCGCTCGAGGACCGCATGGTCGTGATCGAGGACGGGCGCGTTGCCGACGTCAGGCCCGGCAGCGGCCGGCGCCCCGCCGGCATGCCGTTCGCGGACCTGTCGGGCTATACCTGCCTCCCCGGACTGATCGATACGCACACGCACATTACCGACCAGGCGACCGAGACCCGTGACCTGTCCGTGTACTACACGCGCCCCGAGGCCGAGGAGCGGCGCATCTCGCGGCGCAACGCGGAGGTCACGCTGTTCGCCGGCTTCACGACCGTGCGCAACGTCGGCGCCTACGGCGGCTGGTCGGGACGTGACATCCGCGACCGCATCAATGCCGGGGAAGTGGCCGGGCCGCGCGTGCAGACGTCGGGGTTCTACCTGACCATCCCGGCAGGCGGCGGCGATCTCGTGATTCCCGGTATCGACGAATCGGAAATTCCGGGGCGCGTACGCATGGGCGTCGCGCGCGGCCCCGAGCAATTCCGGGCGAAAGCGCGCGAGGCGGTCGCGGGCGGTGCCGACGTGCTCAAGGTGATCGCCTCCGGTGCCGTACTGGCCTATGGCGGCATCCCGGGTGCGCCCGAGATGACGCCGGAGGAGATCCGGGCCGTCGTCGAGGTCGGGCACGCGGCGGGTCTCAAGGTCACCGCGCATGCGCACGGCGCACAGTCGATCAAGGACTCCATCGAGGCCGGGGTCGACTCGATCGAGCACGCGTCGCTCGCCGACGAAGAAGCCATTGCGCTCGCCGCGGAGCGCGGCGTCGCGTTTTCGATGGACGTCTACAACGGCGATTACATCGCGACCGTCGGCCGTGCACAGGGCTGGCCCGAGGAATTCCTGCGCAAGAACGACGAGACAGTGGACGAGCAGCGCCGCGTATTCCAGAAAGCCTACGCGGCCGGCGTGCCGATTATCTATGGCACCGACTCGGCCGTTTATCCGCACGGCGACAACGCCATGCAGTTCGAAATCATGGTCGGCCTCGGAATGCCGCCGATGGCGGCCATCAAGTCGGCCAGTTCGCTCGCGGCGAAACACATCGGCTGGGACAGGCACGTAGGTGCCCTGGCTCCAGGCCGCTACGGCGACCTTATTGCGGTAGACGGCAACCCGCTCGAGGACGTTACCGAGCTTAAGGACGTCGACGTCGTCATCAAGGGCGGGCTCGTGTTCCTGATACCTGCCGAGATCGGTAACTGATCGTCACTCCATGGGGCCAGAGTAAAAATTCTGCGTCAATCGGTCGGCCGAGTACGGCAGGCCGGGGAATTCTTACTCTGACCCCAATCATCGCGGATCGATTTGCGAATCTGTCCGCTCCTGGCCGCCATCAACTCTGTGTGACATCCCAGCAGAACAGCCGAGTGATACCATTCCCCGCCTACGTGCCTGATACAACCTGAGGGGAGTTGCCCATGAAACCTGCCGTTGCCCATGTGGTCATTGCACTGGCAATATTCGTGCTACTTATGAATGAAACGGCTGAAGCGCAGCGCGCCCGGGATCTCGGTGTACCGTTCGCTGGCACCACGGGGCCGCTCAATGCCATCACCGATGTCGCTGGCGTCACCGTCGGGCATGAAACGATCATCGCAGACCTCGACGATGGGCGTGCGGTACGCACCGGCGTTACGGCAATTCTCCCCAGGGGTGCTGCCACCCTCAACGAACCTGCGCTCGCAGGGCTGTTCTCGCTCAACGGCAATGGCGAATTGACCGGCTCACACTGGATCAAGGAATCCGGCTTGCTGTCCGGGCCGGTACTCCTCACCAATACCCACAGTGTCGGCGCTGTTCACGATGGCGCCATTCGCTGGCGCGTCGCACAACCCGGTGCGGATGCAGACGGCTACTGGTGGTCACTGCCGGTGGTGGCCGAAACCTGGGACGGCTACCTGAATGACATCAATGGCCTTCACGTAACGCCCGCGCACGCTGCACGCGCAATTGAGGCTGCTGCGCCGGGGCCGGTCGCAGAGGGCAACGTGGGTGGCGGCACCGGCATGATCTGCCATGAGTTCAAGTGCGGCATTGGCACGGCATCGCGGGTTGCGAGCACCGCGGCCGGTGACTTCACGGTTGGCGTATTGGTGCAGGCCAACTACGGCCTTCGCGATACGCTCACCATCGCCGGCGTGCCTGTCGGCCGCCACCTGCGCGATCACCGCGTCTACAGCGACGCAGGTGTTACGGACGAAACCGGGTCGATCATCGTCGTTGTCGCCACGGATGCCCCGCTGCTGCCGCACCACCTGGAGCGGCTGGCCCGACGGGCGGCGATGGGCCTCGCACGGGTCGGCAGCTATGCGGGCAATGGATCCGGTGACATCATGCTGGCGTTCTCGACGGCGCCATTTTCCCGGGAAGCGGACCGTGACCTGTGGCAGTTCAGGGCGGTCGGCCTGGACTCGCAGACACCGCTGTTCCTGGCCACGGTTGAGGCCACCGAGGAAGCGATTGTCAACGCCATGGTGGCAGCAGCCGATATGCAGGGTACGGAGGGCCATCGTGTCAGCGCCATCGATCACGATGCCTTGCGGGATCTGCTGCGGCAATACAATCGCGACCAGGATAGCGCCAACTAGTGTGCGTCGTTCGTGCCGGGGTCCCGGTGCGTCGCTGAAAACCGGGAGGGCGGAACGTGACGCGTTCAGAGACGGAAACAGGCATCGTGGTGCGCGAAGCAGAGCCTCACCACGCGCCGCTAATCCACCGGATGGTACGCGCTATTGCTGAAGACTCGGGGCAGGGCGACCGCGTTGTCAGCAGCATCGAGGATATCGAGCGGGACGGTTTCGGCGACAGGCGCGCCTTCGAAACACTGCTCGCCAGCCGCGGTGACCGGGTAGTCGGTATGTCGATCTCTTACCCGGAGTATTCGACCTGGCGCGGCAAGCGGGGTTGCTACCTGCTCGACCTGTACGTGATACCGGAAGAACGATCACAGGGAGTCGGCCGGCTGCTCGTCGCCGCGTTGGCGCGCCGTGCCCGGGACCAGGGAGCGGCCTACCTGCGTCTGTCCGTGGACGAGCACAGCACTCGCGCCCTGGCCTTTTACCGCCGCCTCGGTTTTGCCGAGATGGCCCGGGACCGGATGCTTTTGATCGAAGATCGCGGCTTTGAGGCCATCGCCAGTGAGTGAGAGGCAGGCACAAGCTGTCGCGTGAACGATTGCTACGGTGTGCCTACTGCCACCGTCACCACACGACCGTCAGCAAAAGCGGTGAGCACGGCGTTGAGTTGATCCAGGGTCACCGCGGCCACGGCATCGGCATAGGCATCCGACGTCATCAGGCCATGGCCCACCCGGTCGCTGGCAAGTCTCTCCACGCGTTCCGCGGGGCTCAGTGCGGCACTCGTGCGCCGTCCCACCAGGTAGGCCTTCGCCTCGGCGAGTTCCTCCGCGGCCGGCGGCTCGGCAACGAATCGCGCCAGTTCGCTCTGCAGCAAGGCAGCGAGCGGTGCCTGTGACACGGGATCGACCCCGGCGGCGAGCGTGATGAGGCCTGTGTCCGGCCCGCCACGATAGTCCGCTGCGATGTAGTAGGCCAGGCCCCGATCGGAAATCGCGGCCTTGCCGAAGCGGCCTTCGTAGCCGTGCGAGAAAAGGTACAGGGCCAGCTCCCAGGTGAGGCTATCGCGGGAAC
>JAZBNZ010000241.1:0-5337 GCA_036350895.1 Woeseiaceae bacterium
AGTCACCCGTCCCGCACGGCCGGGTGTGGTCCCGACACCCGCCGCTCCCGCCGTCGCCTGAGCCATCGCCGCGCTCGCCATGCACGCGGGATTTGCGACACGGCAGGCGACTCTCGTGTCAACCGGACGACGATAGCGGCGTTATTGTCGTGAAGATTTCGCGGAATGTGGCCAACGCTGCCGCGAGGGCTTGCCGGGTCGCCGGCAGAGGTTGAGGACGCGGCGGCCCAGGGAGCAGGGAGAAAGGCAATGACCAGAGTTCTTATTTCGATCGTGGCAACCGTGGTCGTCGGGCTGTCGGGCTGCGGAGGTGGCGGTGCCGATACCGGTTCGCCGCCGACCCCGCCGCCGCCACCACCACCGACCGTCAGCAAGTCGGCAGCGTTCCAGCTGTTGAACCAGGCCAGCTTCGGCGCGACCGAGGCCGCCGCGGAGCAGGTCGCGGCGCTCGGCATAGAGGGCTGGATCGACGACCAGCTGTCCCGGCCGGCCTCGCTGCAACTACCTTTCCTGCAGTCGCTGCCGCGACCGGAGTTCTTCTTCCAGCTCAACGAGGATCGCGTCGACATCTGGTTCCGTAACGCGCTGCACGGTGAGGACCAGCTGCGCCAGCGGGTTGCCTTCGCGCTCTCCGAGATCATGGTGGTCTCGCAGCTCGGCGCGCTCAACAACTATCCGTTTGCCCTCGCGAGCTACTACGACATGCTCGCCGAAAACGCCTTCGGCAACTACCGCGACCTGATCGAAGCCGTCACCCTGCACCCCGCGATGGGTATTTACCTCAGCATGCTGGGCAACCAGAAGCCGAACCCGGACCTCAATATTCGCCCGGACGAGAACTACGCGCGCGAACTCATGCAGCTGTTCTCGATCGGCCTGGTCGAACTGGCGCCCGATGGCAGCGTGCGGACCGACGGCCGCGGCGTGCCGTTGCCGACCTATGACCAGTCGGTCATCGAGGGTTTCGCGCACGTGTTCACGGGCTGGCACTTCGCCGGTGCTCCGGCTTTCGAACAGGCGCGCCCGACGCTTGCCAACCAGGTCGTGCCGATGCAGCTGTACCCGGACTTTCACGACACGGGGGCCAAGCAGCTGCTGGGTGGCGTGACGCTGCCGGCGGGGCAGGGCGGCGAACAGGATCTCGAGGCCGCGCTCGACAGCATCTTCAATCATCCGAATGTCGGACCGTTCATCGCGATCCGCCTGATCCAGCGCCTCGTGACGAGCAATCCGTCGCCGGGCTACGTCGAGCGAGTGGCGGCGGTGTTCGCCGACAATGGCCGCGGCGTCAGGGGTGATCTCGGCGCCGTCGTCAAGGCGATCCTGCTGGACTCCGAGGCCCGTCCGAACCTGCCGATGGAGATCGACGGCAAGCTCAAGGAGCCGCTCTTGAGGCTGACGCAGCTATGGCGGGCGTACGACGCCCAGTCGGCCGACGGTCGCTACGCGTTCTTCCCGCAGTTCTTTTTCGGCCAGGGGCCCCTGCAGGCGCCGTCGGTGTTCAATTTTTTCAGTCCCTTCTATGCGCCGCCCGGCGAGATTCGCGATTCGAGCCTGGTCGCACCCGAGCTCGAAATCGCGACGGAATTCCAGAACACGATGGTCACGAACTATTTCTTCTACCAGGTGTTTGCGCTGAACTCGACGGCGACGGAATTGCGGGCGGGGGACATCTACATCGACATCGGGGAAGAGGCAGGTCTCGCCGGTGACATCGACGCCCTGATCCGGCGCGTCGACGACAAGCTGCTCGCCGGTTCGATGTCCACGACACTCGAGACCGAGATCCGCGGCATGCTCGAACGCGTGCCCGACGACAACGCGGTGCTGCGTGCGGCAGAGGCCATTTACCTCGTCGTCACGTCGCCCGAGTTCGCCTACCAGCGCTAGCCGAGGAGGCTCCAATGAAACCGTTCAATCGACGTGAATTTCTCAAAGCTTCGGGCGCCGCGGCGACACTTGCCGCGACGCCGGGGCTCGCTTTTTCCCAGGTGGTCGGCGGCGTCGGCCCGTTTGCCGACTACCGGGCGCTGGTTTGCGTGTTCCTGTTCGGCGGCAATGACTCGTTCAACATGCTCGTGCCGCGAAGCAGCGCCGAGTACGACGTGTATGCCGGGTCCCGCCAGAATCTCGCGATACCGCGGGACGATCTCCTGCCGATCACCGCGGCGACCCCGGACGGTTCCCTGTACGGCCTGCATCCCTCGATGGCCGGGCTCCAGGCGCTGTTCGGTCAGGGCAGGGCGGCGTTCGTCACCAACGTCGGTCCGCTGATCCAACCCGTGACGCGGGAGACCTTCTTCAACGGGTCGGCGACGCTGCCGCCGCAGCTCTTCTCGCACAACGACCAGCAGGACCAGTGGAATTCCCTGCGCGGCAACGCCCAGAGCAAGACCGGCTGGGCGGGCCGCATGGCGGACCTGATCCGGACCGGCGTTGCGGGCCAGCGGATGGCGACGAACGCCTCGCTGTTCGGCGCGAACCTGCTGCAGTCTGCCGAGGCCACCGTGGCGTACGTCATGGGACCGCAAGGTCCGGTCCAGTTCGAGGGCTTCTCGAGCGACCCCGGAAGCGTGCTCTACGAGCAGAGACAAGCCTTCCTGCGGGTGCTCGCGGCCGACTACGGGAGCGTCTACGAGCGCGCCTTCGCCGAGGTGCAGTCTCGGGCCATCGAGGCCGCGGATACGGTGACGGCGGCGATCGAGAACGCGCCGACCCTGGGGACGCCGTTCCCGCAAAGCCAGCTCGGCGCCCAGCTTCAGACCGTCGCCCGGCTGATTGCCGTGCGCGACGAGCTCGAGATGCAGCGGCAGATTTTCTTCGTCGCCGCCGGCGGATTCGATTCCCACGATAACCAGAACGAGGACCAGCCGGGCCTGCTCGGCGGGGTCAGCGATGCCATCGCGGCTTTCTATGCAGCAACCGCCGAGCTCGGCGTCGCCGAGCAGGTCACGACCTTCACACAGTCGGACTTCGGCCGCACGCTGACGTCGAACGGTGACGGCACGGACCATGCCTGGGGCGGCAACCAGGTCGTGGTTGGCGGGGCCGTCAGGGGTGGCGACCTCTACGGCCGCTACCCGCTGCTCGCGATCGACGGTGACGACGACGTCGGCGGCGGGCGCATGATCCCGTCGACGTCTGCAGACCAGTACGCGGCGACGCTGGCGCGATGGTTCGGCATTCCCGAGGATGACCTTGGCATCGTCGCGCCGCACATCGACAATTTCGCGGTCCGCGACCTCGGTTTCATGGTCTAGCGGGGCCAGGCCTCGAGGCGTGCCGGATTTGGGTCGGCATGCCTTAATTCGCTATGCTCCGGAGCCTTTCAACGACCGGACCGCGAATCATGCGCGTTGTTTTCCTGCTCTCGCAGCTTCTCCTGCTGGTGGCCTGCGGCCAACCTGATCCGGGTACCGCGACACCCCCCGAGCCTCCCGTCGATGCATCGGCGGCGCTCGAGCAGGTCTTCGACGAGTATTTCGAGGCATCCCTCGAGCTGGATCCGGTCCGGGCGACCAGCATTGGCGACGACCGCTACAACGACCGGCTCGCAATCCCGATCAGCGCCGCTCATCGCGAGAAGTCGCAGGCGCTGGAGCAGCGCTATCTCGAACGGCTGCTAGCAATCGATCGTGCGGCGCTGGACGAGCAGGAGCAGCTGAGCTACGACATTTTCCGGCTGCAGCGCGAATGGAACATCGAGGGTGCCGCTTTCCCCGCCCACCTGCAGCCGATCAACCAGTTCTACTCGTTCACGAACAGCTTCGTGCGCCTCGGCAGCGGCAGGGGCCTGCATCCCTTCGAGACCGTCGATGATTACGAAGACTGGCTGGGCCGCGTCGATGATTTCGTGGTTTACGTCGATACTGCGATCGACAACATGCAGCAGGGCGCGGCGGCCGGTATCGTCCAGCCGCGCGTGCTGATGCAGAAGGTCGTCCCCCAGCTCGAGTCGCAGGTCGTCGACTCGGCGGCGGAGAGCGGCTTCTATGCGCCCATCGAGGACATGCCGGCGGATTTCAGCGAGGCAGACCGCGAGCGCCTGACGGCCGAGTTCACGGACGCGATCGAAAAAAAGATTCTCCCGGCGTATGCACGCATGCTGAATTTCGTCAGTGACGACTACATGGCTTCGGCGCGGGACACGGTCGGTCTCTACGCGTTGCCGAACGGCCGCGAATGGTACGAATACCTCGTGCGCGTGCGCACGACGACCGACCTGACGCCGGAAGAGATTCACCAGGTCGGGCTCGACGAGGTCGAACGGATCCATGCAGAGATGCGGCAGGTCATGGAGGAGGTCGGATTCGACGGCACGCTCGATGAGTTCTTCGAGTTCGCGGCGACGGATCCGCAATTCTTCTATGCCACGCCGGCGGAGTTGATCGAGGGCTACCGCGACATGGCTGCCGACGTTGCCGAGGCCAACAAGGCGTTGTTCGAGGTGTTTCCGAAGACCGCTTACGAGATTCGGCCGGTCGAGCCGTTCCGCGAGCAGACTGCGAGCCGCGGCTCCTACCAGGCCGGCACGCCCGACGGCTCACGCAAGGGCGTCTTCTACGCCAACACCTACGACGTGGGTACACGCACGAAGTGGAACATGAAGTCGCTGTTCCTGCACGAGGCGATCCCGGGGCATCACTACCAGATCATGCTGCAGCGGGAGAACGAGGACCTGCCGCGCTTCCGTCGTTTCGGCCGCTTCACCGCCTACAGCGAAGGCTGGGGACTGTATGCCGAATCGCTCGGCAAGGAACTCGGCATGTACGAGGACCCGATGGATTATTTCGGCGCGTTGAGCGACGAACTCTGGCGCGCAATTCGACTGGTGACCGACACCGGCATTCACGCCAAGGGCTGGACGCGGCAGGAAGTGCTCGACTACATGCAGGCCAACTCGGCTGCCTCGGAGACGCGCCGCGTCCAGGAGGCCGAGCGCTTCATGGCCATCCCGGGACAGGCGCTCGCTTACAAGATCGGCCAGCTCAAGATTCGCGGGATCCGGGACAAGGCCGAGGCGCGCCTGGGCGAGCGCTTCGACGTCAAGGCGTTCCACACGGAGATCCTGAAGGACGGGCCGATGCCACTGTCGATGCTCGAAGCCAAGCTCGACCGCTGGGTCGAGGCGCAACTCTCCGGTGAGAGCGCCTGACCCGCGGTAGCGTGCCCGTCCGGCGTCAGCCTTCCGGTGTGACGCCCTCGGCCAGCAGTTTATCCAGTCCGTCGCGAATGATGACCGCCCAGCGACGGCCCAGGCGCCGGACCTCGGCGACGTTGGTGACGCGGGTCGACTCGATCGCCTGGCCGGGCCGATCGGCGGCGCGGCGGTCGACG
>JAZBNZ010000242.1:0-6262 GCA_036350895.1 Woeseiaceae bacterium
ATGGGTGCAGGCTGGTACCGGGAAGGCTGGCGTCCGCCGGATTTCGACGGTATGGACGTGGCAGAGCTTACCGACGCAATCATCGACGATCTCGTGGAGGGCGTCGGCCCGTCGCGCATCCGGGCCGGCGTGATCGGTGAAATCCCGGCCATGGATCTGTCCACTGACCCGGATTCCACCGACGTCCGGCAACTGCGCGCAGCGGCGCGCGCGAGCGCCCGCACCGGAGCGGCGATTACGCTGCATCAGTGGGTGGGTGACGGACAGGACCTCGAAAAGACGCTCGATATCCTCGAACAGGAGGGAGCCGATCTGTCGCGGGTTATCGTCGGGCATATCGGCGGCGACGCAGCTGGCCAGCTGCCGGTCCTGGAGGCGGTGCTGGCGCGCGGAGCGACACTGCAGTTCGACCTGCTCGGTGCGCCGTTCCTGCTGGAAGAGCCGGTCGACGACACGCGCGGCGCCGTCGAGACCATTGTCACCCTCACAGAGCGCGGCTTTGCCCGGCAGCTCATGATGTCACAGGACGTCTGCACCAAGGTGCAGCTCAAGGCCTACGCCGGCAACGGCTACGATTACATTCTCACCCAGGTCGTGCCCTACCTGCAGAGTCGCGGCGTTTCGGACAACGACATCGAGACGATGCTGGTTCAAAACCCGGCGCGGCTGTTCGCGATCCAGGACTGAGTCCGGCTCGCCACTGGCTACGATTCCGCCGCTGGCGGTTCAACGAAAAGGTCCCGGTTCTCCTCCGGGCTGTGCTCGGTCAGGAGTGAAATGACAACGAGCGCCGGCAGCCCGATCATCCAGCCAGCGTAGGAGGCCGCAAAGCCGAACGGTTCGCCGAGCAGTGACCAGATGACGGCGGTGGAACCGCCGCCCAGCATGCTCCAGAAGGCGCCCGCCGAGGTCGTGCCGCGCCAGAACAGGAGCCCGAGCATCGGGAAGAACAGGCCTGCCGCGCCGAACGTGTAGGCATAGAGGATCAGGTCCAGGATATTGGGCACCAGGTAGGCAAGACCAATGCCAAGCACGCCCAGCACGATCGTCATGGTGCGCGCCACCCGGACCAGGCTTTTGCCACTCGCGTCCGGGTTGATGTGTTTGTGATAAATGTCGTTGGTGAAGATGGCGACCGGCCCCATGAGCACCGAATCGGCCGTGGACATGACGGCTGCGACGTAGGCCGCGATAACGATGCCGGCGACGCCCGCCGGCAACAGTTCGAGGATGAGCATCGGCGTTGCCAGTTCCGGATCCGCGACCTCGGGGAGCAGCATGCGGGCGATCATTCCCACCAGCGTGCTGCCTATCGCAAACAGCGGCCACTCGATGGGCACCCCGGTCAAAAAGAACGCGCGCCGCGCCGTTTTCTCGTCACGCGCGGCGATGATGCGCTGCATGGCCGCGATCGATATGAACCAGATCGGGAAGATTGCCATGAACCAGCCGACAAGCTGCTTTAAGCCTACCGCGCCCCAGTCCACCATCGAGGCGGTCTCAGGGTTGGCCGAGTAAAACTCGACGATGCCGCTCCAGCCGCCGACCTCGTAGAGGCCCAGCGGCACGGCGATGAAAACGACCCCGACCAGCAGCACCAGCATCTGGAAGACGTCGGTGTATATCACGGCCTTGAGTCCGCCGAGCGCCGTGTAGGCAAGTACGACGGCGCCCGACAATACGACTGCGAGCGTCAGGTTCAGGCCCGCGGTCACCTGGATCAGCTTGGCGCCCGCAATGATCTGCCCACCGACGAACGTGAACCACGCGATGCCGACCACCACGGCCGCGAGGGTTCCCGTGCGACGGTCATACCGCGCCTCGAACAGGTCGCCCGTGGTGAGCCCTTTTACCCTGTCCGCCCAGCGTTTGACCTTCGGCACCATCAGGAACGACACCATGATGATGCTGAGACCGGAGATCGCAATCAGCCACGAGCCGGAGATGCCGAGCGTGAAGCCCAGGCCGCCCATCGCGAGGCTGAAGCCGCCGCCCAGGTCTGTCGCCGCCGTGGACGAGGTCGTCTGCAGCAGGTTCATGTTGCGATTGGCGGCAAGGAACGATTCGCTCTCGCCTTCGCCGCGTTCCCTGGCGGCGACCGCCAGGCCGATCCAGATCAGGACGACGAAATAGACGCCCATCGCCAGCATGTCGAGCCCTTCAAGTGTCGGCATCCCTGTTCTCCCCCGGTGCTGGCCACGCAAGGCGCGCAGACGACGAGTCATTCAGATACTATGGGCCGGTCGAGTACGGTTGCAAACGGGGTCAATACCGAGGTTTCCGAATGACTACACCGTCCCCAGCGCCGGGCAGCGCTTCCGTGCCCCCTTCGGCGCTCTTTTACCAGAGCAGGCTGCGTCGGCCGCTGTTTGATCACGCCGAGGGCATCTACTGCTGGGACCGGTCCGGCAAGCGCTACATCGACGGCTCGAGCGGCGCGATGGTATCGAACATCGGCCACGCCAATCCGCGGGTCATCGAGGCCATGCAGGCGCAGATGCAAAAGGGTGCGTTTGCCTATCGCCTGCACTTCGAGAACGAAGCGGCGGAGACGCTGGCAAGGCGCGTAGCCGGGAAAACCCCCGCCGGCCTGAACAAGGTGTTTTTCGTGTCCGGCGGTTCTGAAGCGGTGGAGTCGTGTGTGAAGCTCGCGCGCCAGTGGGCGTACGTCACCGGCCAGGCGTCGCGCTACAAGCTCATCTCCTGTTTTCCGTCTTATCATGGCGCGACGCTCGGCGCATTGAGCCTGACGGGTTACCGGCCACTGAGCGACCCGTTCCTGCCGATGATGGTTGCCATGCCGAAAATCCCGGCGCCGACCTGCTACCTCGATCACGACGATTTGACGATGGAGGAGCGCGGGCTGCGCGCCGCCGGGAGACTGCGCGACACGATCATCGCGGAAGGGCCGGACAGCGTACTCGGTTTCATCATGGAGCCCGTCGGCGGCGCGTCGACGGGTGCGCTCGTTGCGCCCGACAGCTATTACTCGCGGATTCGCGAAATCTGCGACGAGTTCGGCCTGCTCCTGATCCTCGACGAGGTCATGACCGGCGCCGGCCGCACCGGGCCTTTTCTCGCGGCCAGTCACTGGCAGCTGCGGCCTGACCTGGTCGCGTTGTCCAAGGGTTTCGCGGCCGGCTATGCGCCGCTAGGCGCGATGGTGGCTGACGAACGACTGGTGGAGCCCGTGCTCGACGCAGGCGGTTTCCAGCACGGCTTCACCAGTGCCGGCAATCCGCTCGCCTGCGCGGCTGGCCTCGCCGTGCTTGACGAACTGGATGCACAGGATCTTTACGGCAACTGCCGCCGTGTCGGCGCCCTGCTCAAAGAGCGGCTGACCGGCCTGATGCACCGCTTCCCGTGGATCGGAGACGTGCGCGGTAAGGGTCTGTTGCTGGCGTTCGAACTCGTTGCGGACCGGGCGACGATGGCACCGCTGCCGCGCGACCTGAATGCCCATTTACGGCTCGTCGAGCACGCTTTCGAGCGCGGCCTCATCATCTATTCGCGGCGTACGCGGGGAGGTACGGAGGGGGATCACTTCATGGTGTGTCCGCCGCTGATCATCAACGAGTCGCAGTGCGACGAACTGCTCGAGTTGCTCGACCAGAGCCTGCTCGCATTCGCCGCCGAGGCTGGCCTGCCGGTCGGCCAGTCGGCGGCGTGAGCGGCACGCGATGCTCGACAAGAGGACGTCCATTGAAGAGGCCATCGCGCAAATCACGGATGGCGCGTCCATCATGGTCGGCGGCTTCGGTGTGCCCGGCACGCCGTTTTTGCTGCTCGAGGAACTTGTAAGGCAGGGGCAGAAACGCCTGACGATCATCAAGAATGACGCCAACGAGTCCGGGATGGGCGTCGACCTGCTGGTTGCGAACGGCCAGGTGGCTCGGCTCGTCGTTTCGCATCTCGGTTTGAATCCGCACGCGATCGAGCGCATGAATGCCGGTGACATCACGGTCGAGTTCTGCGCGCAGGGTATCCTGGCCGAGCGGATACGCGCGGCCGGCGCCGGCCTGCCGGCCGTGTTGACCGATATCGGCATTGACACACTGCTCGCCGACGGCAAGCCGGTTATCGAGTTCGAAGGGCAGCGTTGCCTGGTAGAAAAGGCTCTTTCGGCCGATTTTGCACTGATTCACGCCGAGCGCGCCGACCCATTCGGCAATCACACGTACGCGGCCAGCGCGCGCAATTTTTCGCCATTGATGGCAATGGCCGCGCAGACCGTCATCGTGGAAGCGGAGCAACTCGTTGCAGAGGGCGAGATCGCGCCCGACGCAGTCCACACCCCAGGCCCGTTCGTCGACGCCGTCGTGCACCTCGAAGCGCTGACCGACGCATACGGTGTGGTCAGGCGCGGTAACGAGGTCGTGAATCGTGCAGGCTAGGGAACGTATTGTCCGCCGCGCTGCGCGCGAGGTTCGTGCGGGCATGACCGTCAACCTCGGAATCGGCCTGCCGACGGGCATCGCCGCCTACCTCGAAGCCGGGATGAACGTCTGCCTGCATTCGGAAAACGGCGTCGCCGGCGTCGGCCCGGCGGTCGCTACCGAGCGTGCTGACCGTAACCTGATCGACGCCGGTGGCGCTTACGTTTCGACGTTGCCCGGCGCGAGCTTTTTCGACAGCGCCGTGTCGTTCGCGCTGGTCCGCGGCGGGCGATTGGACCTGGCGCTGCTCGGCGCGATGCAGGTCTCGGCCAGTGGTGATCTCGCCAACTGGATTATCCCGGGCAAGTTTACCCCCGGCGTCGGTGGCGGCATGGAGCTTGCGCAAAAATCCCGTCGCGTCGTTGCACTGATGACGCATTGCGATAAAGGCGGTCGGCCGAAGATCCTCCAGGAATGCACGCTGCCGCTGACGGCGCCGCGGTGCGTCGACAGGGTAATTACCGACATGGCGGTCATCGATATCCGCGGCGGCACGATGCTGCTCAGGGAGATCGCGGAGGGAGTCTCGGTGCAGGAGGTTGTCGATGCAACCGACGCACCCCTTACAATCGATGCAGACGCCATCAGCACGTTCTGAGGACCGGACCATGAGCAGCGAACAGCACAAGGCCATCATCGATGCGGTCGATGCACGCTTCGATGAACAGGTGGCGTTTCTCACCGAGCTCGTCAGTCACCCGTCTACACGCGGCAACGAGCAGTCGGCACAGCGCTTCATGGCGGAAGAGCTGCGTGAGCGGGGCTACGACACTGACGTCTGGAACGTTGATGTCGCCGACATCGCGGACCTGCCGGGATTTTCGCCGGTCATCGGCAACTATGATGATGCGATCAACGTCGTCGGCGCCCGGCGCAACCCGTCCGGGCGCGGCCGGTCGCTGATTCTCAACGGCCATATCGACGTCGTGCCCACGGGGCCGCTCGACATGTGGGAAACGCCGCCGTTCCAACCCGCGGTGAAGGATGGCTGGATGACTGGCCGCGGCGCCGGAGACATGAAGGGCGGCCTGGTCGCCAACGTATTCGCGCTCGATGCATTGCGCGATGCGGGTTTCAAGCCGGCAGCCGATGTCTACGTGCAATCCGTCGTCGAGGAGGAGTGCACCGGCAACGGCGCACTCGCCTGCCTGCAGCGTGGTTATCGCGCCGATGCCGCCATTATTCCGGAACCATTTCACGAACATCTGATCGACGCACAGGTCGGCGTGATCTGGTTGCAGGTCCAATTGCGCGGTGTCCCGGTGCATGTACTCGAAGCGGGGAGCGGCGTGAATGCCATCGAGGCTGCAATACCACTGATCGAGGCACTGCGCGGGCTCGAGGCCCGGTGGAACTCGGCCGCAAAGCACCCGGCGTATCAACACGTCGACCACCCGCTGAATCTGAACATCGGCCGCATCGAAGGTGGAGACTGGGCATCCAGTGTGCCGGCCTGGTGCCGCTTCGACGTGCGCCTGGCCGTGTACCCCGGCCAGGATGTTCGGGGCGCCCGCGACGAGATCGAGGCGTGCATCCGGGAGGCCGCGGCCCAGCACCCTTACCTCAGCAATAATCCGCCCGAGATCGTGCACCACGGATTTCTTGCCGAGGGCTACTCGCTGGCCGAAGACAACTCGGATGCAGCACGCGAGGCAATCGCAATGCTCGGCGCTGCACACGAGGCGGTAACAGGTGAAGAACTCGAGCGTATGCCGGTGACGGCGACCACGGACGCCCGGTTTTTCGGTTTGCACGCCGGAATGCCGGCGCTCGTTTACGGCCCGGCTGCCGACGCTATCCACGGCTTCAATGAACGCCTGGACCTG
>JAZBNZ010000243.1:0-4409 GCA_036350895.1 Woeseiaceae bacterium
ATCAACCGGCAGATCTTCCCGCTGATGGAGCGCATGATCGACGGCATCGAGCAGTCGATTGCTCTCGACGTTCCGTTCCTGATGGAAGAACGCGCCGATCGCGTTGAAAACCTCAAGGAAATCATGGAGCGCTCCGACGTATCCGTCGCCGAGAAGTTTCGCAAGGTGATGGAGGCTTACCAGATCGAGATGGACTACGGGACGTCTTCCGAATGGTACGAAACGACGCTCGAGGTCGACGGTGAACCGCGCCAGTACAACATCCTCCGCATCGGTCGCATCGGCCTGTACTTCCAGTCGGACGATTCCAGCATTACCGGTCGCTGGGACAACGAAGCGCGCCAGTGGGTTCGCGACGACGCGGCCCGCAACGATATTCGCAAGGGCATTCGTATGGCCCGCCAGCTCATTGCTCCGGAACTCATCGCCGTTCCGGTTCCCGCACCGACCCCCGCGGAGGCTTCGTAAATGAAACGTATTACAGTCATTCTTGCCGCCGGCCTCCTGGCCTTCGGTATGGGCACGGCCGTCGCCCAGGAAGAAGCCTCGAGCATGTCCGAGCTCCTGCGCCTGATCGAGCAGGGTAAGGCGCGCGACTCTCAGGAAGCTCGCCAGCGCGAGGCACGCTTCGCGCAGGAGCGGAACCAGCAGCAGAATCTGCTCAACCAGGCCCGCGCAGAGCGGACCCGCCAGGAGAACGAGTCGGCACGACTCGAGGCCCTGTTCGAGCAGAATCAGCAGGAAATTATTACGGCACGCGCCGCTCTGGACGAGCGTCTCGGCGCACTGAAAGAGCTGTTTGGCGTCTTGCAGACGGTCGCGGGTGATGCCCAGGGCCGCTTCGCGTCGTCGCTGACGAGCCTGCAGTATCCGGATCGCGAGGAGTTCCTCGTCGAGCTCGGCAGCAAGATGGCGAACGCCAACTCGCTGGCCCAGATCGAGGACATCGAGCAGCTCTGGTACGAGCTCCAGCGCGAAATCAACGAGTCGGGCAACGTCGTGACCTTCCCGTACACGGTGATCACCGCCGATGGTGCGCAGGAGACGATCGATCTCACGCGTGTCGGAACGTTCAACCTCGTTGGTCGTGCCGGCTACTACGAGTTCAATACCGACGGCACGGTCAGCGAGCTGCCGCGCCAGCCGGAGGGCCGCTTCCAGGGTTCGGCACAGTCACTGGCGGCTGCGACCGGCCAGGGCGGTGCCGTCGAGTTCGGCGTCGACGTGACGCGCGGCGGCATTCTCGGCCTGCTGGTCGAGACGCCCACCCTGATGGACAAGTTCCACGAGGGCGGGGTCGTCGGTTACTCCATCGCTGCACTCGGCGTGATCGGGCTGCTGGTTGCCTTCATCCGCTTCCTGGGCCTGTCGAACGACAGCCGGAAGGTATCGGCACAGCTCAAGCGCGACTCTGCCAGCACCGACAACCCGCTGGGTCGCGTACTTGCTGCCTACGAAAGCAACCAGGGCTCCGATACCGAAACGATCGAGCTCAAGCTCAGCGAGGCGGCGCTCAAGGAGATGCCGGGACTCACGAAGGGTCTGCTGTTCATCAAGGTCGTCGGCGTCGTGGCGCCGCTGATGGGGCTGCTCGGTACGGTCACCGGTATGATCAAGACCTTCCAGGTGATCACGCTGTACGGCGCGGGCGATCCGAAGATGATGGCCGGCGGTATCTCGCAGGCTCTCGTTACGACGGTACTCGGCCTGGTCGTCGCCATCCCGATGGTGCTCCTGCACACGCTGGTCAGTGGTCAGAGCAAGAAGATCATCAACGTGCTTCAGTCGCAGAGCGCGGGGCTGGTTGCCCAGCATTCCGAGAAACACGGCTAATCGCGGAGGGTTGCCATGTTTTGGCTAGTTGATGCACTCGAGTCCATCCGGGATTTCATGACTCTCGGTGGCCCCGTGCTAACGCTGATTGCCGTTACGATCTTCCTGATGTGGGTTCTCATCGTCGAACGGATTCTCTATTTCCGGACGTCGATGAGGACCATGTCCCGCGAGATCAAGGACACCTGGGAAGGTCGCCCCGAGCGCCGCTCGTGGAACGCGCACCAGATCCGCGAGATGGAAATCTCCAAGTTCAATATGGAGTGCACGCGGGGCATTGCGATGATCCAGACGTTCGTTGCACTGTGTCCGCTACTCGGCCTGCTCGGCACCGTGACCGGAATGATCAGCGTATTCCAGGTAATGGCAGTCTCCGGCTCCGGTAATGTCCGGGCGATGGCGGCCGGCGTTTCGCAGGCGACGATCCCGACGATGGCCGGCATGGTCGGTGCGCTGTCTGGGGTACTCCTCGTTACGCTGCTGACCCGCAGGGCTGCTCGTGAGACGCAGTTCCTCGAAGACTCGCTGACGATGGATCACTAGAGGTAACCGTTATGCGCAGACATGACATTCCGATGCCGGAGGACGATGAGAACGAGATCAACCTGACGCCCATGCTGGACGTCGTCTTCATCATGTTGATCTTCTTCATTGTGACGGCATCGTTCATCAAGGAAGTCGGCCTCGATGTGAACCGTCCTGACAATCAGCAGCAGCAGCAGGTGAAGCAGGAAGAGGCGAACATCCTCGTCGTCATCGATGCCAACGACGATATCTTCATCAACCGTCGTCTCATCGATCCTCGCGCCGTCCGGGCAAACATCGAGCGCTTGCACGCCGAGAACCCGGAAGGCATGGTGATCATCCAGGCAAACAAGAGTTCGACCAACAAGCAGCTCGTCACGGTGATGGATGCGTCCCGGCAGGCGGGGGTGTACAGCATCTCCATTGCCGAAGGCGCCGGCTGACGCTGGCACGGCGGCGACTCGTGAGAGTGGCCGCATGACCACACTATTAGGAAGCGTGTAATGCGAAACAGACAAGCCGTCGAAGAAGAAGAGAGTGAAATCAACCTGACGCCCATGCTGGACGTCGTGTTCATCATGCTGATCTTCTTCATCGTGACCGCGTCTTTCATCAAGGAAGCCGGTATCGACGTCAATCGGCCGGACTCCTTTACTGCCGAGCGGCAGGAGGATGCGGCGATCCTCATCGCGATCAGCGAGGCTAACGAGATCTGGATCGACCGGAAGCCGGTCGAGCCGCGCGCCGTACGAGACGCTATCGAGCGCCTGCACCTCGAGAATCCGAAGGGCTCGATCGTGATCCAGGCCGACGAGGAGTCGAATCACGAGACACTGGTCGTCGTCCTCGACGCGGCCAAGGCGGTCGGCGTCGGCAACGTCGCGATTGCATCGTCGAACGACTAACGAGGAACCGCGCCGCGCGTCAGGTGTCAAACTCCTGGCAGGCAGTGCGAAAGCGGCGGTTTTCCGCCGAAGGAGTGCGTAAGCAATGATCGGTCGATATCTCTTCTCTATCGTGGTGGGGGTCATCGTCACACTCAGCCTGCTGTTCGTGATGAACATCCTGATCGTGACCGGTAAACAGGCACTGACGAAGCCTCGCGATCGTGCGAAGCTCGAATTCGTGCGGGTAAAGCGTAACGAGTCGCTCAACGTCGAGGACTACACGCCGGAGAAGCCGCCAAAGCCGCCTGAGACACCGCCGGAAACGCCGCCGCAGGAAATGGACAACATCGACCCGAGCGCTCCCACGATCAACGTTGCTGCGCCGGAAGTAAGCACCGACGCCAACATCGGCGGCCCGGGCGGGATGAACATCGCCGAGGGCGACTACCTGCCCATCGTACGTGTTGCCCCCGTCTATCCGGCTCGTGCGCTGTCACGCGGTCTCGAGGGTTACGTCGACCTGGCCTTCACGGTAACTACGGCGGGAACGGTCAGGGATCCGGTCGTCATCCAGTCGACGAGTTCACTGTTCGAACGTGCAGCCATTCGTGCCGTGCTCAAATTCAAGTACAAGCCGCGTGTCGTCGACGGTGTGCCCGTCGACGTGCCAAACGTCAAAACGCGAATTACGTTCAAGATCGAAGGCTAACGCGGGCGTATTGCGCCAGCGTCAGAACCGGAGGAAGCGGAACCCATGAAGCAGTATCGTCGACTCGCGAGCGTGCTCGCCACCGTTCTCGTCAGCCTCACCCTGTCGCTGCCGGGTGCTGCAATCGCGCAGGATGACCAGGAGGACACAACGAAGACGAAGCAGGCGCAGGCGGTTAGTAAAGAGGTTTACGACCAGATCCAGAAGGCACAGGAGCTGGTCGATGGCAATGATTACTCCGGCGCGCTGCGGATGCTCGACCGCTTGTACAACCCCGACAAGCTGACCGAGTACGAACAGGCCAACGTGCTCAATTATATCGGCTTCGTCTACTACAACATGGAAGACGTCCCGAACGCGATCAAGACCTATCAGCGCATGGTCTCGATTCCAAGTCTCGAGCCGCAATTGCTGAAGCAGACCACCTACACGCTCGCCCAGCTCTACACGATGGA
>JAZBNZ010000244.1:0-6059 GCA_036350895.1 Woeseiaceae bacterium
AACGACGATACACGGCCTTGCCGCCGACAAAGGTCATCGCGACTTCGACATCCTTGAGTCGCCGCGGGTCCATCGTCAACAGGTTGTCCGAAAGTACGACGAAGTCCGCGAGCTTCCCGACCGTGATCGAGCCCTTGATCTGCTCCTCGTAGCCGGCAAAGGCGGTATTCAGGGTATAGGCGCGAATCGCTTCCTCGATCGTCAGGCGTTCCTCTGGAAACCAGCCGCCCTCGGGCTGGCCTGAGAGCGTCATGCGCGTTACCGCCGCATACAGGCCAAGCATCGGATTCAGGTAGTAGCGGGACGCATTCGTGCCGGGTGAGTCCGAGCCGAAGCTGACAACCGCACCCGCATCCCACAGCCGGCGAAACGCGTAAGCTCCGCGCGAACGCTCCCGGCCGATACGCTCTTCCATCCAGCGCATGTCGTCCGAGGTGTGAAAGGGCTGCACCTCGGCGACGATGCCGAGCCTCCCGGCGCGCTCGATGTCCCGATCGCTCATCACCTGTGCGTGCACGAGCCGGAAGCGCCGGTCGCGCGCCCCGTTCTCCAGGATGATTCGCTCGAGCATATCCAGGAGGTAGCCGTTGGCTTCATCCCCGATCGCGTGCACCGTCAGCTGTATGCCGCTGGCATCGGCCTTTAGCGCCAGCCGCTCGAGATTGCTCTGCATGTCCTCGGGGTCATACGGGCTGCGCTGGAACGGGAACATGATGTCGCGCCAGATGCCGCGACTCTCGGGATTGTGGGTGTAGGGCTCGTAGAAGCGTGCCGAGCTGTTTCCCATGATGCCGTCTATCCAGGCCTTGGCCGCACCGAAGCGTATCCATTCGTCCCCGAAGCCGACCTTGATACCGAGATCTGCCATGGCTTCCCAGCGATCGAGCGGCGGCCGGACTCGGACCCGTGCGGTCATCTCTCCCGTGTCGCGGAGTTCGCGATAGATGTCGACATACACCGGATCGGAGGTAATGTCGCAGTAGCTCGTAACGCCGACGCTCGCCATTTTTCGCCAGGCTTCGCGGGTCTCGGCAATACGCTGCTCCCGCGACGGTTCCGGAATCAACGCCTCGAACAGCGTCCGCACATTGTCGCGAACCAGTACGGTCGACTCGACGTCTGCAGCGATCGGGTTGAATAGCGCGCCCGTTGGTTCGCCGTCTGCGTCCCGTCCGACGATGATGCCCTCGGGATCCGGCGCGCCCTTGCGGATGCCGGCGAGCTCGAGAGCGACACCGTTTGCGAGATAGACCTTGCGATCGAAGCGGCGCACCAGGACCGGGCGATCTGCCGTGAAAGCGTCGATCATCGACCGGTTCGGCAGGAAGAAGTCGCCGTAGCCGTCGTTGCTGCCGACTCGGGCATCCGCGACGGCCACGTCGCCCGCAGCCCAGGTCTCGTACGCGGACCAGTCGCCGCCGGTGATCCAGGTGCCCGGCGCATAGCGCGCATCGACGGCCCGGATGCGCTCGACGAAGCCGGACTCCTCCGACACATCGAGAAGATTAAGCCCGTACAGCAGCTGCCCGGTCGACTCGAAGTGCACATGATTGTCGTAAAAACCGGGGGTTACGAAGGCACGATCGAGGTCGATGACCTCGGTCTCCGGCCCGATGTGCTGCTCCACGCCGGCATCGGGGCCAACGTAGATGAAACGCCCGTCCTGTACCGCGAAGGCCTCGGCGCCGGGATTGTCATCATCAACCGTCCAGATCGTGCCGTTCCTGACGACGAGGTCCGCGTTCTGTGCCCATGCTGCCGGTGCCGCAGCCCACAGGACTGTCGCTACCAGCCTGAAGATCAGGTTCCTCATCCTCATGTTCTGCTACTCCGCGTGCTGCTCATTGTCTTCGCCATCATTGAGTCATGAACAGGATACATCGCTTACCCTCGTCACCGGCCTGTCAACGGCGCAAGAAGGAAGCCCTTGCGGACCCTTCTGTAACCGCCTCGGAAAATGCGATCGCGGATGGCCAGCGCCTGCCGCCAACAGGCAGGTCTCGGCTAAGCATTGGAAGCGAGCCACTGTTCGAGCACGGCCTTCAGTTCAAGAGCCGCGTTCCGCATCCCCTCCAGCCCTGCCCGCATGTTGATGGTCTGGTACAGAACCTCCCCCGCCGCGGTCTCGAGTTCCGGAAATGCTCGCAGGGTTTCGATCAACTCCTCGAGGGACGGCGGCGCTGCGGTTTCCAGGGCGTCTGACGTGATACCGGCCCCGAAGCTTTCCGGCCGCTTCAGCACTCCCAGTCGCACAGCGGGTTCCAGCACGTTGGCGACCCTGGCGTCGTACTGGGCCCAGATACGATCACGCATGTTCGCAAGCGGTATGCTGACCTCCTCCACCGTCGCGTAGTAGTCACCAATCCGTCTACGCAGCTCCGGGTCCCGGATAAGGCGAAGATTCCCGGTCGACTGAAGATCCTCGAGCGTGTGTCGAGTGATCGATGGGACATACTGCCAGCCGGCCGTCTCCACCGCCGCAACCAGGTCGGCCACATTCGCAGTCGGCGGCGATCCCTCGTAGAGCAGAAGCACGGTCGCTGCGGCCGCTTCCGATCTGCGCATCCATGCCTCGGCCTCATCGAACTGGGCAAGGTCGGCCTCGAGATCGATCAAGAGCGATTCCAGGTACTCCAGTTCCAGCCCCGCGTTGACATGAGCTTCCCGGAGCTGGTCGACCCAGAGCGCCATCAGGATACCAACCACGATAACGAAGAACTCGCCGAGCAGAAGACGCCAATTGAGACGGGTCGACATTCTTGCCTGGTTCTCATCGTTCATAGTCGTAAAGCTCAGCTCCGCAGCACACGGCACCCGAAATAGGGCAATAGGCGATAATTTCCTTTGGGCGGAAGCAACAAGCACGCCGGGACCCGGGCAACGGCCGCCTCATTGCCGGAAGCAGGCTCACGGATCATCGCTTCTGCCGTATCCGTCACGCTACTCGGGCACCGGGTGAAGTTGAATCTCCACCTCGCGACCGGCGCCGGCGAAGAGCGCCGACATGGTTTTGCCGTCACGGTCGACGTTGACCAGGTTGACCTGGTCCGGCCACAGATCCCGCAGGGCATCGTGGACGAGGGTTAGCGCCGCAAGATCATCGGGTGCCGGCGCCTCGGCATAGACCCACAGGAAGCGGCCCTCGATTTCCTGACCGACCGGGGTCAGGGGAAGGGAGACGCCGTCCTGGTCCCTCATCTGGAAGCGCTCATGGACGTAGTCGGCAAAGCGGCGACGGGATGCCTCGGAACCGAGGATGTCGGCATCCGGGCCGAAGATGGCCTTTACGGCGTGCTCGGCGTCGTGCACCAGGAAACGGTGCATGACCTCGATGTTGCCGGTGCGCGGATTGAACAACACCCGGGTTATCGACTCCTTTTGCTGGTGGGCGCCGGCCGTGAGACTGGCAAGCAGCAGCGTCCCGGCAACGAGCAACCGCCAGCGCAGGAGAAGAACTCGCATTATTGGGGTCGGGCGCACTCGGCCTCCGCCGCCGAAGCAGGCGTGGACCCGTCACCAGTATCGCCGGGCTCGCACTCTTCGATCTCGGTCTTGATGTCCTGCATGATGTCGCGGTACTCGGGTCCTTCCCGCTCGGGCGCCTTGTACACCTCGATGCGCGAGGGAACGATACGGCGCGGGTAGTGGTTGTTCTCGACGTCCGCGTCGGCGGTCTCCCAGTGGGGATCCACAACCACGCTGCTGAGCTCCTTGTCCAGTACCAGCAGCTTCTTCACCTGCTGGTGATTCCGGCGCCAGATCTCTGCCGGGATGTCGTAACGCTCGGAGGACCCGTCGGCGAACTGAAGCTCGAGGAGTATGGGCATGACCAGGCCGCCGAGGTTCGAGAACTCGAGGACATAGTAGTGGCTGTCCTCTTCCACGGCGCGTGCCAGCGCGACACGCTCCCAGTCCTCGAGGTCGACGAGGAATTGCTGGTACTCGTTTCGTTCCTTGTTGGTGACCGTGTACTCGTCGTTCTCGTCGTAGAAATCGCGGATACCGGGGTTCAGCTCGACCCAGGTGCGGCGTCCCTCGGCGCTGTTGGCGCGCGCGGACGGGTGGATCGGCTTGGCCGCCTCTTCCTGGCGGCGGCGGTCGAAGTCGATGTCCGGGTCCTCGGTGTCGAGCCGCAGCTTCCAGATCCGGTCCAGCGAGATATCGACGTGATCCGTCGTGTAGAACCAACCGCGCCAGAACCAGTCGAGGTCCACCCCGGTGGCCTCCTCCATGGTGCGGAAGAAATCGGCCGGCGTGGGCCGCTTGAAGCGCCAGCGGCGTGCGTATTCCTTGAACGCGAAGTCGAACAGCTCGCGGCCGAGAATTGTCTCGCGCAGGATGGTCAGCGCAACCGTCGGCTTGGCATACGCGTTCGGGCCGAGCTGCAGCACGCTGTCGGACTGCGTCATGATCGGCACCTGGTACTCGGACTTCATGTATTCGACGATATCCGCCGGCGCCACCTTCCACGGGATATCCGGATCCCATTCGAGGCCCGCCATGGAATCGAGGAAGCTGTTCAGGCCCTCGTCCATCCAGGTCCACTGCCGTTCGTCGGAGTTCACTGTCATCGGAAAGTAAATGTGCCCGACCTCGTGGATGACAACGCCGACCAGGAAGCGCTTTTCGGCGAGCGAGTAGGTGCGCGTGCCGTCGTCCTGCTCGTCCGTGCGCGGCCCGTTGAAGGTAATCATCGGGTATTCCATGCCGCCGACCGGTCCGTTCACGGACTGCGCCGTGGGGTACGGATAGTCGAAGGAGAAGCGAGAGTAGACTTTCATCGTGTGGATGACCGACGCGGTCGAATACTTCGACCAGAGGGGTTCACCTTCTTTCGGATAGAAGCTCATGGCCATCACCAGCGGCTGTACGTCGCCGCCCTGGCGGTAACCCTGCGCGTCCCAGATAAACTTGCGTGACGAAGCCCAGGCGAAGTCGCGAACGTTCGTCGCCTCGAAGCGCCAGGTCCTGGTGCCACTGGCGCCCTCGGCTTCGTTGGCAAGAGCTTCCTCTGCCGTCACGATGAATACAGGCTGATCCGCGTTCCTGGCTTGCTCCAGGCGGTTGCGCTGCTCGCGCGTGAGAACCGCCTCGGGATTGATGAGGACGCCGGTCGACGACACGATATGATCCGCGGGCACCGTGATGTCGACCGTGTAGTCCCCGAACTCGAGGGTAAATTCGCCGCGGTCGAGGAACTCCTTGTTGGTCCAGCCCTCGTAATCCGTGTAGGCAGCGAGCCGCGGGAACCACTGGGCGATCAGGAAAATATCGTTGCCGCCGTCCCGCGTATCCTCCGGAAAGTGCTCGTAGCCGGAGCGCGCCCACACCGCATCCTCTTCGACGATGTTGAACGCGAAGTCGAGATTGAAGCCGATGCTCCGGCCCGGGCGCAGCGGCTCCGCGAGGTCGACCCGCATCAGCGTGCCGACGATCGTGTGCTTCAGGGTGCGGCCCCGGCTGTCGGTCACCGTGCCGATCTCGTAGCCCAGTTCGTGGTCGTCCATGAATTGACGACGACGCAGTTCGGCGAGGCTGATCGCCGGCGTGGCATCGCCCTCGATGTCCTTGGCCGGCACACCGCGAACACCGGGGTCGGCGAAGGCTGCAGAGCGTTCGGCCAGCGAGTCGCTGCGGAACTTGTTCTGGTCGAGCTGCAGCCAGAGAAAGCGCAGGGTGTCCGGACTGTTGTTCGTGTAGTTGATCGTCGCGGAGCCCGTCAGGCGTCGCGCGACTTCATCGAGGGTGACGTCGATGTCATAGTCCACCTTTTGTTGCCAGTATTCGTGCCCCGGCTCGCCACCGGCCGTGCGATAGGCATTCGCCGTTGGAAGGTCCTCATCCAACTGGCGGAAGGTGTCTTTGAAGTTGCCCTTGGTCTGTTCCACGGCGGCGCCGGCCGCACTGCCCGACAGCAGGACCAGAAGACAAAGAGTTGGCTTGGACATCAACTATTCCCGAGTGATTAATCAAACACGACAGCAGGGCCCCGGCCCCCGGAGCCGACGGACCGTGTGGCCCGAATTCCCCTTACGCCATTACGCAGGCACCGGCCGGAA
>JAZBNZ010000245.1:0-2445 GCA_036350895.1 Woeseiaceae bacterium
CCCTGGTGGTCGTAGTTGAGGTCGGTGAGATCGTCCGAGAAGTCGGCGAAGTTGTAGCCCACGCCGACCTTGAGGTTATCGCCGATGTAGCGTGAGACGACCGCGAGCAGGCCGCTGCGCCGCTCGTCGATGTCGGCCATCGCAAGCAGCCGTCCCTCGACCAGGAACTCCCAGTTCTCGCGGAAGCGATAGTCACCGCGAACGACGTACAGGCTCGCGTTGTTGTCGAAGAACTCGGGGTTCTCGCGGTCCAGGCTGACCTGGCCCAGGCGATGCGCGTACTTGCCACCGATCGTGAAGTTGTGGGTCAGGTCGTAGGTGACGTCGACCGAGGCGACGTGGCTCTTCTGCAGGAACTCGATCGCGATGTTCTGGCGGCCCTGCACGTCGGTCGTCGGCATGTTGTAGAAGTAGGTGTACTTCGCCAGCACGTTGAGCCGGTCGTGAGTGACGGGCCGGACCGCGTAGCCGACCACGGCCTCGGTGAAGCCGCCGTCGAAGAAGCTGCCGAGCGAGCTCGTGCTGTCGGAGTGGTTGAACTTGCCGAGCAGGCGCGAGCCTTCGTTGAGCTGGTACTTGAAGCTGTTGCGGAACAGCCAGGTCTCGCGCTCGGTGCGCGACAGGTCGAGCTGCTCGACGTCGTCGCTGCGGTACTCGATGCCCGACGAGATCTGCAGGTTGTCCGTGCCATAGCCGAGCTGCACGCCGCCGGCGAGGCGGTCGGTCTCGGCGCCGGTCTGCAGGTCCTGCAGCGTGCCGATGTCGGTGTTCAGGCCGAGGTTCCAGCGTTCCGTCGGCGCGAACGAGATGCCGGTCGCGTGCGTCAGGCCGGTGATCACGGTGCTGTGCTGGTAGCGCTCCTCGAGGAAGACGCTGGTGCTGTCCCCGAGCCGCGTCTTCACGCCGGCGACCAGGTTGCCCTCGCGGCCGCGCCCCGCACGGAGGCCATTGTCGGTGCGCTCGTCTTCAACGGCGTAGTTGAGGTACAGGCTCGTTCGATCCGAATGGAGATAATTGGAACCGATCCTGCCACCGGTGCCGAGATCGCCGTCAGAGACTTCCATGTCGAGATTCAGCCTGTCACTGACCCGGACCGAGCCACCGACGCCGAAGCGCTGGTTTTCCATCCGGTTACCGGTGACGGCGACCGTATCCTGCATGAACGCGTAGGTGTTCCAGTCACCCCTCGAGTTGTAGCCCACCTGGACAACGGCATCGGCACGCTCGCCCTCCTCCTGCGTGAGCACGACGATGGGCGAGTTGTCCGTGCGCTCGTCGACGCGGTAGCCGGCGCTGACGTCCCAGTTCTCGCCGATCCGGTAGCCGACATTGATTTCCTGCGCGCTCGACTCGAGGCCCTGCTCCTGCTCGAGGAAGTCGAGCTTGGCGCCGACCGAGGCACGCTCGCCGATCGGCAGGCTGAAGCTGCCGCCGTAGTTGGTCGTATCCGTCAGCGCGGCCATGCCGGGCGCCGAGTAGCCAGCCTCGACGTCCTGGGTGTAGACCGTCAGCCGGGCGTTGCCGCGATTGATCAGGTCCTTCGACGACAGGCTCAGATCGACCCGGGTCGCGTCTGCTTTGGCGTTGGCGAAGGCTGCCGGGTCGTACGACTGGAAGCCGAAACCGCCGTCCGCCGACACCTGGGACAGTTGCAGTACACCCTCACTCTGGCCGTGCTGGACCTTCAGCCACGTCTCCGCAGCCATGCGAAGGGTCAGGTCGGCGGCATTGAGACTGGACTCGTCGGTATCCTGCTCGTTGACGTTGGTCGTCAGGCCCAGCCTGACGTGATCGCCCAGCCAGACGTGGCCCTGGCCGCCGACCGCGAGTGCATCGAGCTCACCGAACCCGGGTGTGTATTCGTAGCGAATGACCAGGTAGGCCTCGTCGCCGTTGAGCGCCGTATTCCGGACGAGCAGGTTGTCACCCGCGGTTGCCGCCAGCGGTTCCGTCAGCACGATGCGGCCCTGGATGTAGTCGATGTCGTAATCGAGCACCGGCGTCAGGTTGCGAACACCGGTGACGATGCCGGACGCCTTGTCCCGGATCTCGATACGGACCCGCTCGGAACCGGTCAGGATGTCCTGGCGGCCGAGGAAGTACAGCGAGCCGCCGGTGCCGAGAAACTCTTCCTGGCTGGCCACGGTGCCCGGCTCCGCCGCAAAGGCATCGACCGCGTAGCGCTGCTCGCCGAACCCGGTCGTGTTGGGGGACTGGTAGTGTACGTTCGCGCCGTAGAGGCCGCGATCGACGCGGGCGATCTCGTTGTCGTTGTAGCCGACCGTGAAGTTACCCCACTGGCCGAAGTTGTCACCATTGCCGAGCCGCACGAAGAACTTGCCGGAGGTCGGCGCGTACTCCGTGACCGTGCTGTCGTCACCGAAGGTGGGGTAGTAGTAGTCCGGGTCGATGCGCCGGAAGAGCTGCGTCGGGTCCTTGCTCAGG
>JAZBNZ010000246.1:0-5137 GCA_036350895.1 Woeseiaceae bacterium
AAGGCGCCTCCTCCCAGCAGCCTCCTACACCTGCTCTGGCCGTTCGTCAGGGATCGCTTCTGCGAAGCGCTCGCCGAGAACGGGCCGCCTGCTGCAGAGGTCACCGAGGTGTGGGCGCTGCCGCGGTTGCGGCGCTTCTCCAGGCGCTGGGAAGTGCCCGGCGCGCCACCGGTTCCCGGGGCGTTCGAGGCGGTTCACGAACGCGGCGACACGGTCGAATACGACTGGGTGGGCTCCGGCGCCCGGCTGGCCGGGACCCTGGTGCACCGCTGGCTGCAGCGGGTGGCCGCGGGCCTCGCCGCTATCGACGACTACGCTGCCGCGGAGAGCCGGTCACTGTTCGATCGATGGCTGTACGAGAGCGGTGCCGCGACGGCAATTCGCGCCGAGGTCACCGGGCGGGCGCATGCCGCGCTGGCTGCGATGGCGGACGATGCGCGGGGGCGCTGGCTGGTATCGGGGGAGGGTTACTCGGAGCTGTCGTTGACCGGCGTCGTGGAGGGTGAGGTACTGACCGGCGTCATCGACCGTGTTCGCATCGACGCCGGCGAACACTGGATCGTCGACTACAAGACCAGCAGTCACGAGGGCGGTGATCTCGAAGGCTTTCTTGCCGCGGAGAGCGAGCGGTATCGCTCGCAGCTGGCGCGCTACAAAACGCTCTATGAGGGCTGGTCCCGGACCGCGGCGCGCTGCGCGCTGTATTTCCCGCTGCTCGCGCGCTGGGTAGAGGTCGACGTCTGACTAGAGCTGGCCCTCGAGGCGAAGCTCGTACTGGCCGCGCTCATCGGGCGTACCGAGGAAGCGCATCTGGTTGCGCAGCGACTCGTCGGCTTCGGGTTTTGGCGAGATCGCTGCGAGGAACACGTAACTGCGGTCTTCGTTGACGGTCAGGCTGCCGGCGATGTCGATCACCCCGTCGGTATCCTCGACGCTGGCGGCGATGCCGTTTTCCTGGGTGAAGAACTCCGCACGGTAACCGCCGATCGGTCCGCGCGGGTAGATGTTGGGCGCGAGCAGGTCTGCAACCTCGATCGATCCGTTCGCGGCCACGGGAAGACCATCGCGGATTTCGACGCGTTCGAATCGAATGTTGGCGGTGCCGTCAAGATTCGCCATGTTGAAGGTCTTCGCCAGGGACGGTAAAGCGACGGACGCGACGACGTCGGACAGGCTCAGGTTGCCGCCGACACCGGCGGAAAGCCGACCTTGTGCAAAACCGGAAACGAGCTGCCCCCGGGTATCCACCGCAAGCCGGGCGGTCAGAAACGCCAGCGGCCTGATCTGCCACTCGAGATTGCGGACGTAAACACCGAATGCGCTGGCATGATCGGCGCGCCCGTTCCATACCGTGCCCTCGATGCCGGCGAGGGTTAGCTCGGGCGGCGCAATCCATCGATAGGCGGCGCGCGCCGGGAACAGCATCAGCGCGCCGGCCACGAAGGCCAGCATGCCGGCCGTGAACCACCAGCGTGATTTCATCATGGGCGCCTTTCGAGCGTCAGCGTGACGTTTACCCGGCCGGGCTCGGCACGTGGCGGCACGGAGAGACTGCCCGCCTGCACATCCATGCCGTAGCGAGCGCTCAGGTCACCCAGCCACAGGACCAGCGAGTTGAAGGCGACGTTCTCGAATTCGACGCGGATGCCGGTGCTCGTCGTCGGCTGGCTGCGCCGCAGGGCGCCGGAGAGACCGCGTGCCCTGAGCGTCGTGTCGACGATGACGACCGGCGTCTGGTTGCCGCCCTGAACGACAGTACCGGGCGTCGTTCCCCCGGTGCCGCGCAGCTCGGCGACACGCTGCAGGCGTGCCAGTCCCGTCTCCCAGTCCTCGACGCTCGCCCTGAGCGCAGCATGCTTCGAATCGAGCGGGGACCACACCAGCAGCCAGAGCAGGGCGATTACGACGACGACCGCGCAGACGAGGACCATGATGCGCTCGCGAGGGGCGAGGCTGTCGAGCCATTCCCTCATGCGCCGGCTTCCCGTATCTGGATGCGGCTGTTCACCTTGCCGTCCGGGTCTCGTGTTGTCCCCTGGATCGACGCCGTGAACCGGCCGGACTCGCTAACCATCTTCTGGATCTTGTCGAGCGTGGAAACGTCGGGTGCGGTCAGGCGGACGTCGATGACGCCCGCGCGGTAACTGACGGCTTCGACGTCCGCCTCCCGATTCCGGCTGATGGCCTCGGCCAGTTGCATCAGGGAGGGCAGGAATACGTCGGAAGCATTGACGTTGTTCCCGACCAGTTGGCGCATGATCGAATCCGCCGCGCCGATCGGGTCTGCCGGGACCCGGCTGTCGCCGGGTTGCAGCGCCTGGTACAGGGCGACGTACTGTGCCTGGAGCGCCGCCTGCTGTCGCTCGAGCCGCAGGTAATCGACGCCCTTGCCGACCAGGCCGAGCACGAAAACGGCGACGAGGAGACCGGCGGCGATGCGCCATGGCCGCAACAGTGCCGCGACTTCGGTGCGTTTGCCATACGGCCCCTGCAGCAGGTTGATGCCGGCGCCGGCTGCCACGGTTGCCGCGAGTCGCGGAAACGCCCCGTCCGGCATCACGTTGACGTCGACGCTGGCGAGCTCGGCACGGAGCGCGGTCCAGTCATGAGCGAAGCGTTCCTGCTCCGCGACGTCGCACCAGGCGACCAGGTGCCGCGGCGACGTTCCGTCGTCCTCGTCCGCAGGGGTGTCGAGCACGCCGGCGAGTGCCAGTGCTTCGGCCGGCGACAGGTCTTCGAACATGAACTCGAGGTCGCCGCCGTCATTGAGCATTACCGCGGAACCCGATGCGACGAGGCTTAGCGTGTTCGGCATGCGCTGGACGCCGTGATACTCGGGTACCATTTGTGCCGGGCGCAGGCCCGCGGCGTGCAGTCGCTCGAGCCACTCTTCGAGCGTCGTCCTCGCGACGACCGCAGCCGGCAGCAGGCCGCTCTCGCGGGGCTTGCCTGACGCAAAGTGCAAACCCTCGATGTCGGTCGCCAGCTGATCCTCGACGGCGTAGGGCAGCGCGGCCCGCAGTCGGGCGCCGGCCTTGACGGGCAGGTCGACGGCAAGCGTCAGCACTTCACTGCCCGGCACGAGCACGAGCACCGGCAGTTCGGCGGCTGCTTTGGCAGCGTCGTCCAGGGTTCCGGTCGCGACCGCGCCCTTGAGTGTGCCATTGCTGTCCACGACGACCCAGCGGGCGGGCTGGTCCGTGTCGGCGGGCAAATTTACGACGAAATAGTCGGCCATGATCAGGCGGTTCCGAGGCTGCGCAGTATCGGGATCACGTCCCCCTGGGAGGTACGCTCCAGTACGGTGAACAAAGTGATCCGAACGGTAGCAATCTGAACGACCACCTTCAATTGAAAATAGTTGCTGTTGCCGGACAGTTCCGCCAGCAGGTCGGTGGTGACCAGCGTCGAGAAGGTCGCTTCGAAGTCCTGGAAGCCGCCGGCTTCGCGCTCGGCCAGCAGGCTTTCGACGTCTGTCGGGGCCATGTTTTCGTCGAGAGACTGCAGGACGGCCGGCGTCGCCGTGTTGACGTTGATCGCCGTCCGACCGGGCAGCGCCGTGATGTGGGGTTCCAGCACGCGAAAGGCCTCGCGCGTCATCCCCTGGATTGCCGCCAGCTCGCTGGCGTTCGAGAGCGCCATGTTGGCCGGCCGATATGGCGGCGTGAGCGTCGTGTAGAGCGCGTCCTCGCCGCCGTCGGGAAACGAGGGCTCGCGGTCGGGATCGATCCAGTCCGCGACCATTCCGGCGAACCGGGGGTCGATCTCGAGGCTCGCAAGGAGGCGCCGGAACTGGTCGAGATACAGTTCGTCGACCTCGCCGTCGCCGTCGACCAGGTTGTTCACGTTGAAGCGGCCCTGGAGATCAATGATTTCACCGGTGACCGTGCCGCCGTCGATCGGCAGGCCCGGGAGCTCGCTGGCCCAGATCTCACCGAGGTGGTCGGTATCCGAATTGGCGGCGTCGTCGGCCAGGATGGAGGCGACCCAGGTCTCGGCCCCGAGCGCGACCTGCACCGCCTGGTCACGGTAGAGGAGGGCCATGGTGCGGCGGGTATCCATCGTCGAATCGAAGGCGAGCTGGTACGTGACGACTGAAATGAGCGCCGCAATGAGAAGGGCGGTTATGAGCGCGACCCCTCGCTGCCTGCGCGCGCTTCTGGCGGGCGTCATGGCGCGACCTCCACGATGCGTCGGATCTCGCCCTCGTCGGCGAGCGTCAGTCGGATCTCGACGGCGCGCGGCCTGTTCGTCAGGCTGACGACCTGGCTCGCGGACTGTGGCGGCCACTGTTCGGTCCACTCGCCGCTGGCGTCGAGGAAGCGGAACAGGAGTGAGTCTGCATTGTCGATCAGGACCGTCTCGACGGGCTCGTTCGAGAAAGTTCGGTCGAGGACATACCAGTGGTAGCGCAGCAGTTCGCCGTCGACGAGCTGGTAGGCCACGCGCTGCTGGGTCGATCGCGGTAACCCTGCGGGATTGCTCCAGCCGCTGTGCGTCAGTTCCAGCGCGAACTGGGACGACAGGTCCGACTGGATCGCCAGGCGGTAGTTTTCCCCCAGTTCGTCGCGTACCGGCCGGGGCGCCGTCTGCAGCAGGTCGGACTCGAGGTAGCGCATGGCGAGCTGCACTTCCTGCACCCGCTGCATCCGCGAGTTGAGGACATCGGAATTGCTCAACATCTGGCCGAGCGCCGAGTAGGCGAGCGTGGACATCACGGCGAACGCGAACACGGCGACCAGCAGCTCGATCAGCGTCATGCCGCGGTTGCGTATCATTCGGTCTCTCCGGTACGACGGCTGTTGGCGCTCCAGGCGCGGTTCGCCTGCCCCGGAATGACGGGCTCCCCGACGAACCCGGTCACGGTCCAGATGGATCCTTCTGCATCGGGAAAGCCGACGGCAACGTCGACACGAAGCAGGTTCTCGACGCCGGTCTCCGAAACCGTCGCTTCCCAGCTCCAGTCGATATCCGCGAATAGAACTTCGCCGCTGCTGCGTCCGGTCTCCGGTAACTCACCGGCAAGCCGAATTTCGGCGAGCTGGTTCTGCCCGACCCAGCTCGCGTACGTGCGGTCCCGCATGCTGTTGGCGCTGCTGATGATCTGGCCGATGGCGACGGTGGCCGCCGTGAGCGC
>JAZBNZ010000247.1:0-3854 GCA_036350895.1 Woeseiaceae bacterium
GATGGACAAGCTCGACCGTCGTCTGATCCAGCTCAAGATCGAGCGCGAGGCGCTGAAGAAAGAGTCGGACGAGGCGTCCAGGAAGCGGCTCGAGGATCTCGAGACGCAGCTCGCTGAACTCGAGCGGGAATACGCCGATCTCGAGGAGGTCTGGAAGGCCGAGAAGGCGGCCATGCAGGGCACGACGCACATCAAGGAAGAACTGGAGCGCGCCAAGCTCGAACTGGAAACCGCGCATCGCGCGAACGATCTAGCGCGGATGTCGGAGCTGCAGTACGGGCGCATTCCCGAACTCGAGCGCCAGCTGGCCGAGGCCAGCGAGGCCGAGGGTCGCGAGACGACGCTGTTGCGCAACAACGTGACCGAGGAGGAGGTCGCCGAGATCGTGTCCAAGTGGACCGGTATCCCGGTCGCCAAGATGCTCGAGGGTGAGAAAGAGAAGCTCCTGCACATGGAGGACGCCCTCCGCGAGCGCGTCGTCGGCCAGGACGAGGCCGTCACTGCCGTCGCCAACGCCATCCGGCGGTCACGGGCGGGTCTCTCGGATCCGCGCCGGCCGATCGGCTCGTTCCTGTTCCTCGGCCCGACCGGGGTCGGCAAGACCGAGCTCACGAAGGCACTCGCGAACTTCCTGTTCGACACCGACGACGCGATGGTCCGGCTCGACATGTCCGAGTTCATGGAGAAGCATTCGGTCGCCCGCCTGATCGGCGCGCCGCCGGGCTACGTCGGCTACGAGGAGGGCGGCTATCTGACCGAGGCGGTCCGGCGCCGGCCCTACTCGGTGATCCTGCTCGACGAGGTCGAGAAGGCTCACCCGGACGTCTTCAACGTGCTCCTGCAGGTTCTCGATGACGGCCGCCTGACGGACGGCCAGGGCCGCACCGTGGACTTCCGCAATACGGTTATCGTGATGACCTCGAACCTCGGTTCGCAGCGCATCCAGGAGCTCTCCGGCGAGGAGCGCTACGACGAGATGAAAGCCGCGGTCATGGAAGTGGTCGGCACGCATTTCCGGCCCGAGTTCATCAACCGCGTCGACGACGTGGTCGTCTTCCATCCGCTGAGCCGGCAGGACATCCGCAGGATCGTTGATATCCAGCTTGCCTACCTGCACGACCGGCTCGCCGATCGCGAGATCACGATCAGCCTGTCGGACGCCGCGCGCGACAAGCTCGCCGATGCCGGCTTCGACCCGGTATACGGCGCACGGCCGCTGAAGCGGGCGATCCAGCAGCAGGTCGAGAATCCGCTGGCCAACGAGATCCTGTCCGGCCGATTCAAGCCGGGCGACGTGATCGAGGTCGGCGTGGAGGAAGACCGGCTGGCGTTCGCCAACGCGGCCTGAGACTTGAAAACCGCCCGGTAGGCCGCAAATGGCGCCGGTCCGGCCGCGAAAGTGCTTATAATTCGCGGCCGGCCAGCCTTTGCGGTCGGTTTTGGAGGACGTTTCAATGCCCATTTACGCCTATGCCTGCAAGAAGTGCGGGCACGAACTCGATGCGTTGCAGAAAATCAGCGACGAGCCCCTCGTCGACTGCCCGGAATGCGGTGCGGCCGAACTCAAGCGCCTGCTCTCGGCGCCACGGTTCCGGCTCAAGGGGAGCGGCTGGTACGAGACCGATTTCAAGACCGGCGACAAGCGCAACCTGGCGGCAAGCGACAACGACAAGCCATCGTCCGCTGCAAAGGCCGGCGACAAGAAGCCCGACGCGCCGACGGGCGACAAGCCTGCCAAGGCGGACAAGAAACCGGCGTCGAAGCCGGCCAGCGGCGACGCGGCGTAGCGCGTGAAACGGCTCCGCCGATACCTGGTTGCGGGACTCCTCGTCTGGATACCGCTCGGCATCACGATTCTCCTGATCAGTTTCGCGGTCAGGCAGATGGACAAGTCGCTCGGCCTCATTCCGGCGAAATACCAGCCGAGCGTACTGCTGCAGCAGCTCTTCATGACGCAGGACCCGGTCCAGATTCCCGGGCTGGGGGTGATCTTCATCCTGCTGGTCGTGCTGCTGACCGGAGTTCTCGTCGCGAACTTCATCGGTCGGGCCTTCGTCGGCGGCTGGGAGTCGCTGATGCACCGCGTCCCGATCGTCCGGTCGATCTACTCGGGGGCAAAGAACTTCGCGGAGATCGTGTTCTCGGATTCGAGCCGGTCGTTCAAGAACGTGCTGCTGATCGAGTATCCCCGCAAGGGGATCTACAGCTTGGCCTTCCAGACCTCGGAGTACCTGGGCGAAGTCCAGTCCCGCACCGGCGAGGAGGTCGTCGGCTGCTTCGTGCCCACGACGCCGAACCCCACGTCGGGTTTCATCATCATGGTGCCGAAAAGGGACGTGACCGTGCTCGACATGGAGGTCGACGAGGCGCTCAAGATGATCATCTCGCTGGGTGTCGTCGTGCCGCACTGGGCCGGTGATCTGAACCCCGACCTGCCGCTCGACGAGCCCGGCAACGAAGCCGCTCCCGAGACCCCGGAGCGGGGCTGATCGAGCGTTCGCCAGCTTGCGCTGGCCGGGGCCAGCCCGTACCATTCCGCCTCTTTTTTCAGGGCCTTGCGGCCCGGGTTCGAGGCCGGAATGAGCATGCGTAGCCATTATTGCGGACAGGTTGACGAGTCGTTGATCGGCGAGGAGGTCGCCGTCACCGGGTGGGTGCACCGGCGCCGTGACCACGGCGGGGTGATCTTCATCGACCTGCGTGACCGCGAGGGCCTGCTGCAGGTGGTTTTCGATCCCGACCGTCCCGAGATCTTCGCCGAGGCCGAACGGATTCGCAGCGAATACGTGCTGGCCGTCAAGGGCCTCGTGCGGGAGCGCCCCGAGGGGACGATCAACCCGAACATGGCGACCGGCCGCGTCGAGGTGCTCGCCCGCGAGCTGACCGTGCTGAACCGCTCGGAAACGCCGCCGTTCCATCACGACGAACACGCCAACGAGGAGCTGCGGCTCAAGTACCGCTACCTCGACCTGCGACGCGCCGAGATGCTCGGCAACCTCCGGCTGCGCCACGGCGTGACGCGGGCAATGCGCGAGTATCTCGACGACCAGGGTTTCGTCGACGTCGAGACACCGATGCTGACGCGGGCGACGCCCGAGGGGGCCCGGGACTACATCGTGCCGAGCCGCACGCATCCCGGGAAGTTCTTCGCGCTGCCGCAGTCGCCGCAGCTTTTCAAGCAGCTCCTGATGATGTCGGGCCTCGACCGTTACTACCAGATCGTGCGCTGCTTCCGGGACGAGGACCTGCGCGCCGATCGCCAGCCCGAGTTTACCCAGCTCGACATCGAGATGAGCTTCATCGACGAGGCCGACGTCACCGGCATGATGGAAGGGCTGATCCGTAAGGTCTTCAAGACCGTTCTCGACATCGACCTGCCCGAGCGGTTCCCGCGCATGCCCTACGCCGAGGCCATGCAGCGCTTCGGCTCCGACAAGCCCGATCTGCGGATAGATCTCGAGCTCGTCGAGGTGGCCGACCTGATGAGCGACGTCGAATTCAAGGTCTTCGCGGGCCCGGCCCAGGATCCGGAAGGCCGCGTTGCCGCGCTCTGTCTGCCGGGCGGCGCCGACCTTACCCGCAAGGAGATCGACGAGTACACCGCCTACGTCGGGCGCTACGGCGCGAGGGGCCTGGCGTACGTCAAGGTCAACGACGTCGCGGCGGGGCGCGACGGGCTGCAGTCGCCGATTCTCAAGTTCCTGCCCGACGCGGCCGTCGACGGGATCCTCGAGCGAACCGGGGCGAAGACCGGCGACCTGATCTTCTTCGGCGCCGACAAGGCTCGGGTCGTCAACGACGCGCTCGGTGCACTCCGTGTGAAGCTGGGCGAGGATCGCGGCCTGGTTGCCGAC
>JAZBNZ010000248.1:0-7123 GCA_036350895.1 Woeseiaceae bacterium
CATGGAAGACGTCCCGAACGCGATCAAGACCTATCAGCGCATGGTCTCGATTCCAAGTCTCGAGCCGCAATTGCTGAAGCAGACCACCTACACGCTCGCCCAGCTCTACACGATGGAAGAGCAATACCAGCCGGCCCTGACGACGCTGGACAAGTGGTTCACGATGGAAACCAACCCGGCTCCGGAGCCGTACATCCTGAAGGCGCAAAACCTCTACCAGGTGCAGCGTTACAAGGAGATGGTCGAGCCCATCGAGATGGCCATGAACGTGGCTCGTGAGCGGGAGAAGGAGGTCAAGGAGGACTGGTACGTACTCCTGAATTTTGCTTATTTCCAGGACGAGAACTACGCGAAAGTCCGGGATATCCAGGAGACGTTGCTCGAGAACTGGCCGAAGAAGCGCTACTGGTTCTCACTGGCCGGTGCCTACACCGAACTCGGCGAAGACCAGAACCTGATCGCGGCCTATGCTGCAGCGCACACGGACGGTCTTCTCGAGAAGGAATCCGAGTTCGTCACCATGGCTCAGCTCTTCATGCAGCGCGAGGTGCCCTACAAGGCGGCAACGTTGCTCGAGTCGGAGATGGAAAAAGGTGTCGTCGCGAAGAACGCGAAGAACTACCGGCTCCTCTCGCAGGCGTGGATGCTCTCGCAGGAAGATACGAAAGCGATTCCTGCGCTCAAGGAAGCTGCGCGGATGAGTGACGACGGCGAGCTCGATATCCGGCTCGGGAACTCCTACCTCAACATCGGCGAGTACTCGGAGTGCGTCACCGCGGTGCGTAGCGGGCTTCGCAAGGGTGGCCTCAAGAATCCGGACAACGCCCAGATTTCCCTCGGCATGTGCCTTTACAACCTGAAGCAGTACGGAGACGCCCGGGCGGCGTTCCGCGACGCGGCACGCACGGAGCGGTCACGCCGGATCGCGAACCAGTGGATTCAGGTCATCGACGCTGATGTCGCCCGTAACGAATCGATCCGGGAAGCGCAGCAGGCCGCCGAGCGGAGGCAGAAGGAAGTGGAAGCGCGCCGCGCGAAGGCCGCGCGCGCTCTGTAATTTTCCGTCCCAGGAAAGGCTATTTTGCATGGGGGCGTTGACCCGCTGGGTCGACGCCCCTAGTATTTTGCCGCTTTGAAGATCGGGAACAGTTGGATGCCCAGGATTATCTACGTTACGAATGACGGCGAGCGCCATGAAGTCGAGGTCGAGAACGGCTACTCGGTGATGGAGGGCGCGATAAACAACAACATCGACGGGATCGTTGCCGAGTGCGGTGGAGCCTGCGCCTGCGCGACTTGCCATAGCTACATCGATGAAGCGTGGCTCGACAAGATACCGTCCATGGACGACATGGAAGATTCGATGCTGGACGCGGCGTACGAGCGCAAACCGAACAGCCGCCTGACCTGCCAGATCGAGGTTAACGACAGCCTTGACGGGCTGGTCGTCCACGTCGCGGAAAACGACTACTAAAACGACTATTGGGGTCGGTGTGACGCCTACAGCACTAACCGAACGAGCGAGGAGCTTCTGATGGCAATACAAGCTGGTGACAAGATGCCGGCCGGTGTCTTCGGCATAATGACCGAATCCGGGCCGGGTGCGATTTCGACCGACGACCTCTTTTCCGGCAAGAAGGTTGTCCTGTTTTCAGTCCCTGGCGCATTTACGCCGACCTGCTCGAACAATCACCTGCCGGGTTTCATCGATCACGCGGACGAAATCCTCGCCAAGGGAGTGGATACGATTGCCTGTACCGCGGTCAATGACGTATTCGTCATGAACGCCTGGGGCAAGGACCGTGGCGTCGATGACAAGGTGAAGATGCTGGCGGACGGTAATGGCGATTACGTCAAGGCGCTCGGCCTCGAGCTCGATGCCACGGGGTTCGGCATGGGGCTTCGCGGCGAGCGATTCGCGATCCTCGTGGACGATGGGGTTGCAACGCATGTCGCCGTCGAGGCGCCCGGCCAGTTCGAGGTGAGCAGCGCGGAGGCTATCCTCGCCAAGCTCTGAGCGGTTTCGTTGACGCCACATAAAAAGGCCGGCATTTGCCGGCCTTTTTCGTTGCGCTGCGGTGTCGCTCAGGAGGACAGCGCGGCGGTCAGTTCGGGAACGATCGTAAAAAGGTCGCCGACCAGGCCGATATCCGCGACCTCGAAGATGGGTGCTTCCTCATCCTTGTTGATCGCGACGATCGTGCCCGCGTCCTTGATCCCGGTCAGGTGCTGGATGGCGCCGGAGATGCCGATCGCGATGTACAGGTCCGGCGCAATGATTTTTCCGGTCTGACCGACCTGCATGTCGTTCGCGACGTAGCCCGCGTCCACAGCGGCGCGTGAGGCGCCGACGCCCGCACCGATCGTGTCAGCGAGCTTGTAGATCAGTTCGAAGTTTTCGGAGCTCGCCAGCGCCCGGCCGCCGGAGACGACACGGGCGGCCGTCTGGAGGTCGGGCCGATCGGACTCGGCCGTCTTCAGCTCGATGAAACGGGTGTGGCCCGGGATCGCAGCGGTGAGCGAGGCGGACTCCACCGGGGCGTCGTTCGTCATGTCGACGGCTCGGTATGACGCCGTTCGAACGGTTGCGACGATCGTGCTGCCTTCGGGGACACTGACCGAGACGATCGCGTTGCCAGCGTAGATCGGCCGCTTGAAGCTCCGGGGGGCTTCCACGCTCATGATATCGCTGACCTGGTTGACGCCGAGGAGGGCGGCAACGCGCGGCAGCAGATCCTTGCCGAAGGTCGTCGACGGTGCGAGGACGTAGTCGTAGCCGGCTGCGAGTTCGGCGGCCTGCGGGGCGATGAAGGCGGCCTGGGGATAGGCATGAGCCTCATCCTCGATGGTTATTACCTTCGCAACGGAGTCCAGCCTGGCGGCTTCCGAGGCAACGGAGGCCGCTGCCGCGGCGAACACCGCGACGTGGATTTCCGAGCCTTCGATCTCGGTCGCACAGCTTACGGATTTGGCCGTGCTGGGGTTTAAGGTCGTGCCGTCGTGTTCGGCGATCAATAGTACGTTAGCCATCAGACCAGTCCTTTATCCTTGAGGGCGGCAACGAGTGCGGGGACGTCGTCGACCATAATGCCTTTTTCACGCTCGGCTGGCGGCTCGAAAGATGTTTCCTCCGCGGCCGGCGCCGCCTCGATACCCAGTTCGTCCATCGAAATCGTCTCGAGGGGCTTCTTCTTCGCTTTCATGATGTCCGGGAGCTTCACGTAGCGCGGCTCGTTAAGGCGCAGGTCGACAGTGATGACCCCGGGAAGGTCGATCTCGACGACCTCGAGGCCCGAATCGACTTCACGGGTGACGGTCGCCGTGTCGCCGGAGAACTCGAGCGCGGATGCGAACGTGGCCTGGGGCCTGTTCCACAGCGCTGCCAGCATCTGGCCTACCTGGCTGTTGTCGTCATCGATAGCCTGCTTGCCGAGCAGGACCAGGTCCGTGGATTCCCGCTCGACCAGCTTGAGCAGGATTCGTGCGCGGCTCAGCGAATCGACGTTGGCGGGCGTGTCGACGAGAATGGCGCGATCGGCGCCCATGGCGAGTCCGGTCCGCAGCTGCTGCTGCGCATCAGCCGTACCCATCGACACGACGACGACTTCGCTCGCATCGCCGCGCTCCCTGATCCGTAAAGCCTCTTCGAGGGCAATCTCGTCGAAGGGATTGATGCTCATCTTCACGCCGTCGGTCTCGACGCCGGAGCCATCGCTTTTGACCCTCACTCGAACGTTGTAATCGACAACGCGCTTGAGGCCAACCAGTATTTTCTCCACTACGTATCTCCCGGAATTCCTTGGGGATTTATCAGACGGGCCAATGGCCGCGGGCGGGAGTGCTATTGTCTACGAGGCATCCACGGTGTACAAGGGCAGCCCTCTTTTTTGCGACGCGTTGGGACCTCGTTTGCCGAATTCCGACCTGATCAGTGCTGCCGATCTTTCCCGGAGGCTCGGGGATGCGAGCGTCGTTCTTCTCGACTGCCGCTTCGACCTCATGAGGCCTTTGGCCGGGCGCGAGGCCTGGCTCGAGTCGCATATCCCCGGCGCGGTGTACGCCGACCTCGACCGGGATCTCTCTGGCCCGATCACGCCGGATACCGGGCGGCACCCCTTGCCGGAACCCGATGTGCTTGCCGAGCGCTTCCGCGGCCTGGGTGTCGGCAGGAATTCGACAGTTATCGCCTACGATGCGAGCAGCGGCGCGATTGCGGCGCGGGCCTGGTGGCTGCTTCGCTGGCTGGGTCACGACAATGTCATGATCCTGGACGGGGGCTTCAATGCCTGGCTCGACGCAGGTTTGCCGCTGGCGAGCGGTGCGACCGAAAGCTCCCGGGGAGACCTGCAAGCCCGGTCTCGACCCGATTGGATCCTGACGACTGAAGAGGTCGTTCGCATGGGCGCGGACGAAACGCGCAAGCGCCTCGTGGACGCGCGTGATGCGGTGCGTTTTCGCGGCGAACGGGAGCCGATCGACCGCGTGGCGGGGCGGATACCGGGCACCAGCAACCTGCCATTTGCTGCAACGATCGGCGACGACGGGCGATTGCAGGACGCTGTGACCCTGCGCAGGCTGCTCGAGGACTGCCTCGGCGGCGACCTGGACACCGAGTGGGGCGTCATGTGCGGATCCGGCGTGACGGCCTGCCACCTCGCGCTGGTTGCCCAAATTGCCGGTCTCGGCATGCCGCGCGTCTATGTCGGCTCCTACAGCGAGTGGATCCGGGATGCCGGGCGGCCGATCGCAACAGGCCCTGAAGATTCTGCCGACGACTGCGAGCAGCGCTGATTATCGCGGTGGCGCGGCTCGCGCGGCGGGCCTCTTGTCGAGTGCCAGTTCTTTTCGAACGTTTCAATGGATTGCGATTTTTCGTAATTATGTTAATAAACAGACATTTAAAAATTATTATTAATCCAGTATCTTAGTATTTTTCAGGCGCAAAGCTGCCTCGAACCGGGGTATACTTCGGTCTTCCCGATGGGCGGAAGATTGCATATCGGGGACCAGTGGCCGAGACTACGTGCCTGCAGCTGGCCGGACACCCGGGCGCTCCAGGCAGGTATCGAGGACGGCGCCGCCAGGTCGGCAGGCAGCAAAGCAGCTTGCGCGCTACCGCCCGGTCCGGGCTGAACTGCAGGCGGCCGCACTGGTCGAAAAAGAGTCGCTTCCCGGTGGCAAACGCCATCCGGCGCAAACGAACACGTTCACGTGCCCTGCAAAGGCCTGCGCGTGGACCCAGAGCTCGATCGGTAGTGACCCGCGTCACGCCGGTCATGCAATCCGCAATCTCCGTGCGGACCCACCCGACCAGTCGCAAGGCTGGTCGGGTTTTTCATTTGGTCGCTTCGAAGGCACACAATCGCTGCGGGCCGATTGTAGTGCCGGCGCTTTCCGGTATTCTCGACGGCTCCAGCGAAGCGAGCAAAAAGCACAGATATGGACACACCCATTGCGACGAGCCGAGCGCTCGGCGGCGTCAAGTACGAGATTCGTGGTCAACTCGCCAACCATGCACACGAGCTCGAGAAACGAGGGTACGAGATTATCTCGCTGAACATCGGCAACCCCGGCCTCTTCGGGTTCCGAACCCCCGAAACAATGCGTCTCGCGATGATCGAGAACCTCGGGCAGGCGGAGCCGTACTGCCATCAGAAGGGCATCTTCCCGGCCCGCGAAGCGGTCGTCCTGCAGCAGCAGAATCGCGGTGTGCTGGACGTCACCGCCGACGAGGTCTTTATCGGCAACGGTGTCAGCGAACTCATCGACCTGTCGCTGCGGGCGCTCCTCAACCCCGGGGACGAGGTGCTGGTGCCGAGCCCGGATTATCCGCTGTGGTCCGCTGCCGTGACCCTGAACGGCGGCACCGTTCGGTACTACCCGTGCCTGCCGGAACGCAGCTTCGCGCCGGACCTGGCGGCAATGGAGGCACTCGTCAGCGATCGAACCCGGGCAATTGTCGTCATTAACCCGAACAATCCCAGCGGGGCGGTGTATCCGCACGACACGCTGTCGGCTATTGCGGACATAGCGCGCCGGCATGGATTGCTCCTGCTGGCGGACGAGATCTACGACCAGATGGTCTACGACGACGCCGAGTTCATTCCCATGGCAACGTTAGCTGACGATGTTCCCTGCCTGACGTACTCGGGTCTGTCCAAGATCTACCGCGCCTGCGGCTACCGCGTCGGCTGGTGCGTTTTCAGTGGCGACCTCGATCGGGTTCGTGACTATGTGCACGCGATGGAATTACTGTCGGCGCTGCGCCTCTGCAGTAACGTGCCGGGACAGTGGGCCGTGCAGACCGCGCTGGGAGGATTCCAGAGCATCCGGCCGCTGGTGGAACCGGGTGGCCGCCTTTACCAGTCCCGCCAGACCGTCATCGAGCGCGTGGCGGCGAGTCCCTGGCTCAGCCTCGTTCGGCCGATGGGTGCGATGTACGCATTCATTCGGCTCGCGGACGAGGTCGCGGCCGAGCTCGACGACCAGGCGTTCGCGATGGAACTGCTGGAGAGCCGGCACGTTCTGGTTGCTCCGGGAAGCAGCTTCAATACCTCGTACCGGAACCACTTCCGCGTCACCACGCTGCCCGATACCGACACGCTGAACACGGTATTCGATCGCGTGGACGGACTCCTCGAGCAACGCTTCGCCTGAGCATGTACGGCTGGTTGCTGCCTGCACTGGATCGCGACGCTACCGTCGTAACGGCGAGTCGGCGGCTCGCGCGTATTCTCGGCCGGGAACACGCCGCCGCAATGGTCGAGCGAGGGCTCGACGCCTGGACGACGCCGCGCATCGACACGTACGGACGCTGGATGTCCGGGTTGCTGCATGCACTCGAGGAAGGACGCGAGGCTTACTGCCTCGGACCGGCGCAGGCGCGCGTGCTGTGGGAGGAATGCATTGCCGCGGAACTCGGCGATCAGCATACGAACCTGGGCGCGGTGGTCAGGGCAGCGGTCGACGCGTGGAAACTGGTGCACGCCTACGCGGTGCCCCTCGACGAGATTTCGAGCTGTATCGATAGCCGGGACCAGCGCGTATTTGCACGTGCGGCGCTGCGCTACGCCGGGCGGCTCAGAGAGCAGGGCTGGCTTGACGAGGCACTGCTGAACCCGGC
>JAZBNZ010000249.1:0-2134 GCA_036350895.1 Woeseiaceae bacterium
CGATCGTCCCACCGGAAACCGATGCCGCCGGCCTGCCAGACGCCGTCGCCGAATGGGCTCGGGCCGGCGATGTTCAGGCGTATCGGTAAGCCGAAATCGGGTTTCAAATCGCTGACGCCACGAACGGTGCTGCGATGCATGATCCGTATACCCTGTTCCTCGGGTGGGAGATGCGCTTCCGGCGACGCTCGATGGGCCACCGCCAGGTTGTCGATGAAGATGCAGTCGTTCTCCTCGTATTCGTAGGCGATGGCGTAGTCGTCCTCGAGACCAGCGTTAAGGACGTCGTTGTATTCGTGGCAGAGCTGCTTCATCTCATCTGCATTCAACAGTCGGAAGCCGTCGTCGTCGGGGAGCTTCTCGATCACCGCGCCGGTCATGCCCAGGTGGAGCCACAGACTCGTTCTTCCCGAGACGGGATGCTGGTGCACGGCAGGGTGTACCACGCCCGAAGCGGAATTGACGGAGGACAGGCGACTCCAGAATTCCTGGCGGTCTTCCGGCAGTGCGTCATGGGCGGCACCCTGGTGAGCGAAATACGTGCCGCCGCCTTTTTCCGCCGGCCGGACGATGTGGTAGCCGGCGTGAGAGAAGGTGTCCGTGTTGAAGCTGCCGTCGTTATGCCACTGCGGACCCACGCCCGGAATGCCGTGACGTTGGTCGTTCGACAGGCGGAAGATATGCCGGTTGCCGCCCGGGGTCGCCGGATGGACGCCGTGGGTGCTGTGCAATTCCCTCCCGCCCCACCAGCAGCTGGCGCGGATAAAATCGTCCGCGTCCAGTGCCTGACTGCTTTTGAAGACAATTAACCCGCGACTGGCCATCTCGGCTTCGAGCGCGTCGATCAGGTCAGATGGAGGAGGGGCCTCAGACGCCAGGTCGATACCGTGCACCTCGGCTCCTATCGGATCGATCGGGAGGATGTGTGCGCCGGCCTGTTCGATGATCTCGACGCGCGAGGCGTCGAGCGGTGAAATTTTCGGAGATTCGATTGTTGATGCAGATTGCTTGTCAGTCATGCTTCGAGGGTAACGCAACGAGCTGCAGGAGAAAAACCCGCACCAGAAGAGTGCAACCAACGTCGGTTCGTGCACCGTTTTCTGCCACATTCGGTCGGGTTGCTTCGGATGGCCGTACCGGTCGCTGTACCTTGCAGTAGTTGTGCTAACCTGCGTCGAACTCCCCAAGGATGCGCCATGAAAAACAAGAACGTTAGTCGGCGCGACTTCCTACGATCAAGCATATACGCGGTCGCCGGAATGGCCGGCAGCTCGTTGATCGCGGAAGTTGCCATTGCCGCCAGAGACGAAGGCTCCGCGTTCCGACTGTTGACGAAATCGCAGGCGAGCCTGCTCGAGGCGATCAGTGCCCGGCTCATTCCGACCACCGATACCCCTGGCGCGCGCGAGGCCGGCGTCGTCTACTTCTACGACATCGCGCTCGATGACCGCATGGCCGACATGCGTGAGCCGCTGCTCGACGGTGTCGAGCAGTTCGCCGCGAGCGTCAGGCAGACGCACGGTAAACGCTTCGAGGAGCTGCCGGATGCCACGCAGGACGACTTGCTGAGGACGAATGAAAAGGAGCCTTTCTTCGAAATGCTGCGGACGCTCACCATGATCGGTTTTTTCGCGATGGAGAAGCACGGTGGCAATCGGGACCATGTGAGCTGGAAACTGATCGGCTTCGGCGGGCACGGCCCTGCGCAGTATCCCTTCGGCTACTACGACGCAGAGGCCGGCAGGGAACGTGCGGATGTCTAGGCGCTTCGACACGCGGGAGGCGGTCGACTTCGTCATCATCGGCTCCGGCTCCGCCGGCGGCATCCTGGCAAAGGAGCTCTCGACCGCCGGCCACAGCGTCGTCGTGCTCGAACAGGGGCCTTACCGCAAGGCGGGCGACTTCAGTCATGACGCCCTCGAGGTCGAGTTGTACGGCGAGTTGACGGGAGACGCCGCAGATCAGACCTTCCGCCACACCGAGCAGGAAGTCGCGACACGGGCCCCACGGGAGAGGCCGCCTGCCTGGTATGCCCGTGGTGTCGGCGGCTCCAGCGTCCATTTCACGGCAAACTTCTGGCGCATGCGGCCCGTCGATTTCAAGGAACGCTCGCTGCTCGGACCGATCAGCGGGA
>JAZBNZ010000250.1:0-4091 GCA_036350895.1 Woeseiaceae bacterium
ATCGCTGATCTTTTGATGCGTGCCTCAAGGTCTACCGTTCATGACATCGCCGCGCGTGAAACTCCTTATCGTACCTATCTCATCCGTTAGGTATCTTTCGATGTGGCCTGTTCAACCCAGGCCCCAAACTGACACAAGTTGACGTATTGCCGAGGAGACAACACATGCCGACCATTAGCAGAAGACTGTTCACCAAAATGGCGGTGGCAAGCGCCGCCTCGTCGCTGCTGCCGCTTGCCGGCCGGTCGCCGGAGGGCCGGGCGCTGGCGGCGGAGTTGCCATCGGATATCACAGCCATGAATGCCACGCAGCTCTCGCGCGCGATAGCCGCGCGCGCTGTCAGTTGCCGCGAGGTGATGGCTGCCTATCTGGATCGTATCGAGCGATACAATCCGCTTTACAACGCGATTGTTGCCCTTGCGGATCGCGAAGATCTGATGGCTCAGGCGGCGGCCGCCGATCGCGAACTCGACGAGGGCAATTACCGCGGCTGGATGCACGGTTTTCCCCAGGCTGCAAAAGATTTGTCAAACCAAGACGGTTTCATTACCTCGTCGGGCTTTCGTGGATTTGCCGAAAGTCGCGCCGAATCGGATGCGCTGTTCGTGCGTCGGATGCGCGAGGCAGGGTCGATCTTCATCGGTAAGACGAATACACCCGAATTTGGCCTCGGATCCCAGACATACAATGACGTTTACGGCATTACGCGCAATGCATATGACCCGGGACTCTGCGCCGGCGGCAGCAGCGGTGGCGCTGCCGTCGCTCTTGCCGCTCACATGCTGCCGGTTGCGGACGGAAGCGACATGATGGGTTCGCTCCGCAATCCCGGCGCGTACAACAACGTCATTGGATTCCGGCCGAGCCAGGGTCGCGTGCCCCATGACGATGTGGATGTCTATTTTCAGCAGCTCGGTTACGAAGGCCCTATGGGGCGCACGGTCGAGGACGCAGCACAACTGCTCGTCACGATGAGCGGCCACGATCCGAGGATGCCGCTCAGCCTGCGAGATGAGCTCGAGTTCGACCTGGCGCCCAAGCGGCGCACGCTCGGCGGGCTCCGCATAGCTTACATGGGTGACTACGGGGGGTACTTGCCGACCGAGCCCGGTGTGCTCGAAGTCTGCGAGTCAGCGCTACAGCCGATTATCGACGCGGGCGTCGATGTAGAACAGGTCGTACCAGATTTTTCGATGGCCGAGCTATGGGAAACGTGGCTGACGTTGCGCCACTGGACGCTATACCCGAGTCTGAGGCCTCTCCACGATGACCCCTCGATGCGTGATTTGCTGAAGCCGGAGGCGGTCTGGGAGATGGAGGGCGGAGCCGATCTGACGGGCCTCGACCTGTCCCGTGCCGTAAGGTCACGAAGCAATTGGTATCGGACCTTGCTCGCCCTTTTCGAGCAGTTCGATTTCCTGGTACTTCCGACGGCGCAGGTGTTCCCGTTCGATGCGGACGTCCACTGGCCTCGCGAGGTCGGCGGTCGTGCAATGGATACCTACCACAGATGGATGGAGGTCGTTGTGGGAGGGTCTCTGTCCGGATTACCCATCGTGAACGTACCGGCGGGCTTCGACGACAGGGGCCGACCGATGGGTTTGCAGGTCTTCGGACCACCCGGCGACGATATGTCCGTATTGCGGTTCGCGGACAGTTATACGCAGATCACGGATCACCTCGAGATCAAACCCGAGCTGAGACAGGAACTATGACTTTGCAGTCGACGAGATCGCTAATGCTATACGGACTAACGGCCACGCTTCTGGCGGCGGGGCTCATCGAGAGCGCGGCTGGCGCAGAGGTCGATGCCACTTCCACGGCGCAGGATGCCGATCTGCTTGACATGATTCGCGTGTTACAGGAAAGGGTCACCCAGGCAGAACTCGAGAACCAACGGCTCGCCGCTCGTGTGGCCGAGCTAGAGCAGACGACGGTCGACGCCAGCGCCCCGGCGCAGGCAGCGGAGGCGCCCCCGGAAGACGCCCCTGCGAGCGGTATCGAAACAGATCCGGTCGACGTGCTTGCGACTTCCGGATACGACGGCCCGGCGTTCATCGGCGCCGCCGGCAACGGCTACTTCATTCGCAGCGAAGACGGCGATTACCGTCTCACCGCGGGTGGCTACCTTCAGACCCGCTACGTCTACAACCATGTGGCGGACGACGGGTCCGGTAATTCGGCAGACGACTCCGGCTTCACCATTCCCCGCGCACGCCTCTGGTTCGGCGGGAAAGCTTTCGGCGACTGGGGCTATTTTGTACGCGGCGACTTCAGGGGCATTGCCAGCCAGGCGGTGGGCGAAACGGACCCGGCATTTACCACCGTCGGTGGACGCTTCCAGCTGGACAGCTACTTCCTCAGTTACGGCACCCTATTCGATACATTCTCGTTCAAGATCGGCCAGTTTCCGAGCAACCTGCACCGCGAGCAGTTCACCGAACCGCACGCGAAGGCCACGCAGGACAACAGCCCGATGGCAACGGTGTTCGATACCGCAGTATTCCAGGGCATCGAGTTCAACTGGAACCCGGGCCGCTGGCGCAATACGTGGGTCGTCAGCAATGGCCAGCGAGCCGTTTCCCGCAGTTTCAATGACCCGCGAAATGCGGAGATCGCTCTCAGCCAGCACACCGAGTTCTTCCTGGCAGGCGATCCCATTCCGGCGTGGATGCAACTGTATAGCTTTACCGGACGTCCCGGCGACGAGTTCGTCGCGAAACTGGGCGGTTCGCTGCATTGGGAGAAAGGGCGGGAGTCAGCCCCCGGCGTGTCTTTCGATATCCTGCAGGCCGGTGCCGAGCTGAGCATGGAGGGGGACGGCTGGTATACGTTCGCACGAGGCGACTACTGGCAAACAACCTGGCGGTCGCAGGGCAACCCCGTTGACGACTGGGGGTTCGGCCTGCAGGGCGGGTTCTACCCGGTTCGTAAACACGAAGTATACGGTCGAATCGACGGTGTATTCCCCGACAAGGAGCGCGAAGACAACGGCCGGTTCCGGACCCTGACGCTTGGCTGGACCTATTACCCGATCGACGGGCCCGGCTTCGAGAACATCAAGTTTGGTATAGAGACGAGCTATTTCTTCGACCCGGTCGCAGGCTCGCTGGTCTCACCCAGTAACTCTCTAGGGCTGCTGGCGAGCCCGGAAGGCGATCAGTTTGCGATCAGTGCCGAGGTCGGCCTTTTGTGGTGATAGGCTGCCTGCCGCAACATTCCATACACAGATGCGGGCTAACGCGCACCGAATGCATTGCGCGACCCGACGTCAACACAAAGCGCGAGGAGAACGCGGAAGCATTTTAAGAAAAAGTTGCTCTGGTAACAGGCTCTGCTTCCGGGATAGGCAGAGCCGCCGTCCTGGCGGTCGCCCGGGAAGGAGCGAAGGTGATCGTCGCCGACGTGAATGAAGACGGCGGGAAAGAAACCGTCGATATGATCGCCAGGAACGGCGTTGATGCCACCTTCATGCCGGTCGACGTGTCTGACAGCGACTCTGTAATGGCGGTGGTCTTAAGGACCGTTGAGACCTACGGCAGAATGGATTGCGCAATCAACAACGCCGGGATTTCGCAACGGGACTAAGCGGCCGTCGACGAGTTGCGTGAGGACGTCTGGAGACGCTTGATCGCCATCAACCTGACAGGCGTCACCATAGTCGCTTTCCAGGCCGGCTGGTATGGTGATCTCCACCCGGTGCCCAGGCCTCAATGGATGATGGTCATGACAGGCGCGGTCGAGGTCGAAGTGAGCGATGGTCAAAAGCGAACCTTCACAGCGGGCACAGCGGACTCACTCGCCTATCTGGACTACATCAGTAGCAAAGGGCACATCACTCGTGCGGTCGGTGACGAGTTGTCCATCGTAATGGTGGCGGAGGTCGACTAGATTCTGAAAGCTTCCCGGGTCGAGCTGGGATCGTCTACGATGCGAGCACGCTCACTCATATGCTCAGCCAGACCTGAGCGAGACGTAACTCCCTGATTTGCGGGTGTAGTTCAATGGGAGCCGAGCGGAACTCCGGTGCATGAATTGCGGGTGTCGTCTAATGGGACTCGAACGTGTCGCCTGAGTGACCAATTCGGCCG
>JAZBNZ010000251.1:0-2348 GCA_036350895.1 Woeseiaceae bacterium
GACGCGGCTTCGCGGGTTTCGAAAGTCTTGAACTGCATTTATTCCTCCGGGTGCCACGCGCGGTTGTCCCGGTCGAGCAGCAGCGACGATGCGCTGGGCCCCCAGGAACCGGCGACGTAGGTTTCCACTTTCTGGCGAGCCTCCGCCCAGCCGGCCACGATCCCGTCGATCCATTGCCAGGCCGCCTCGATCTCGTCGCGCCGCATGAACAGCGCGGGATTACCGCGCAGGACTTCCATCAACAGGCGCTCGTAGGCGTCCGGGTAGCGAATGCCGAAAGTCTCCTCGAAGCTGAGGTCGAGTGACACCGGCCGGAGATCGAAGCCGCCCGGCCCGGGCTCTTTCGCCATCACGGACAGTTTGACGCCCTCGTCAGGCTGCAGGCGAATCAGCAGCCGGTTGGGCTGCACGTTGTATTCCTGCTCGGTGAAGATCGAATGCGGCACGTCCTGGAACTGCACCATGATCTCCGAGTGCTTGGCGGGGAGACGCTTGCCGGAGCGGATATAGAAAGGCACGCCCGACCAGCGCCAGTTCTCGATCTCGAGCTTGAGCGCAACGAAGGTCTCGGTCTGGCTGGGTCCGCCACCGAGTTCCTCCAGGTAGCCCGGCACGCTCTGCCCGTCGATGGCACCGCTGAGATACTGGGCGCGTACGGTGTGCTGCCGGACCTCGGCCGCACCGATCGGCTTCAGGGCCCGCAGCACCTTCATTTTTTCGTCTCGCACGGCATCGTGGTGCAGGCTCGCGGGCGCCTCCATCGCAACCAGGCACACGAGCTGCAGCAGGTGGTTCTGGACCATGTCACGCAGGGTGCCGATACGATCATAGAACTCGACCCGGTTACCGACGCCGAGGTCCTCGGCCACGGTGATCTGCACGTGATCGATCGACCCGCGACGCCATAGCGGTTCGAACAGCGAGTTCGCAAACCGGAGCGCCAGGAGGTTCTGCACGGTCTCCTTGCCGAGGTAGTGGTCGATTCGATAAATCTGGTTCTCGGGGAAGCAGCTGCCGATCGCGTCGTTGATCTCGCAGGCGGATGCGTAGTCGTGGCCGACAGGCTTTTCCAGCACGATCCGGCTTCGAGCGGTAATCAGCCCGTTGTCCCTGAGGCCCGTCGCGAACGCACCGAACAGGCTCGGCGCCGTCGACAGGTACGCGACTCGCACGCGGTTCTCGCGGCCCACGAGGATGTCGACGAGCGCGCCCCACTGCTCCGGCGCCTGCGCGTCAGCCTGGACGTAGTGCAGTTTCTCGGCGAACCGGGCCCACTCCGCTTCGGTGAATTCCCCCGCGTTGAGCGTCGTCTCGAGCGACTCGCGCACGCGCGCGACGTACTCGTCCCGCGAGAGGCTGCCGCGGCTCGCCGCGATGATGCGGCTGTCGTCGGTAATCTGGCCATCCCGCTCACGGTGATACAGCGACGGCAAGAGCTTGCGCATCGCGAGATCGCCCGTGCCGCCGAAGATGATGAGGTCGAAAGGTTCGACCGGAATCAGCTGTGCCATCAGTAGTCCCTGCAAGTGTTATGAAATTTTACTACTATTTTGCAACCTGTTTCACGTTTATCTGGCTTTTATGCGCGTTATTTTGTAGTTTTGCTACATGTTGGTGCAAATCGAGCAACGACTGGACTCCCTGAGCCGTACCGAGCGCAAGGTCGGTGAATGGGTGCTGGCGCATCCCCGCGACGCCGCGGCGGCGACGCTGCGCGAGGTTGCGGAGGCGACCGGTGCTTCCGAGCCGACCGTTATCCGCTTCTGTCGCAGCGTCGGGCTGCGCGGCTTCCGGGACCTCGCCCTGCGCCTGACCGAAGCCCTGAGCCGCCCGGAGGGCTACCTGCATGCGGCAATCACCGAGCACGACGCCGCCACGGAGGCCGCGACGAAAGTGCTCGACTCTTCGATCCAGGCGCTGCTGGACGTGCGCAACGAGCTCGCCGGCATGCCCCTCGACCAGGCGGTCGCCGCGCTCGCGGGCGCCCGGCAGATCGTGTTTGCCGGCCTGGGGGCATCGGGCCTGGTCGCGGGCGACGCGCACCACAAGTTCTTCAGGCTCGGCGTTCCCTGCAGCTGGCTGGCCGACGCGCCGGCACTCGCACAGTTCGCAGCCATTGCCGCACCGCGGGACGTACTCGTCCTCCTGTCCCATACCGGTAACTGGCCGGACCTCGTCGCGGCCGCCCGCCTCGCCCGCCGCCAGGGCGCCACGATCGTTGCGCTCACGAATCCCGACTCCCCGCTGGCCGCCGACGTCGACGTGCTGCTGCCTTGCCGCGTCATCGAGGACACCAGCGTCTACACCCCGATGAGTTCGCGACTGGCGCAGCTCGCCCTGCTCGATGC
>JAZBNZ010000252.1:0-17990 GCA_036350895.1 Woeseiaceae bacterium
ATACAGATAAGGGCGGCAACGCCCGGGAAACGGGAAACCCGGATGATGAAAACAACCTGGCTCGTCTTGATACTCGGCGTCGCTGCCGCCGCCTGCGCCGACGAGATGCCACGCTCGGTAACGGTCAGCGGCACCGGTACCGCCGTGGTCGAGGCCGACAAGGCGACCGTATCGATGTCGATCGTTGCCCGCGAGACGACCGTCGCCGCCGCGCAGGCAGTCGCCGCCGAGGTCACGACGCGCGTCCTCGAGCTGACGGATGAGCTCGATATCGAGCGCGGCAGGGTCAATACGACCGACGCGTCGGTGCGACCGGATTACCGCTGGAATCGCGACAAGGAAGAGCAGGAACTGAGGGGCTATATCGCCGAGCGGCGCATGACCGTCGAGCTGCTCGACCTCGAGAAGCTCGGTCCGCTGGTCGAAGGCGCCGTCACTGCCGGGGTCAACCAGGTCGCGCCGCCGCGTCTTGACAGCAGCAAGCGCCGCGACGCCTATCGCGAAGCACTGCGCGCCGCTGCCGAAGACGCCGCGGCCAATGCCGGCGTGCTGGCCTCGGCGCTCCGGGCCCGCCTCGGCAAGGCCATGCGTGTCGATTCGAGCACCGTCGTGCCCCCGCCGCTGCGACTGCAATCCGGAATGATGCTGCGCGAAGCCGCCGATGCGGCCCCCGCCGAGAGCTACAACGCGGCCGACCTCACGTTCGAAGCCACCGTCACGGTCATGTTCGCGCTTGACGACTGAGACCCTGCCCGCGCGGTCCGGCGGCGGTAATTCCTAAAATTGCCGACTCGGCCCTTGCGGTGCCGGACCACGGCTCTAGACTCCGCTCACGATGACGGACCGCAACGATCAGCTTGCCTTCGAGCGCTTGCTCAGGCCGCACTTCGACCGGCTCTACCGGCTGGCATATCGGCTGTGCGGCAATCGGCCGGATGCCGAGGATCTCTTCCAGGAGGTCCTCATCAAGGCATTTGACAGGACCGATACGCTGGCCTCGCTCGATGATCCTGGGACCTGGCTTGGCCGCGTTATGTATAACCGCTTCGTCGATACGACGCGCAAGCGTGCCCGCCGCCGCCTGACGACGGTCGAAGAGGGCGAGCTGGCCGGCGGCGGGCTGGCCGATCTCGGCGGCAATCCTTCGGCAGAGACCGATGCCGCCAGGCTGGAATCGCTGCGCACGCTGGATCTTGCGCTCGCGAAACTGTCGGAGGAGCACCGCGTCGTCGTCCTCCTGCACGACTCGGAAGGATATAAAATTCAGGAAATTGAGTCACTTACAGGCATCAAGGCCGGCACCGTAAAATCCCGACTGCACCGTGCCCGAGCCCGCCTTAAAGAAATTTTGACGCTCGATGGAACCGAAAACGGTTCCTGATCGTGTTAAGAAGCGAGAGCTAACAGCAATGACACATTCCGAAAAAACAATCGCTAACGACGAGGCATTGATCTCGCTTCTCAGGGACTACCCGGTCGAGGAGCCCGGTGCCGACTTTTATGACAAGGCGCTCGCGCGGGCGGCGCGCGCCAGCGCCCGTCGCCAGCGTACCCGATGGCTCCTCACCGGATTTGGCGGTGCCGTCGCGGCCGGGATCGTGGCCTGGATGATCGGCGGTGCCATGCTCTTTTCACCGACACCGGTCGCACCGGAGATGCCGGGCGTAACAATAGCGCTGGAGGCACCGCGCGAAGTCAGCTTCGTCTTCGCATCGGCACAGCCCCTCGATAATGCAACGCTGACGATCGAATTGCCGGACGGGGTCGAACTGGCCGGTTTCCCCGGAAAGCGGGCGATCTCCTGGGAGACGAGTCTCGACGCCGGCAAGAACCACCTGCCGCTGACGCTGATTGCGACCCGGGCTACCGACGGGATTGTCGTAGCCCGACTCGAACACGATACGCGCAGCAAGACATTTCGCCTGCGCGTAACGACCAAGCAGCCTGACCAATGGAATGGAACACCGCAAGGTGCCTGAGCAAGGAAGAAAATCATGAAACCGATACCCAGCCTGATCACGATCGCCGTCGCATCGGCGCTGTCTGCCGCCCCGGCGACTGCGCTCGCGCAAGACGACATGGACGATCTCGAGGTCACGATGGAAGTTGTCGACGATGCACGGGGACTCGACGAGTTCATGTCCGAGATGCGCGGTCCGGATTTCGATGACGATCTCGGCGACGACGAGGACGAGGATGCCTCCGACGATGCGTCGGTGGATGAAGACGACGACGAAGAGGACGAGGACGACTTCGACGACAATGATGACGACGAAGACGAAGACGGGAACGAGGACGTGTACTTCGACGACGATGATGACGAAGACGACTTCGACGACGACGACTACGACGACGGCGAAGAGGACCTCGAGGAATCCGACGACGATTTCGATGACGAAGACGACTTCGAGGAAGACGAGGAGGTCGAGGAAGACGACTACGACGACGATGACGACTTCGACGACATGGACGACGACATGGATGACGACATGGAGGACGACTCCGACGACGACTCCGACGACTAGGCCGATGACTAGGCCGATGACTGGTCCGATGACTGGTCCGATGACGAGTCACCGACCGACGACCAGGTCACGCTCCGGGCGGCCCGGCTATGTGCCGGGCCGTTTTTTATGCGCTGTTTCATAGTTTTGGCCGCCGATTTGAGCCATCGTTACATTTTCCATAACGTCATGGCCGCCGGCATATGCACCGACCACTGATCATTGCGCTCCTGCTCGCGCTGTTCGCGGCCGCCCCCGCGGCGGCGATGACGCCCGAGGAGGCGTTCGCGGACGGCAACCGGTTGTTCCGCGACGATCTGTACTGGGCCGCGCTGCTTCGCTACCGGCAGGCCCTCGAGGCCGGCCTCGACACGCCGCAGCTGCACTACAACATGGGCATTGCGCATTACCGGGCAGGGCAGCACATCAGGGCCCGCGAGTCCCTGCTCGAGGCCGTCGAGTCACCTGAATTCCGCGTCGCCGCCCAGTACAACCTCGGGTTGAACGCGCATGCGCTCGGGGACGACGAAGCGGCGCTCCGCTGGTTCCGGCTCGTCAGGGACCAGCAGTCGAACGCCGCGCTCGCCGAGTATGCGACGGTCGCGATCAGTCGCATTCGCCGGGTCGAGGTGGCCGAGCGACGCGAAATCGAGGCCCGCGCGGAGTCGGTGCAGAAGACTCGCAGCTTCACGAATTTCCTGCTGAGTGCACGCGCCGGCTTCGGTACGGACAGCAATCCCTATCGCACGCCGAGCGAGGCGTATATCGACCTTGCCGACCCGAACCTGCCGCTGATCGTCCCGGTCCAGCAGAGCGGTGCCTATATCCCCGTCAGCCTGTTCGCCAAGTACCAGGTCAATGCGCTCGAGAACGAAGGCTTCTTCTTCGCGTACCGGGCGCGCGGACGCTTCTACCAGGACGCCGAACTCGAAAGCGCCAACGAGTTCCGGCACGAGGCCAGCTTCGGCAACGAATACGCCCGGGTCTCCGATGCCAGGCTGCGCGAGGTCTATTCAGCGTTCACGTTCGCGCAGAGCGACGAAACCTACTACGACCCGGATGACGGCGTGCCGCGCGAGGTCGACGGCACGAATATCGAGGACCGCCTAAATTACACCCGCTACGGTCCGGAGATTACGCTGCGCCAGCGCGGCGAGCGCTGGGGGTTCAGTCTCGCCGTAAAGGGTCAGCTGTGGGATTACGAAAACGTCGAGGTCGTGCCCTCGTACGATCACGAGTATTTCCTGTTCGGCGGCGCCGTACAGTACCGGTTCTCACGGACGTCGCTCCTGCGCGTTACCGTCGACAAGTCCTCGCGCCGGTTCACGGACCGCCCGGCGTTCGACCTGGACGGCAACCAGTTCATCACCAACGATTCGCTTCGCTACGATTATCTCGACATCGGGCTGACGGCGCGGCAGCGCGTCACGGACACCATGTGGTTCGGCTTCGACTACGTTCGCACCGACCGGCAGGATCGTTTCCAGGGGTACAACGACTATATTCGCGACGCCTTTGCTGCGGAGTTTCACTGGTCACCGCACTACCGCGTCGAGCTCGAGCTGTCCGGGGAGTACCGGCTGTTCGACTACCCGAATGCCTTTGCCTTCAACGAACCGATCGGCGGGCCGAAGACCCGCGAGGAAGCCTGGGCAAGCCTGATCGCCGAGTTCCGCATGACGCCGAGCCTCGCGCTCGTCGCCGAGGCGAACCTCAGGGAAGTCGTCTCGAACGACCTCCGCATCCAGTACGACCGCAGCCGCTACGCGCTCAGCGTACGCTGGGCGCCCTGAGACAAATCAGGGCGGGTTCCCGTCGGCGGCGCCCACCGACAGGGAGACCTTCATCCTGACGACATCCTCGTCACCGCCTGGTTCTTCCTCGCGCAGGTCGACGACTGTCACGCGGGACTCGAGGGAAGGCTCGGCTTCGATGACGGCTGCCCGCGTGCTACTCGCGCGTTCCCGTGCCAACGCGACCAGCGCGTCCTCGGTTACCGGTTCGGCCTCGATCAACCGTCTGCGCAGTTCCGCGGAATAGGCGAGCGCATCGAAACGGCGGGTTTCCGCGCCGGTCTCGGCATCGATGTCCGTGCTCGTGAACTGCTCGCCAAGGACCTGCAGCTCGCCCGCCTCGGCGCCGGTCGATTCACGGTACATTGCCTCGATCGCGGCGCTGCGCCGCGCCGTGAAACCGGCCTCGTCACCCCCGGCGCTCGCATCGGCCTGCAGTCTCGTCTCGATCCTGGCGTCGACGCTCGTCGTCCTGAGTGCGAGCGAATCGGCTTCCCGGTCTATGACGCCGCTGATCTCGAGGCGCAGCACGGGCCTGAGTGTCAGGGCCTCGGTGAGCTTTCCGACCCGCTCGATCTCCGGCGGCGTGAGGTCTGCCCGGCCGGGCAGGAAATTGATGTACTCGAGTTCGTCGGCCTCGGCACCAACGAGGTTCCCCAGCAGCGCGAAGGGCGAAGCCACGATCTTTACGATCAGGTTCGCGAGCGCCCCGGCGATCACCCGCCCGATCGCGAACTCCGGATTGTCGAGATCTCCGCGTACGGGCAGATCGATGTCGATCTTTCCCGAGGGATCCTTCAGCAGACCGACGGCAAGCCCCAGCGGCAGGCTCAGCGCGCCGGGATGCGGCACCTTTTCCCCGAGTTCAAAGTCCCGCAGGATTATCCTGTTGCCACCGACGAGCTGGCGATCGATGATCCGGTAGCCGAGATCGATATCGAGGCGACCGCTGGCGATGCGCCTGCCCGCGAACGGTATCGAGTACGCAGAGAACTTGGGGACGTCAACGTTTTCGAAAGCGACGTTCATGTCCGTGTTGCGGGCGAAATCCAGTGGCGTGACGACGCCGGAGATGCGAACCAGGCCGTGCTCGTCGACGGTCCCTTCGAGGTCGACGCTCGAGGGCTCCTCACTGTCCGTGGCTATCGTCGTCAGGGCGCCATCGAGACTCTTGATCCTGGCCGAGAAGGGCAGCGGCAGGGACTCATCGACGAAATCGGCGGAGCCGTCGTCGATCAGGACGCGGCCGATGGTGGCCCGGAAGGCTGTGGCAGCAGAGTCGAACTGCTCAGCCGCCTCGTCGGCTGGCGGCACGTCCTCCTCGTCGCCAGCCGGACGGCGGGACACGCGACCGAGGTTGACGCTGCCGTCGGCCGCAATGCGAATATCGCCGTAGGGTTGCTCGACGCGAACCTCGGAGATGTCGAGCGTATTGTCACGAAGGCTCAGCTCGAGCTGGTCGACTGACAGGCGCGCCCAGCTGCCGAGGCGTGTCCCCTCGTCCGTCTCCGTGATCAGGAAATCCACGATATCGAGATCGGCCGCAACGCCGAGCGGCTGCCCGGCATCGTGGCGCAGGTGCCCGACGAGGTCCAGGTATCCGGAATCCAGGCGCACGTCGGCGAGCGGCTGGACGTACGGATGCGCACCCTGCAGTGCGAGTGCCTCGATGGCCACGTCGAATTCGACCACGGGCTCCGGCAGGACGGTCACGTCACCACTCAACGCGACCGTACCGCCCTCCAGCGCCGAGAGGATCAAGGTCGTCGGGAACGCGGCACCGGGCCGGTTGCTGATCTGCCGCACTTCGAGGTTCACGTCCTGCGCACCGATGTTGGCCGCCGGTTCGACGCTGCGATCGACGAGCGAAAACGCAGAGTCGTTGAGTGCGAGGCGCTGGAGGTCGATGCGCCAGTCGGACGGGGGGCCGGGCTCTGCATCCTCCGCGGCTGTATCCGCCGGCAACGCCGCCGCCTCGGCCGCCTCACGCCGGCGGGCGAAGTCGAACTCCCCGCTCGCGAGGCGCAGGAGGTCGAGCGTCGCGTCATCGATGTCCAGCTCGGCGAGACTGATCGTGCGCTCGGGCCAGCGTACGGTACCGCCGCTCAGCGCGATGCGCGGCAGGTTCAGGAACTCACGGGGTTGACGAACATCGTCCGGCTCGGCATGGAAGGTATTGATCCGAACCCCGGTGAGTTCGAGGTCGACATTCTCGATCGCTGCGCCGAGCTGGCCGTCGGCACCGGTCGTCACCGAGTAATCGAGATCGATACCGGCTGTCCCATCGACAATGTCGAGACCGGTCTCATGACGAATGTAGGCGGACGCCAGGGCAAAGTGCGAGCCCTGCAACGAGGCATGGCCGACAGACGAAAAGGGATTCAGCGCGAGCGTTCCACTCCAGCTCAGCGTGCCCTCGGTCTCGGTCGTGATAACCACGGTCTTCTGGCCGGCCTTCCCCGGCAAGGTGCTCAGTTCGTCGATCTCGACCGATACCGGGCCGAATACGGTCTCGACGGGCTCGGGCGGCACGCCGTCCTTCCAGTCGACGCGTGCCGCATGGATGCCGAAGCGGTGAACGAACAGGCGCGGGACGGTCGTGGCGGGTTCCGGCGCCTCGGCCTCGGCAGCACCGCCTGCGGTCCCGGTCAGTGCCTCGAGATTGAGGGCACCCGATTCGTCGCGGGCGATGAACAGCTCCGGCGCATCGAAACGGACTTCCGAGAACGTCCAGGCCCACCGGAACAGGGAGCTCAGTTCGAAGTTCACGTAGATGCCGCCGGCCCGTGCCAGTGGTTCCCCGGCCGGGCCGTCGAATTCCAGGCCGTTGATTTCGAGGCTCATCGCAAACGGATTGATGGCCACCCGGGCGAGCCTCAGTTCCGCGTCGAAGCGGGTATCCACCGTATCGATCGCCGCATTCCTCAGCAGCCAGGGCGCGAGGAAGAAACCGGCGAGAGCATAAGCGAGCAGAACCGCTGCGCCAGCCAGGAGCCAGCGGCGGCGACGCCTGGCGAAGCCCGCGAGCCGGTCTGCGACACCCGGATTCGGTGCTGTCATTCTGCTCTCTTTCCTGTCGTTGATCGTCCGGGGCCCGCGGCGCGACTCACACTCAGTCACATGGCAGGCGTCGAGTATCCTACACCGCAAGCCGTTTCGCGAACGCTGCCGCCGCGAAAGGCCGTCCAGACGTGCGGCGATGTTTGCTACCATGACGCGCTTTCAGGCCGTGCCGATCGCATGGACGTCACCCCCATTCTCGACAAGCTGAACGAGGCGCAGCGCGAGGCCGTCACGGCCCCGGCCGAGCCGACCCTGGTCATTGCCGGCGCCGGCAGCGGCAAGACGCGCGTGCTCGTGCATCGCGCGGCGTGGCTGATCGACGTCGAGGGGCTGTCACCGCAGAGCCTCCTTGCCGTGACGTTCACGAACAAGGCGGCGAGCGAGATGCGCGGCCGCATCGAGTCGCTGCTCGGCATGCCCGTCAACCACCTGTGGGTCGGGACCTTCCACGGGCTCGCCCACCGCCTCCTGCGTCGCCACTGGCGCGAGGCCGGTCTGCCGCAGGGCTTCCAGATCATCGACGCCGACGACCAGCAGCGCATCATCAAGCGGCTCCTGAAGAGCCTCGACGTGGACGACGGCCGCTTCACGCCGCGCGAGGTGCAGTACTTCATCAACGCGCAGAAAGACGAGGGACTCCGACCCGGGCATCTCGACGACGAGAACGACCCGAACCGCCGCGAGCTTATCGACCTTTACCAGGCCTACGAAGACGTATGCCAGCGGGGCGGCCTCGTCGACTTCGCGGAACTCCTGCTGCGTGCCCACGAGCTCTGGCGCGACAACGAGGAGTTGCTGGCCCATTACCGGCGGCGGTTCACACATATCCTCGTCGACGAGTTCCAGGATACGAACGCCATCCAGTACGCCTGGCTGCGCCTGCTCGCCGGCAAGACCGGCATCCCGTTCGCGGTCGGTGACGACGACCAGTCGATCTACCGCTGGCGCGGCGCCCGGGTCGAGCACATCCGCCAGTTTCAGAAGGACTTCCCGGGCACCCGCGTCATCAAGCTCGAGCAGAACTACCGCTCCACCAGCACGATCCTCAACGCAGCGAATGCCGTCATTGCGCACAACAACGAGCGCATGGGCAAGAATCTCTGGACCGAGGGCGCATCCGGCGAGCCGATCCGGGTCTACGCAGCCTACAACGAGCGCGACGAGGCGGACTTCATCGTCGGCCGGCTTAAGGACTGGAGCGACCAGGGCAACGCCCGGCAGGATGCGGCCGTGCTGTACCGGTCGAACGCGCAGTCGCGCGTCCTCGAGGAGGCGCTGATCAACGCCCGTATCCCGTATCGCGTCTATGGCGGCCTGCGCTTTTTCGAGCGCCAGGAGATCAAGGACGCACTCGCCTACCTGCGCCTGATCGTCAACCGCAACGACGACTCGTCGTTCGAACGCATCGTGAACCGGCCGACGCGCGGCATCGGCGCTCGCACGGTCGAGATGATGCGCTCCTACGCGCGGGCGAACGCCTGCTCGATGTGGCGCGCCGCCGGGGCACTCGCGAGCGACGAGCTCGCCGGGCGTGCCGCCAACGCCGTCAACGCGTTCATGACGCTGATCGAGCGGCTGGCGCGCGAGACCCGCGGGCTGCCGCTCCACGACCAGGTCGATCACGTGATCGGGATGAGCGGCCTCGTGGAGTTCTACAGGAAGGAAAAGGGCGAAAAGGGCGAGACCCGCATCGAGAACCTCGAGGAACTCGTCAGCGCTGCCAAGGGTTTCGAACCCGACCCCGCACAAGAGATGACGCCACTCGACGAATTTCTCGCCCACGCCGCGCTCGAGGCCGGCGAGGGCCAGGCCGACGCCTGGGAGGACTGCGTGCAGCTCATGACGATGCACTCGGCGAAGGGCCTCGAATTCCCGCTCGTGTTCCTGGCCGGCATGGAGGACGGGCTGTTCCCGCACCAGCGCTCGGCAACGGACCCGCAGGGCCTCGAGGAAGAGCGACGCCTGTGCTACGTCGGGATCACGCGCGCGATGCAGGCGCTCTACGTCACGCACGCCGAGCAGCGCCGGCTGCACGGCACCGACAGCTACTCGATGCCCTCGCGTTTCATCCGCGAGATCCCGGCCGAGTGCCTCGAGGAGATCCGCCCCAAGGTCCAGGTCTCGCGGCCGGCCCGCGTGCCGCATCGCCGGACGGGTACCACGTCCCCGGAAGCCGATATGGGAATACGCCTCGGCCAGCGGGTCCGGCACGGCAAGTTCGGCGACGGCGTGATCCTCAATTGCGAGGGCCAGGGACCGCACGCCCGGGTCGAGGTGAACTTCGAGACGGCCGGTACGAAATGGCTCGTCCTGTCCTATGCGAACCTCGATCTGATGTAAACTGGACGCCGGTAGCGACTGCCGGAATGGAAGTGGCAAGCAACCAGGCCCGACAATAACAATGAAGATTCTGATTCTCGGCGCAGGTCAGGTCGGATCATCCGCCGCCTACCACCTGTCGCGCGAAGAGGCGAACGAAGTCACCGTGGTGGACATGAGGCCCGAGGTGCTTCGGGAACTGCAGGACCGCCTCGACATTCGGACGGTCGTCGGTCACGCCGCGTACCCGGACGTGCTGCAGCGCGCCGGCGCGAAGGACGCCGACATCGTGGTGGCGCTCACGGACAGCGACGAAACCAACATGGTGGCCTGCCAGGTCGCCTACACGCAGTTCCATACGCCGACGAAGATCGCGCGCATCCGCGCGGCCGAGTACATGAACGCGAAGAAACTCTTCGCGCAGGACGCGATCCCGATCGACGTCCGCATCAGTCCGGAGCAGCTCGTCTGCGAGTTCATTGAGCAGCTGATCCTGTACCCGGGCGCCTCGCAGGTGCTCGGCTTCGCCGATGGCCGGGTCCGGCTCGTCGGCGTCATCTCCGACCGGGATGGTCTGCTGGTCGGCCAGCGCATCGCGACGCTGAAGGAACACATCCCGAATACCGAGGGCCGCATTGCGGCCATCTACCGGCAGGGCAAAGCCATGCTGCCGGACGGCGACACCGTCGTGCAGGACGGCGACGAAGTGTTCTTCATCGCGGACCGCAAGGACATCCGCGTGTTCATGAGCGAAATCCGGCGCCTCGAGGACCCGGTGCGGCGCGTCGTGATCGCCGGCGGCGGCAACATCGGCATCCGGCTTGCACTGGCGCTCGAGCAGACCAACCAGGTCAAGATCATCGAGCGCGACCCGCAGCGCGCGAAAGCGATCTCAGAGCGGGTCTCCAAGGCGATCGTTCTGGTCGGCGACGCTGCCGACGAGGAGCTCCTGCTGGAGGAGAACGTCGACAACGTCGACGTCTTCTGTGCGCTGACGAACTCCGAGGAAGCGAACATCCTGAGCTCGATGCTCGCCAAGCGGCTCGGCGCCCACAAGGTCATGGCGCTGATCAACCGGCCGTCCTACGTCGACCTCGTCGAGTCCGGCAACATCGACATTGCCATCTCGCCGCAGCAGATCACCATCGGTTCGCTCCTCGCCCACGTCAGGCGCGGTGACGTCGTCAAGGTGCATTCGCTGCGTCACGGCGCCGCCGAGGCGATCGAGGCGATTGCGCACGGCAGCAAGGAGGAATCGCGGGTCGTCGGGCGCTCGATCGAGGAGATCGATCTGCCACCGGGGTCGGCCATCGTGGCGCTGGTGCGCGACGACCGCGTCCTCATCGCACACCATGACACCGTTATCGAGACGGATGACCACGTCATCCTGTTCATGACGGACCGGCGCAAGATCGAGCGGATCGAGCAGCTCTTCCAGGTCGGCGTGTCGTTCGTCTGAATGAACTTCCCCGTCGTACAGCGCATCCTCGGGCTCCTGCTGATGATGTTCAGCATTACGATGCTGCCGCCGATCCTCGTGAGCCTGCTGTTTTCGGACGGCGAGTGGCTGGCGTTCTTCGAAGGCTTCGGCCTCGTGTTCGCCGCCGGCGTGCTGCTGTTCCTGCCGGTCGCACGGGTCAAGAAGGAACTGAGGCTGCGCGACGGCTTCCTGGTCGTCGCGTCGTTCTGGGCCGTACTGGGACTCGCCGGCTCGGCACCGCTGTATTTCGCGGACATGCTCAACCTCACTTTCACCGAGGCCGCCTTCGAGTCCATATCGGGCCTGACGACGACCGGCGCCACGGTCCTGACCGGGCTCGACGACCTGCCCCAGTCGATCCTGTATTACCGCCAGCAGCTGCAGTGGCTGGGCGGCATGGGCATCATCGTCCTCGCCGTCGCCGTGCTGCCGATGCTGGGCGTCGGCGGCATGCAGCTGTACCGCGCCGAGACGCCGGGGCCGGTCAAGGACACGAAGCTGACCCCCCGCATCACCGAGACCGCGAAGGCCCTGTGGTACCTCTACCTGGGATTCACGCTGACCTGCATGCTCGGCTACAAGGCCGCCGGCATGAACTGGTTCGATTCGCTGTGCCACGCGTTCTCGACCGTCGCCATCGGCGGGTTCTCGACGCACGACCAGAGCATCGGTTACTTCGACTCCACGGCCATCGATCTCGTCGCGATCGTGTTCATGTTTCTCGCCGGCATCAACTTCTCGCTGCATTTCTTCGCCTGGCGCTACGTGTCGATCCGGCATTACCTCGAGGACCCGGAGTTCCGGGCCTATTCGGTCTTCCTGTTCGTGGTCTCGGTCATCGTGGTCCTCACGCTGCTCATGACCGGCGAGTCTGTCTCCTATTCGCTGATCGAGGGCACCTTCCAGGCGGTCTCGATCGCGACGACGACGGGCTTCACGACCGCCGACTTCTCGGCATGGCCGCTGAGCCTGCCGGCCCTGCTCGTACTCGCGAGCTTCATCGGCGGCTGCGCGGGTTCGACGGCAGGCGGCATCAAGGTCATCCGCTGGTTACTGATCTACAAGCAGGGCGTACGCGAGATCGTCCGCCTGGTGCACCCGAGCGCCGAGATCCCGGTCAAGCTCGGCAACAAGGCCGTCCAGTATCGCGTCGTCGACGCAGTCTGGGGATTTTTCTCGGTCTACATCGTCGTCTTCGGCTTCATGATGCTCGCGATGATGTTCACCGGCCTCGACCAGGTGACGGCATTCTCGGCGGTGGCCGCGACACTGAACAACCTCGGCCCGGGGCTCGGTGACGTCGCCGGCGGCTTCATGACCATTTCGGACACCGGGAAATGGATCGCCATCGCCGGCATGCTGCTCGGGCGCCTCGAGATCTTCACGCTGCTCGTACTGATCACGCCGATGTTCTGGCGGCCGTAAGGGCTCGGGACGTGCAGGCGAAGGGCGGGCAAGCCACGATTATCGATCGCCTGAGCGAGCTGACCGGCCGTCTTACGGCCTGGCTGACGCTCGCGATGGTGCTGGTGACCTGCCTGGTCGTCGTCCTTCGCTACGTCTTCGATATCGGCTTCATCTGGCTCCAGGAATCCGTGACCTGGATGCACGCCGTCGTCTTCATGCTCGGCGCGGCCTACACCCTGGAGCACGAAGAGCACGTCCGCGTCGACGTGTTCTACCGGCGCTTCGGGGAGCGCGGCAGGGCCGTCGTCGACCTGCTCGGTGTGGTCCTGTTCCTGCTGCCGCTGTGCGGCTGGATCGGCTGGTCGTCCTGGGACTTCGTCGCGACGTCGTGGCGGATCGGTGAGGCCTCGCGCGAATCCGGCGGCCTGCCCTACCCGATGGTGCCCCTGCTGAAATCGGTGCTCGTCGTCATGCCCGCGGCGCTAGCCCTGCAGGGTCTCAGCCTCGGGCTCCGGTCGTTCCGGGCGCTCAGCCTCGAGCCGGGAGGCGACCGCTGATGGAGTGGGTGTCGGGCCTCCTGTTCCTGACAGTAATCGTCGTGCTTCTCGCCGGCTTCCCGGTCGCGTTTACGCTGGGGGGAACGGCGCTGATCTTCGCCGGCGTGGGTGTCGCGACCGGCGCCTTCAACGATGCCCTGCTGACCGGGCTGCCGAACCGCATCTTCGGGATCATGTCCAACGAGACGCTGATCGCGGTGCCGCTGTTCGTCTTCATGGGGGTCATGCTCGAGCGGGCGCGGATCGCCGAGGAACTGCTCGACACGCTCAGCCGGCTGTTCGGCAGCCTTCGCGGCGGCCTCGGCATCTCGGTGACGCTCGTCGGGATGCTGCTGGCGGCCAGTACCGGCATCGTCGGGGCGACCGTGGTCACGATGGGCTTGCTGTCGCTGCCGACGATGCTCAAACGGGGCTACTCCCCGGACATCTCGGCAGGGACGATCTGTGCCTCCGGCACGCTCGGCCAGATCATCCCGCCGTCGATCATCCTCGTGATGCTGGGCGACGTCATGACGTCCTCGTACCAGCAGGCCCAGCTCGCGATGGGCGTCTTCTCGCCGAAGACCGTGTCGGTCGGCGACCTCTTTGCCGGCGCGCTGATCCCGGGCCTGCTCCTCGTCGCCCTGTACGTCGGCTATATCGTGGTGCTCGCATTGTTCCGGCCGGACGTCATGCCGGCGCACGAACGCGGGCCGGAAGACCGCGTCACTGTCCTGGCGATCGTTCGCGCGCTGTTCCCGCCTCTGGCCCTGATCTTCGCCGTGCTGGGCTCGATCCTCGCCGGGCTGGCGACGCCGACGGAAGCCGCCGGGGTTGGCGGGCTGGGCGCACTGTTGCTGGCCGTCGTGCGCGGACAGCTCGACCGCGAGCGTCTCGAGGACGTCATGCGCGCGACGCTCAGGATCAGCAGCATGGTCTTCATGATCCTGATCGGGGCCTCGGTCTTCTCGCTCGTTTTCCGGGGCTACGGCGGCGACGACGCGGTACACGAACTCCTGTCGGGGCTGCCGGGCGGCGTCTTCGGCGCCGTGCTCGTCGTCATGATCATCATGTTCCTGCTGGGCTTCGTGCTCGACTTCATCGAGATTACCTTCGTCGTCGTGCCGATCGTGGGCCCGGTGCTGCTGGCCATGGGACTCGACCCGGTCTGGCTCGGCATCATGATCGCGATCAACCTGCAGACGTCGTTCCTGACTCCGCCTTTCGGTTTCGCACTTTTTTACCTGCGCGGCGTGGCGCCCCCCGAGGTCTCCACGGGCGCCATTTACCGCGGGGTCATGCCCTTCGTCGCGATACAGGTCTTCGCGCTGATCCTGCTCGCACTGTTTCCGGAGCTGGTCACCTGGCTGCCGGGACGCATCTACGGCTCCTAGCCTGGACTATTCATGAATAGTCCAGGCTAGCGGATGCCGACGACAAGATACCGGAGGCAATTACGGATGCATTCACTCTGCCGCACACTGCTCGCCGCAACGGCATTGATACTCGCCGCTGCCTGCCAGCCCGGCGCCGAAACCGGGGCTGACGAAGCGGTCCGGGCCGAGGCCACGGTCAGCCTCAACGAATTCCTCGACGGCGTTTTCGAACGCGAACTCGCGCAGAGCCCGATCCGGCAGTCGATGCTCGGGCGCAAGACCGACGAGCTCGGCCAGTGGGACGACTTCTCCGATGCCGCGGAGGCCGCCCGCATCGAGCGCACCCGGCAGGCGCTCGCGGACATGCTCGAGCAGTTCGACTACGACACGCTGAACCCACAGGACAGGCTCAGCTATGACCTGTTCCGCTTCGAAGCCGAGCAGGCGATAGCCGACCACGAATTCCTGCGTCATCACTACGTCGTGGACCAATTCAACGGGCAGCTCAGTGAACTGATCACGGTGCTGCAGAACAATCACCCGATCGAATCGGCCGACGACGCCGAGGACTACATATCCCGGCTCGAGAACCTCGAGACCGTCCTGAAGGAATTCGCCGTCAAACTCGGGGATCGCGCCGGGTTCGGCGTCGTTGCGCCGGCGTTCTCGTTCCCGGCCGTCCTGACCGATGCACGCAACATGTCCTCCGGTGCGCCCATCGAGGATACCGATCGCGACAACGCCGTCTTCACCGACTTCGAAAACAAGATCGACGCGCTCGAACTCGATGCAGCACGCCGCGAAGAGCTGCTGCTCAGGGCTTCGGCTGCCCTGCGCGGGCCTTTCGCACTGGGTTTCGCGGCACTGATCGACCAGGTCGAGAGAATCGAGCCGCTGGCGACCGGCAACCGCGGGGTCTGGTCCCTGCCCGACGGAGATGCCTACTACCGGAACCGGATCCGGCATCACACGACACTCGACCTCAGTGCGGACGAGATACACGAGATCGGTCTCAGTGACGTCGCCCGCATCCATGACGAGATGCGCGCCATCCGGGACGAGGTCGGTTTCGACGGCACGCTCGCGGAGTTCTTCGAGTTCATCCGAAACGACCCGAACAATTACTACGAGGACTCCGACCGGGGACGCGAGCAGTTCCTCGACGACGCACGCCGGCAGATCGCCGAGATCTACGCGACGGTCGGCGATTACTTCAGCGCCGTGCCGGAAGCCGGACTCGAAGTCCGCCGCGTCGAGCCCTGGCGCGAGAACTCGACCAGCATCGCCTTCTACAACCGGCCCTCCGAGGACGGCAGCCGGCCCGGCATTTACTACGCCAACCTGGCGGACATGACGAGCGTGCAGAAGTACGTGTTCACCGCGATCACCTACCACGAGTCGGCGCCGGGTCATCATTTCCAGATTGCACTGGCGCAGGAACTCGACGGCCTGCCGGAGTTTCGCAAGTATTCGGGCTACGGCGCCTTCATCGAAGGCTGGGCACTCTATGCCGAGCAGCTCGCTCGCGAGATGGGCTTCTACGAGAACCCTTACGCGAACTTCGGCCGCCTGCAGAACGAACTCTGGCGATCCGTCCGCCTCGTCCTCGACACCGGCATACATGCGAAGCGCTGGACGAGGGAGCAATGCATCGAGTATTTCCAGGATAGTACGCCGCTGTCCGAGGGCGACATCGTCACCGAGGTCGAGCGCTTTTTTGTCAACCCCGGACAGGCGCTAGGCTACAAGCTCGGCATGATGAAGATACTCGAACTCCGCGAGCGCGCCCGCCGTGAACTCGGCGACCGGTTCGACATCCGGGACTTTCACGACGCCGTCATCGGCGCGGGACCCCTGCCGCTGACACTGCTCGAGCGGCAGGTGGAGGATTACATTCGCTCGACAACGGCCGACGCGACCTGAACGAACGGCCTTCCACGTCGCCGCAGACAAGGCGCATTCGGGGCGCGGGTATGCACGGCCAACCCGGGCCTGATGGTCGAAAACCCGGGATTATCGACGCCCGGCATTGTAAATTCGTGTTGACGTCCCTCGGGTTTCAAGCAGAATAATCCCGGTTCAGACGATTTGATTGAGGAATTCGAACGATGATATCCAGGCATTCGATACTGCTGACAGCGATACTCGGCCTCGCCGTCCTTGCCTTCGCAGCACCACAAACGGTTGCCGCGGACGACCATTCGAGTGAACACGAACACCACCATGGTGACGACGGCCACGGCGACGAACACGAGCATCATCACGGTGACGACGGCCACGGCGACGAGCACGTGCATCACCACGGTGACGACGGCCATGGCGACGAGCACGAACACCATCACGGCGACGACGGCCATGACGACGAGCACGAGCATCATCATGGCGATGAAGGCGACGGTGACGATCACGAACACCACGAAGACTGACCGGTCGGCCAGAACCACCGTCCGCGAAGGCCCGGCACGGACGCCTGCGCCGGGTCTTTGGTCCCGGGCTCGTCCGGGCTGAAGCACCAGGGTTCGACCCAACGACGCCGCAAGCGAGGTATTCCGAATGCAGAAGAAGAATCCCGGGGCTCGACCGGCCCGCTGGGGCAGTACCGGCCCGGACGAAGTCACGCGCCGTCATTTCCTCAGGCTCGCCGGTCTCGGGGCCATCGGCAGCACGCTGCCCGCCTGCTCACAGGAAGACCGGCCGCCGGGCGAACCGCCGTCCGCCGCGGCGCCCGCGAGCACCACGCCCGATGAACTCCACTATGCGTCGCTGACGAACGTGGCGCGGCTCATCGAATCCGGCCAGCTCTCGCCGGTCGAGTTGACCCGCGCGATGCTCGCCCGGATCGAGGCGGTCGACGGCAGGCTCAAGAGCTATGCGACCGTCACCGCGGAGCGCGCGCTGGCGGCGGCCGAAACTGCCGAGCAGGAAATCGCGAACGGCCGCTACCGCGGACCGCTGCACGGTATGCCCATCGCCGTGAAGGATCTTTGCTACACCAAGGGCACACGAACGATGGGCGGACTGTCCGTTTACCGCGACTTCGTGCCCGACCATGACGGCACCGCCGTTGCGCGGCTCGAAGCTGCCGGCGCCGTGCTGCTCGGCAAACTGAACCTCACCGAAGGCGCAATGGCCGGCTACCACCCGGATTTCGATATCCCGGTGAATCCGTGGGATGCCGACTACTGGTCCGGCGCGTCGTCCAGCGGATCCGGCGTCGCGGTTGCCGCCGGTCTCTGCTTTGCCGCGCTGGGTAGCGACACCGGCGGCTCGATCCGGTTCCCGTCGATGGCCAACGGCACGGTCGGCCTGAAACCGACCTACGGGCGGGTCAGCCGCTACGGCGTCATCCCGCTCGGCGAATCCCTCGACCACGTCGGGCCCATGACCCGCAGCGTCGCGGATTCCGCCGTCGTACTCGAAGCGATCGCGGGACACGACCCGAACGACCCGACGTCGCTCGAGGATGCGGTGCCCGACATGCTCGCCGCGCTCGGCGGTGGCATCGAAGGCAT
>JAZBNZ010000253.1:0-17125 GCA_036350895.1 Woeseiaceae bacterium
CGAAGACGAGCTCCGCCCCCTCGATGGTCTGCGAGACCGTGGGCCAGTCGAGCGCGTCGAGCGTCAGCGTGAACCCGCCGTCTGCCGTCGAGGTCTCCATGTCGTCGATGATCTCGACGTCCGTCAGGACGACGTCGAGGCCGAGAAGGAAGAACTCGGTCAGGAAATCACCCCCGGTCTCGATCACCTCGATATCGACCTGGCCGTTGAGCACGTAGCCGTCCCCCTCGTCGCAGTTGTCGAACACGGCCCGGATCGTGTCGCCGACGGTAAACCTCAGCGGATTGGCGAGGCTTGCCGTGATGTCGACGGTGCCGCCGTTCAAGCAACCCTGGATCTCCTCGGCATCGTCGGTAAACGGTTTCATCGCGAGGCCGCCCAGGCTCTTGTCGGGTGCGATCATCGGCGGCGGCGCGCTGGACACACCGGGCGTGACCTCTCCGCCCGTGATATCACCGACGTCGAAGGTCAGGTCGATGGCCTCGATGACGAGCGTCGACACGTCGACGGCGTTGTCCGCGGTAATGTCGATCAGCGTCATCGATGGTGGTGGCGGCGGCGGAGCGATGTTGCTGTCACCACCTCCACCACCGGTTGCGAGCGTACTGGCGATCCCGACAGCGACCAGGGCCGCGACGGCCAGCGTCCGAAAGTGCCTTTTGTCGATGGTCTTCATGACTGCTTCTCCAGGGCGAATGACGTGAGCCAGGCCGTGAAGACCCCCAGCACCGTCGCGACCAGGTCTGCCGCGTCGAAACGTCCGAATGTTATGTAGCCGTAAAAGGCGCCGGCGAACGGCGTGCCGGCGAGCGCATTGAAATGTTCGGCGACGAATGTCTTGACGACACCGGACTGAAGGACCTCGAGTCCGGATGCCAGGAGGAGCCAGGCGAGGGCGCCCAGCCAGCGGCCCGCCCGTGACGGCATCAGCGCCAGTATCAGCAGGAGCGCGAAGGCATAGGCATGCAGGAACGCGGGAAGCGTATATGCCAGCCCGCCGAACAGGCCGATCCGGCCGGGCTGCCAGGCACCGAGCGGCGCGAGAAACAGCACCGAGGCCCAGTCACGATCGAGGACGTAGACCGCGGTTCCGGCAGCCAGGGCCGCAACGGCCAAGGCGAACAGGATTTTGCCCCCGGTGAGCCTGTGACCTGCAATGCATGGCCGGACTGATGCCATCTCGTCGCGCGGCCGGCACCGGACCACACACTGGACCAGGGACCCGGCCACTCCTCTTTTGCTACTCCCGATTGATAGCTTGCGCCTGCCGGCAGCATATGCAATTCGGGCTTGTACGCATCGACACCCGGGGATTACGGGCAGGCGATCGGGGCCTTGTCAGCCGCCGTACTCCTCGCGCAGCTCTCTTGCGGCCGTGGCCATGGCGCAAAGCTTGCCGTAGGCAGACTCGCGCGACAGGTACTTCATGCCGCAGTCCGGCGCCAGGATGATGCGCTCGGCGGGGACGTAGTCGAGTGCACGCTTCACGCGCGCCTTGATCGTTTCGACGCTCTCGACGTCCTCGGTCGAGAGATCGATGACGCCGAGGAGGATCTCCTTGTCCGGCAAGGACTCGAGCACCTTGCAGTCGAGCCCCGACTGGCCGGTCTCGATAGAGACCTGCGAGCAGCAGGTCTTCGACAGCTCGGGCAGGAACGAATAGCCCTCGGGGCGCTCGTGGATCAGCGCAGCGTAGCCGAAGCAGATGTGCACGCAGGTCGTACCCTCGATACCGTCGAGCGCCCTGTTCAGCGCATCGACGCCGTATTCCCGGGCCTTTTCGGGACGCGCCTGCATGTAGGGTTCGTCCAGCTGCACGACGTCGGCGCCGGCGGCGAAGAGATCCCGGATCTCTTCGTTGACCGCCGCTGCATAGTCCATCGCGGCTTGTGCGTCGGTCGCGTAGTAATCGTTCTCCGCCTGTTGTGACATCGTGAAAGGACCCGGCACCGTGAACTTGATGAGCCGGTCCGTGTTGGCGCGCAGGAACTTCACGTCGTCGACGCCGACGGCGTGCCGACGCCGGATCGGACCGACAATGCGCGGCACGAACACGGGCTCCCCGCTGCGGTCGAGCGCCTTGCCCGGGTTGTCGAGATCGACGCCGTCGAGCGCGGTCGCGAAGTGGTTGGAGTAACTCTCGCGCCGGATCTCGCCGTCGGTCACGATGTCGAGACCGGCCCGCTCCTGGTCGAGGATCGCGAGCCGGGTTGCATCGTCCTGCGCCTCGTGCAGGAACGCGTCATCGATGCGCCAGAGTTCCTTTGCCCGCGTGCGCGGCGGGAACTGCTTTTTCAGCTTGTCGCGATCGATGAGCCAGTTCGGTTGTGCGTAGCTGCCGACGATCGTCGACGGGAACAGGGGTAACTTTGCAGGCATGGGCTGGTGCCGCCGGGGCGGCCTCCTCTCTCGGATGAATGTCGCGGTCACCGGACCGACTCGTTATCGAGCGCGCTGTCAGTCCCGTAGCTCGATAATGCCGCGAACCCGTGCAGTGTGACAAATAACCCGCACCTGCCCGGATTATTCTGTTACAGTCCGCCCCGCCTTGGCGCACATCGGTCTGCGCCATATCCTCCGGACCGCAATCGGCGCTCCCGGAGTCACCTTTCAAGATTTCCAGTCTGGGCCGAACCGGGCACAGTTGTTTGCAGCTCCGGGTCAGACGATTCGGAGCTACACCACATGTTATTCAAAGAACTCGGCCTTTCGGCCGAATTGCTGCGTGCTGTCGAAAAACAGGGCTACAGCGAAGCAACCCCGATCCAGCGCGAAGCGATCCCGCACATACTCGAGGGCCGCGACATCCTGGCCAGTGCCCAGACGGGCACCGGGAAGACGGCGGGCTTCACCCTGCCGCTCTTGCAGCGGCTGGCGGCATCGACGACGCCGCGTCGCTGCGTGCGCGCACTGATACTCGTGCCGACGCGTGAACTCGCCGCACAGGTCAGTGACAGCGTCCGCAACTACGGCTGTAACCTGCCGCTGCGCTCGCTGCAGATTTACGGCGGCGTCAGCATCCGGCCACAGATTTCCCGCCTGCGCGAAGGCGTCGACATCGTCGTCGCAACGCCGGGCCGGCTGCTCGACCACCTGCAGCAGGGCACGATAGACCTGTCGAACGTCGAAGTCCTCGTTCTCGACGAAGCGGACCGCATGCTCGACATGGGCTTCATCCGCGACATCCGCAAGGTCATTTCGGCGCTGCCCGCCGAGCGGCAAAACCTGCTGTTTTCGGCCACGTTCTCGACGGAGATCCGGAAACTCGCGTCGAGCCTTCTGCACGCACCGGTCGAAATCGAGGTCGCGCCGCGAAACACCACTGCGGAGCGCGTCATCCAGATCGCGCACCCGGTCGACAAGGCCCGCAAGCGCGAACTCCTGTCGCACCGTATCGGCGAGGGCAACTGGCGCCAGGTGCTGGTCTTCACCCGCACGAAGCACGGCGCCAACCGGCTCGCGAAGCAGCTTTGCATTGACGGCATCGATGCCGTCGCGATCCACGGCAACAAGTCGCAGGGCGCACGCACGAAAGCTCTCGCCGAATTCAAATCCGGCAAGGTCAGGGTCCTGGTCGCGACGGACATCGCGGCTCGCGGACTCGATATCGACCGGCTGCCGCACGTCGTCAACTACGAGCTGCCGCACGTCCCGGAAGATTACGTGCACCGTATCGGTCGCACGGCGCGCGCCGGCCAGGACGGCCACGCGGTATCACTCGTGTGTGTCGACGAAGCGAAACTGCTGAAGGATATCGAGCGGGTACTCGGGCGCAAGATCGACAAGGAGATCGTCCCGGGCTACGAGCCGGATCCGCGCATTGCCGCCGAACCGCTGCAGCAAGGCCGGCCCGCACGCCCGAATGCACGGCGTGGCAACCCCGGCAACAAGGGGGCGAAGAAGAAACGCGCCAGCGCGCCGGATTCGCGTGGCGGCCGGCAGCGGAGTTCCTCCCGGCGCAAGCAGCGCGCCTAGCCCGCCAGGGCCGGATCGACAAGACGGTGTCCGGCGCTGCGCCGCAGTGCCGGGCGCATCGATGCGTCCCGCGGAAACGCCCGGCCGTTTTGCGGCCTTGACTGCCACGACCCGGGCACTGCGGTAAGCACGAATTCCCTCCCGGGCTGCCGCGTGATCCAATCAAGCGGTGGTAACTCGTCCCGCACCGACCCAGACATCCGGGGCCCGAGGTCGCAAGAGCGACCGCCCGGGCAGCCCGCAGCGGTTCAACGCCGAGGTGGCGGACGCATTCCGCGAGTGCGCCGAACTCCTGAAGCTGCAAAAGGCGAATCCGTTCCGCATCAACGCCTACGTCCGCGCGGCGGCGACGCTCGAGTCGCTCGACTTCGACGTCCGGGAGCTGCTCGACGCCGAAGGCGTTGAGGGCCTCGTGCGCCTGCAGGCGATCGGACAGGGACTGGCCTCGTCGATCGAGGAGATCGCGCGGACGGGGCACCTGGCGCTGCTCGATCGGCTGCGCGGCGAGTCCGCGCCCGAGGAGCGCTTCCGGTCGATACCGGGGATCGGACCGAAACTCGCCGAAACGATCCACGACACGCTCAACGTCGACTCGCTCGAAGCCCTGGAAGTGGCAGCGCACGACGGGACGCTCGAAGCGGTGCCGGGAATCGGCAAGCGCCGTGCCGCGGCAATCCGTGCGGGGATCGCGTCACTGCTCGGCCGGCGTCGTGGCCTGGTGGACAAGCCGCGGAGTGCGCCGGCCGTCGATCTCCTGCTCGACGTCGATCGCGAATATCGCGACAAGGCAGCCACCGGCAAGCTGCCGAAGATCGCGCCACGCCGCTTCAACCCCGACAACGAGGCCTGGCTGCCGATTCTGCACGCCGACCGCGAGGGCTGGCACTTCACCGCCCTCTACTCCAACACCGCACGCGCTCACGAACTCGGCCGCACCGACAACTGGGTCGTCCTCTATTACTACGACGGCGACCACCAGGAAGGACAGTGCACGATCGTCACGGAAACCCACGGCCCGGCCGCGGGCCGCCGCGTCGTTCGCGGCCGCGAAGCGGAGTGCCGCCGCCTGCATGGCGTTTGAACGCGCAAGCGCTATCTGCGGGGAACACGTATTGCGGAAATCCCGTGCCCTGGTCGAAGATGATATCGAGCGAGCCGGGCGTGAAGCCTGCCGCACGCCGGTTCGGCAAGAACCCGGCTCACGCGGTGAGGTAACGATTATGAACGCTCAACGCACGGTACTCTCTCTTCTCCTGCTACTCACGGGCCTCTCCGGATTCGCAACTGCCAATGCCGACGAGGCCCGTTTTTTCTCGGGCACGGCAAGCGGCCGGACACCGGTTTTCGAAACCTCGGGGCCCTGGCTGCTCGACTGGAGCATCCAGAGCGACTACGCGCAAATGACGAACTTCGAGCTGCGCCTTTACGACGCGGCGGCGGATGAGTTCGTCGGCACGATCGCTCAGCTCGAGGGGACCGGCCGCGGCCTGAAGCTTTTCGAGGACGCCGGCCAGTGGCAGGTACAGGTGATCTCCCAGGCACTGACGTGGCAGATCGAGATCGCCGAAATCGGCTCGGACCGCGCGGCAGCACTCAGGCGCGCGAGTCAGGGCGAGGCGACCCTCGAGGACAAGGCGGCCGTCAAGGCCAGCCGCGTGCCGGGCGACGCCTTCGTCTCCTGGCGGCCCGTGGACGATTCGACGCTGCTGCTCTTCGCCGGCGATGAGGCGACGGGATTCCGGATCAGCTTCGACCCGCCCTGCCCGGGCCTTTCCGACGCAAAAGCATTATCCTTCGTCTCGGTAACGGGCTCCGGGCCCGAGCGATTCGACGCGATCATGCTCGAGGATGGCACGCGCTGCAATTTCAGGCGCGTGGTCCCCAGCGTATTCGACTAGTAGAAGCCCCATCAACACAGGCAACTGGAAACACCCATGCGAGAACCCCTGCAGATCAAGTTCCACAACCTCGAACCGTCCGAATTCGTCGAGAAGGCCGCCCGCGAGCACGCCGAGAAACTCGAGCAGTTCCATGACCAGATCATGAGCTGCCGGGTGACGATCGAAGCGCCGCACAAGCACCAGAACAAGGGCGTGCTCTATCACGTGACGATCGATATCAGGGTACCCGGCGACGAGATCGTCGTCAGTCGCATGCCGGACGACGAACACGCGCACGAGGACGTCTACGTCGCGATGCGGGATGCGTTCAATGCCGCCCGGCGGCAGCTGAAGCAGTACGCACAAAAGCGGCGCGGCCAGGTCAAACGCCACGCTACGCCGCCGCCCGTCAGCGAATAGACGGGCCCGGGCCAGGCTAATCCGGCGCCCGCCGGGTTAGCGGCCGGGCGGTGCGCCGTCCTCGGAGACGACGCGCGGCGTTGCCACGGGCCTGCCGCCTTCGAAAAACGGCGAATGCCTGTGCGCGCCGCCGAAGCGCCAGCCGATCACCTTGCGGAGGAAGCCACCGACCGCAGACAACGGTACGCGGTCGTGCGCGTCGATAGCCGCGCGATCCCCCAGCGCAAATTTACCGAAGACCCCCGGCTTGAGAGGCCCGAGCGCACGATCGACGGCTTCGCCGCCGGCAGACCGGTCGAAGCAGGTAGCTATCACACCGAAGAACGGCAACGCCGGCGTCGCCAGCGTGTTGCCGAGCGGCGCGTTGCAGCAGCTTGCGTACCAGCGCAGCGTGCCTTTGGGCGTCAGGCGCAAGCAGGCCAGGTGCTCGCGACCCTTCGTAATCTCGATCTTGCCCGCCGACATCTGGAAGATCTCGGTGCCGCCGTGCTCGTCGAGCACGCGCTCGGCATGACCGAGTAGCTTCTGGAACGCCTGGCAGTCGTCGCAGTAGCACTTTACGTGCGTGCCGGCCTCCGGCGCGACGTCGTGGGCGACGCCCTCGAGTTGTCCGCAGAAACAGCGAATCGGCAAACGGGTCGTCACGGCACTGCGCTCCTGGGAATCGGGGTACGGTGACCCCATGATAGCCGAAGCCGTGGCCGCCGCGCCCCGGAGACCGGGCGGCGCCATGCAATGCGGCGGGCCAGGCGGCATACTCCGACGTCATGAATCTCGAAAACAGCTATTCTCAACTGCCCGCGGCCATGTATGCCGCGGTCGCGCCGGAACCGGCGAAACACCCTGCCCTCCTGGCGTGGAACGCATCGCTGGCGGATGAACTCGGGCTCCGGCATCTCGGCCGCGACGCGGAAGAGTGTGCGCGGATATTCAGTGGCGGGCCGCTGCCGACCGAGATCGAACCGGTGGCGCTGGCCTATGCCGGGCACCAGTTCGGCGTCTTCGTCCCGCAGCTCGGCGACGGGCGCGCGGCGCTCCTCGGCGAAGCCGTCGACCGGTCCGGCATGCGCCGCGACATCCAGCTCAAGGGCTCCGGGCGGACCCCCTTTTCGCGCGGCGGTGACGGCCGGTCGTGGCTCGGCCCGGTGATTCGCGAGTACCTGGTCAGCGAGGCAATGCACGCGCTCGGCGTTCCGACGACCCGGGCCCTGGCCGCCGTCGCCACGGGCGAGCGCGTCTACCGCCAGGATGCCCTGCCCGGAGCAGTGTTTACGCGCGTCGCGGCAAGCCACCTGCGCGTCGGCACGTTCGAATACCTCGCCGCGCGGCAGGAGAAGGCCGCCCTCGAGGCGCTCACCGACTACGCCATCGACCGCCACTTCCCCGACGCCCGGGGCGCCGGCGACCGGCACGCTGCCTTCTTCGACGCGGTCGCGACCCGGCAGGCCGATCTCGTCGCCCGCTGGATGGCGCTGGGCTTCATCCACGGCGTGATGAACACCGACAACACGTCGATTGCCGGGGAAACGCTCGATTACGGGCCGTGCGCGTTCATGGACGAGTTCCGCTACGACAAGGTGTTCAGCTCGATCGACCACCAGGGCCGCTATGCGTATGCCAACCAGCCGCTGATCGCGCAATGGAACCTGGCAAGGCTTGCCGAGTGCCTGCTGTTGGTGTGCGACTCGAGAGACGCGTTCGAAGCGACGCTGTCCGCCTTCCCGGACCAGTACAACGGGACCTACCGCAGCCTGATGCGGGAGAAGCTGGGTCTTGCGGATCAGCAGGACGGCGACAATGCGTTGATCGATGCCTTCCTCAGCCACCTCGAAGCCGAGGAGCTCGATTACACGCTCAGTTTCCGCGAGCTCGCCTCGCGCATCGACGCCGACGACGAGCCACGCCTCGGGGAGCCCGAGATGGAGTGGCGGCAACGGGTCCGGAGCCAGGGTCGGGCTCCGGATGAGGTCGCCGCTGCCATGAACGCCGTGAACCCGCGCTTCATCCCGCGTAACCATCGCATCGAGCAGGCGATCGGTAACGCGGTCGATGGCAACCTGGCGGTCTTTCGCGAACTCGAGACCGTGTTGAGCCAACCGTTCGAGGAGCAGCCGGAGTTCGACCGGTATGCCGCCGCACCGGCACCCGCAGAGCGGGTCATGCAAACGTTCTGCGGCACCTGACGGAGCGCGGGCCACCGCCATGCCGGACACCCTCATCGATACCGCGAAAGGAGACCCCGTAAAGGCACCGAACCCGGCACCCGCCTGGGCACGGACGACGCGGCGCATCACCGACTATGTCGTCCACGACTTCCTGGGCGGACCCCGGCCCTGGAAGCTCGCCTGGATCATCAACTTCCAGAAGGCGGGCACCTTCGTCTTCCTGCTGGCGCTGATCGCGTACTACGGCAACACGTCCACGAATGTCTGGATCTACACGGCCATGCAAGGCAGCTACGGCCTCGTCTGGATCATTAAGGACCTTGCCTTCCCCGACCCGAACTGGCAGCGCCGCGTCACGATCGGTGGCGGCATCAATGCGTTCCTGGGGGTGCTCGGCTGGTACTGGGTGTTCGGCTGGTTGCTGGTCTCGGGCGTTGCGCAGCCGGACTACCCGCTGCCCGCCGGTGCCTGGTATTGCCTCTGCGTAAGCCTGTGTATCGTCGGGTCCGCAATCATGATCGCTGCAGACGCGCAGAAATACTTCACGCTGCGCCTCGAGAAGGGACTGATCACCGACGGGATGCACCGCTACGTCCGGCACCCCAATTATCTCGGCGAGATCATGATCTACGGCAGCTTCGCGATGATGATCTGGCACTGGCTGCCGGTCGTCGTGCTCGCCTGCATCTGGGCCGGTCTGTTCGCCGTCAACATGATCATGAAAGAGGCAAGCCTGTCGCGCTACCCGGGATGGGCCGCATACCGGCGACGCTCCTGGTGGCTGGTGCCGTTTGTGCTGTGACCCGACCGGGATGCCGGGAGGCAACGCTTACGCGCCGCCGGCCTCAGTCGACAAGGCAGGGATCGGCGCTACGCCGGTTGCGCTCGAGGACGATGTTCCCCGGCCTGGCCGGCCGCCAGGCCACGGCCGTGAGCCAGCGCACGGTGTCGACCAGGAAGCCCGCCAACAGTGCGTAACTTGCCGTGAAGGTCCCCTGGGCAAACCAGTTCTCCACGCTATGGCCCGGCACGAGTTCGTAGCCGGTCATAGATACCGCCCACAGGACCGTGGTAATCACCATGGCGGTGAGCGGGAAGGCGATCGAGGTCGCCATATTTTGCAGGATTTTCATAGTAATACAACGATTCCCGGCGTTTCGGCCCAAGCGAGAAACGGCTATCGATGTTACAGCGCTCGCATATTGTTTGTATATACCTTGCTCGAGATCCGTGAATCACGTCACAGTAACGACGCCATCCCGACGGCCGGTAAACCGGTTGTCTCGGTCTCCGCAACGCCACATACTCCGCAGCCACCGGATTCATGGAAACCGTCATGACGAACGTATTGGCAGGCGTCTTCGGCTCATCGCCGGTAATGCCACTCGAGAAACACGCCGAACTCGTCCACAAGTGTGCGCGCCAGCTCATCGAATTCTTCTCGGCCGTGGTCGCCAGCGACTGGGAAACGGCGGCCGAGGCTCGCGCCGAGATCTCGCGTCTCGAGAACGAGGCCGACGAGATCAAGAACCAGATCCGGAAGAAACTTCCCAAGAGCCTGTTCATGCCGGTGCCTCGCCAGGACCTGCTCGAACTGCTGCTGGTACAGGACAAGATCGCCAACCGTGCGAAGGACGTTTCCGGCATCGTCATGGGCCGCAAGCTCGAGATCCCGGCGTCGATCGTCAATGATTTCCAGGAGTTCGTTTCGCGCTGCGTCGACGCCACCAAGCAGGCGCGCAAGAGCGTGCGCGAACTCGACGAGCTGTTCACGACCGGGTTCCGGGGCGCCGAGGCCGAGCTCGTGTCGAGCATGATCGAGAAGCTCGACCAGATCGAGACGGACATGGATGACCGCGAGGTTGCGCTGCGCGCCGGGCTGTACGCCGTGGAGAGCGACCTGAACCCGGTCGACGTCATATTCCTGTACCAGACGATCGGCAACATCGGCGAGATCGCGGACATGGCGGAGCGCGTCGGACGCCGCCTCGAACTGCTCCTCTCGCACTAGCACCGCAACCGCCCAAACAGATAACAATTACAAGCACCAGGGGGCCCCGGGATGGATGCACAGGTCATCTATATAAGCCTTGCCGCGCTGTTCGGGATATTCATGGCGTGGGGGATCGGCGCCAACGACGTCGCCAATGCGATGGCAACCTCGGTCGGCTCGAAGGCGCTGACGATCCGCCAGGCCATCCTGGTCGCGGCAGTCTTCGAATTCCTGGGTGCCGTCCTCGCCGGCGGTGAAGTCACCTCGACGATCCGCAAGGGTATCGTGGATGCCGACCTGCTGGGCGACTCGCCGGAACTGCTGGTCTACGGCATGCTCGCGGCCCTGGCGGCGGCGGGCACCTGGCTGTTGATTGCCTCGAAAAACGGCTGGCCGGTGTCGACGACGCACTCGATCGTCGGCGCGATCGTCGGTTTTGCCGCGGTCGGCATCGGCGTCGAGGCCGTCCAGTGGGGGCAGGTCGGCACGATCGTCCTGAGCTGGGTTGTCTCCCCGGTCACGGCCGGCCTCATCGCCTTCCTGATCTATATGAGCGTGCAACACCTGATCCTGCGGCACGAGGATCCGCTGGACCGGGCCCGGCGCTTCGTGCCGGGCTACATGTTCCTTGCGGCATTCACGATCACGCTCGTCACGATCCTGAAGGGGCTCAAGCACGTCGGACTAACGATCAGCCTGACCAACAGCTACCTGCTGGCGACGGCAATCGCTGCCGGCATTGCAATCGTCGGCGCGCTTGTGATCCGGCGCATACGGCCGGACCCGAAGCTCGAGAAGCACCAGCACTTCTACACCGTGGAGCGCGTCTTCGGCGTGCTGATGGTCCTGACGGCCTGCGGCATGGCCTTTGCACACGGCTCGAACGACGTGGCCAACGCGATCGGGCCGCTCGCGGCGGTGATCAGCGTCGCGCAGAGCGGCGTCATCGCGGCGAAGTCGGCGACGCCGATCTGGGTGCTGTTGCTCGGCGGGGCCGGCATCGTGATCGGCCTCGCTACCTACGGCATCCGTGTCATTGCTACCGTCGGCGAAAAGATTACCCAGCTGACGCCCAGTCGCGGTTTTGCCGCCGAACTCGCGGCGGCGACGACGATCGTGATCGCCTCGGGGACCGGCATCCCGATCTCGACGACACATACGCTGGTCGGCGCCGTCCTCGGCGTCGGGCTGGCGCGCGGCATCGAGGCAATCGACCTGAGGGTCGTCGGGCGCATCTTCGTCTCCTGGGTCGTAACGATCCCGGTCGGTGCTGTCCTCGCCATCGTGTTTTTCTTCATCTTCAGGGCAGTTCTCCCGTAAGTCTTGCCAGGGCAACAGGCTTGCCCGGTCGACGTACGAGCAATGTTACGGGTCTGTTAAACAGGGCATCCGGATACTAGACTCGATGGGCGTCGGCCTGCGGCTGGCACCCCGGCACCGCCGCATGCCCCGGCGAAGCGAACAGAACCGGTGATAGCGCCAATGAGGCAAACTTCCACGAACTACAAGGCAGCCGTCGCAGCGCTCGCATTGATGCTTGCAGCGCTGCCTGCACGATCGGCAGACAGGCAGCTGCTCGACATCCTGCTCGAGAACGGTGCGATTACCCAGGAGCAGTACGACGAACTCATCGGCAGAGACACACTTGCGGCTGAAGACGTCATCGATGCCGCCGGGGCGGATTCGGAAACTAGCCCCGGCGCGGAACCCACCCCCGAACCGGAGACCACCCTCGAAGCGGAGGTTTCGAGGCAGATCGAGGCCGAGACGCCCGTCAAAGCGAGTTACGGACCCAGCGGATTCCGGCTGGAAACCCGGGACGGCAACTTTCAGACCAACCTGCAGTGGCGGGCCCAGTTCCGCTACACCGATCCGACGAATACCGATCCCAGGCAACTCGAGGAATTCGCGGAAACCGGCACGTGGACCTTCGAGCCTCGCCGACTGCGCATGAAGATCGGTGGCCACGGCTTCCGGCCCTGGCTCAAGTACTATTTCGAGATCGACCTGCAGCCGGCTCGCGAGGTTGATGCCGATACCTCCACCTCCGGTGCGCGCGCCATCGACTGGCGGATCGACATTGCCCGGTGGGACTGGGGCGGGATTCGCCTCGGCCAGTGGAAGATCGACCTCAACCGGGAGCGCGTCGATTCGTCCGGGCGCCAGCAGTTCGTCGAGCGATCGATCGTGAACCGGACTTTCACGATTGACCGCCAGATCGGCATCCAGCTGCGCGGCCGCGCGTTCAAGGGAACGGCCGCAGATCTCAGCTGGTATGCCGGGGTCTTCAACGGCGAAGGCCGGAGCGTTCGCAATGTAACCGCCAATTACCTCGCCATGGGTCGCCTGCAGTGGAATTTCCTGGGCCGCGAGCTGGCCTGGCGCCAGACGGACGTCGAGTTCACCGAGAAACCGACGGGTAGCTTCGCGATAGCCGGGTTCAGCAACACCGGTCCCTGCACCCGCTGGTCGTCGTCCGGCTGCGGCAATCTCGACGGCTTCGACTCACCGGGCGACGCCGATCCCGAGCAGTTCCGGATCGAGCAGGCGGTGCAGGAATTCGCCTTCAAGTACCGAGGACTGTCCCTTCAGCAGGAGTATCACCGGAAGTTCATCCGCGACCGCGTGGTCGGCAGCGTAAGCGACCTGACCGGCGCCTATCTGCAAGCCGGGTACTTCTTCCACTACATGATGCCGGCCATTCCGGCGCCGCTGGAATTTGCCGCGCGCTACGCCTATGTCGAGGAACCGAACGAAATCGAACGAAACGTGTACAACGAGCGCGAGGAATACACGCTCGGTGCCAACTGGTTCTTCAACGGTCACGACAACAAGCTGACCCTCGACTACTCCTACCTGACGATAGACGACGGGCTCGCAGGGCTGAACGATTCGATAAACCGCATCCGCCTGCAGTGGGACATCTCGTTCTGACGAAATAATTCGGGGTCAGAGTAAGAACTCGACGAGTTCTTACTCTGACCCCAAACTATGTTATCCGGAGCGCCTGCCGGCCTCGAGCGCCTTTGTCTGCAGGCGGCGGTTGAGCGTCGGAATCAGCCACGGCAGGAAGCGGGTGATGTAGTGCACGCGGCGGGCATGCTTGTCAGGGAACACGTGCAGCCGGTTGCGGCGGACGCCGTCAATGACGCGGGCAACGACGTCCTCCGGCTCGGAGACCAGGTACGCCGGAACCTCCAGCGTTTCGTCGTAACCGTAACGGGGCGAGTCGAGGATCGGCGTCCGGCTGAAGCAGGGGTAGACGTTGGTCACATTGACGCCGGTGCCCTCGAGATCGGCGGCCAGCGACTCGCCGAAACCACGCAGCCCGAACTTCGACGCGCAGTAGGCCGACATGCCGTGCGAGCCGACCCAGCCGGCGAGCGACGAGATGTTGACGATATGGCCGCTGCCGCGCTCCACCATGCCCGGCACGAACGCGTTGCAGAGCCGCATCGGTGCCAGCAGGTTGAGCTGCATCAGCGTCTCCCACTCCGCCCGCGGAATGTGGTCGAGGCGCCCGGCAACGCCGATCCCGGCGTTGTTGACCAGGATATCGGGCACCGTGCCGTGTCCCGTGCAGGCGTCGATCACGGCGTCGCAGCCCTGCTCCGTCGAAAGATCCGCCGCGAGTGTCGTGACGAGGTCCTCCCCGGCGGCGGCGCTGGCCGCGGCCAGCGCATCGTCGCTGATATCGGTGAGTATCAGCTTCGCACCGGCGGCACGAAACTGGCGCACCATGTGCAGGCCGAAGCCACCGCCGGCCCCGGTTATCAGTACGGTCTTGTTCGCTGGATCGGTCACGTCGGGCTTTCGAAACACTCGGGACACGGTAGGATAACAGCTTGCGGAAGGAGAACTGACGATGACCACGGAGTCGCTGCAGCGCCGCCGGGACCTGGCCCTCGGCGCCGGCGCGGAACTCTTCTACGACGAGCCACTCGAGATCGTACGCGGCGAGGGCATCTATCTTTTCGACCGCGACGGACGGCGCTACGTCGACATGTACAACAACGTCCCTTGCGTCGGTCATGCCAACCCCGCCGTGGTCGAGGCGATGGCAGCCCAGCAGGCCACGGTCAACGTCCACAACCGCTATCTCCACGAGGGCATCGTCGCGTTCGCCGAACGGCTCGCCGGGCTGCATCACGACGCGATCGAGAGCGTCGTGTTCAGCTGCAGCGGCACCGAGGCCAACGAAGTCGCGATCCAGATGGCCCGGATCGTCACCGGGCAGCGCGGGATCGTCTGTACCGACGCCGCCTATCACGGCAACAGCGACCTCGTCGGCGCGCTGAACGGTGTCGGCAACGGCTGGCACCCGCGGCACGACATCCACGGCTTCCCTACGCCCGACCTGTACCGGCCGCTCGCGCCGGACCTCGACGAGCCTGCGCTCTGCGACGCGTACCTCTCGCACATCGAGGCCGCGATCGAGCAGCTCAAGCGCCGGGGCCCCGGATTTGCCGCGCTGATCCTGTGCCCGATCTTCGCGAACGAGGGCCTGCCGGAATTTCCCGAAGGCTTCCTGCCGAAAGTCACCGGGCTCGTGCATCGCGAGGGCGGCCTCGTCATTGCGGACGAAGTGCAGTCGGGTTACGCCCGGACCGGCCGCTGGTGGGGGTACGAGACCACGGGGTTCCGGCCGGACATCGTCACGACCGGCAAGCCCATGGGCAACGGCCTGCCGCTGTCGGCGACGGCGGCAAGCCGGGACGCCGTGAATGCCTTCCGCCACGGCACCGGCTACTTCAATACCTTCGCCTCAAGTCCCCTGCAGGCAGCCGTCGGCATGGCGGTGCTGGACGAGATCGAACGCCTCGATCTCCTCCACAACGCGGCCGCGGTCGGCGGCCGGCTCGCCGGCGAGCTGGAAAAGCGGCTGCCGCGCTACGCAACCATTGGCGACGTCCGCGCGTACGGGCTGTTCATCGGCGTCGAGATGGTCACCGACAAGGCCAGCAAAATGCCGGACCGGCCGATGGCGAGACGCCTGTCGAATCGCCTGAAGGATGCAGGCTTTCTCGTCTCCTACGCCGGCCGGTCCGACAACGTGCTGAAGCTCAGGCCGCCGCTGGTCTTCGCGGACGAGCACGCCGACCGGTTCCTCGAGGCTTTCGACGCCTGCATGGCGGAGCTGGATGGTTAGGCAGGCATCCGCTTACCTCCCGGCCGCCGAGAGGGCGCTCGAGCGATTCCCGGTCGACGCCGACGACGTCGAACTCGTCGCGCACTCCGAGAACGTGACCTTCCGGGTCACGGCGCGCAACACCGCTACCGACTATGCACTCCGGCTGCATCGGCCGGGTTACAACAGTCTCGTGGAACTCGACTCGGAACGAACCTGGGCGCAGGCACTGGCGGACGCGGGCATCGTCGTGCAGGGCTCGGTGCCCTCCACGCGCGGCCGGCACTTCGAGCTGATCGACATCCCGGAGACCGGCGAAGAGCGCTACGCCGGTATGACCACCTGGCTCGACGGCACGCCGCTCTCGGACTACCTGGACGCCAATCCCGACGACGCGCTGCGGAGACGGCTTTTTCACAAGATCGGCGAGATTGCTGCGGCAATCCACGACCAGTCGAGCCACTGGCGCGCGCCCCCGGGGTTTACCAGGCCGTGCCTCGATATCGACGGCCTGCTCGGCGAAGCGCCCCGCTGGGGCAGGTTCTGGGAGCATGCGGCGCTGACGCCGGCGGAACGGGCGTTATTGCTCGAGGCGCGGCGCAAGGCGGCCGCCAGGCTCGAGGTCTACGGCCAGACGCCTGGAACGTTCAGCCTACTGCATGCCGATCTCCATCCCGCGAACCTGGTCTACGACGGTGCGACGCTCGCACTGATCGACTTCGACGACTCGGCGTTCGGCTGGCACGGCTACGACATCGCCTCGGCGTTGATCGAGTATCGCTCCGCGCCCGACTACCACGCACTGCAGGCCGCTCTCCTGGAAGGCTACTGCGGACGCCGGCCGCTGGCAGACGCGGACATCGAGATGCTGTCCGTCTTCCTCATGATTCGGGGCATGGCGCTCATCGGGTGGTTCCACCAGCGACCGGAACACGCTGGCTCGAGCTTCTTCACGGCAGTGAAAGACCGGGTCCTGGACGACTGCCGACGCCTGCCATCGGCCGCGTGGACTGCTTGACTAAGGGCAACTCCTGACCAACTTCGTAAAGCCGTCAGACAGCGAGTACGCGTGATTCTGGTTCCACCAGGTCAGTCTTGCATCCGCTCCGACGAGTTCGTCGCAGATGACTTTTTGATAGCCAGCCCACACGCCATCGTCGATAACTCCGAGCTTCCATTGAGTCCACACGTTTTGAAAATGGAGCCACATCTGCCGCTGGTAAAGGACATAGCGGAGTTTATCCGCTTCCGTTAACTGCGTGGGATCCCGGTCGCCCTGCAATCGTATCTCGGCAAAGTCCCTGCTCTCGACGACAGCCAGCATACTCGCGCTGGACGAGTTGGTGATCGATTGCAGCGAGGCAGCCTTGACGGCCGCGGTATTGGCCCTGAGTTCCTGCCCGACGTAAACCAATGAAATGATTATCGCAATCGCGCCGACGATCTCTGCCAGGTTTGCCAGATCAGCTAAGCTTGGCTTCTTCATTCGGATTCACGCTCTGGCTGAACAGAAAGGGATATTAAGCGGTCGCGAGTGAGCGCCCGGAATAAGTGCCCGGATTCC
>JAZBNZ010000254.1:0-10599 GCA_036350895.1 Woeseiaceae bacterium
ACCGATGCGCCGCAGAAATACGTCGCCTGCAATGCCGACGAAGGCGACAGCGGCACCTTCGCCGACCGGCTCCTGATCGAGGGCGACCCCTTCACGCTGATCGAGGGCATGACGCTCGCGGCTTACGCGGTCGGTGCGAGCAAGGGCTACGTCTACCTGCGCTCCGAATACCCGCTGGCCGAGAAAGTCCTGGCCCGCGCGATCGAAACCGCGCGCAACGCCGGCTGGCTGGGCACCGGTATCGGCGGCGGCGATTTCGACTTCGATATCGAACTGCACATCGGTGCCGGTTCCTACGTCTGCGGCGAGGAGACGGCGATGCTCGAGAGCCTCGAAGGCAAACGCGGTATCGTGCGCAGCAAGCCGCCGCTACCGGCCATCGAGGGCCTCTTCGGGGCACCGACGGTCGTCAACAACGTCATCACCCTCGCCTCGGTGCCCGGCATCGTGGCCGACGGCGGCGCCGCCTATGCCGCCCTCGGCAGCGGCCGCTCGACCGGCACGCTGACCGTGCAACTCGCCGGCAACGTCCGCCGCGGCGGACTCGTCGAGATTCCCTTCGGCGCATCGCTGCGCTCGCTGATCGAGGACTGGGGGCAAGGCACCGCCAGTGGTCGTCCCGTCAGGGCCGTGCAGGTCGGCGGACCGCTCGGCGCCTACCTGCCGGCGACCGGGCTCGACCTCGCACTCGACTACGAGGCGTTCATCGCGGCGGGCGCCATGCTCGGCCATGGCGGCGTCGTCGTCTTCGATGACACGGTGAACATGGCCGACATGGCTCGCTTCGCCTTCGAATTCTGTGCCATCGAGTCCTGCGGCAAGTGCACGCCCTGCAGGATCGGCTCGACGCGCGGTGCTGAACTCATCGACCGGCTGCGCGACGGTACGCAACGCGCAGCCGACTACGACCTCCTGATCGAACTTTGTGACACCATGGAGCACGCGTCGCTTTGTGCCATGGGCGGCATGACGCCCTACCCGGTGCAGAGCGTGCTGAAGCATTTCGCGGAAGACTTCTCGCCGCGGGGAGCAGGTTAATGAGCAGTATGAATACGATTCGCCAGCGCGACCTCGGTACACCCGCCAGCAAGGCGACCGACCTGGTCCGGATCGAAGTGGACGGACAGCCGATCGCGGTGCAGCGCGGCACGACGGTAATGCGGGCCGCCCGCGAAAGCGGAATCGATATTCCGAAACTGTGCGCGACCGACAACCTGGAGCCTTTCGGCTCGTGCCGGCTCTGTCTCGTCGAGATCGAGGGCAGGAAAGGTTACCCGGCCTCGTGCACGACTCCGGTCGAGGACGGCATGCGGATCCGCACGCAGACAGAAGCGCTCGCCGGGCTGCGCCGCAACGTCATGGAACTCTATATCTCCGACCACCCCCTCGACTGCCTGACCTGCTCGGCGAACGGGGACTGCGAACTGCAGGACATGGCCGGTGCCGTCGGCCTGCGCGACGTGCGTTACGGCTTCGACGGCGAGAACCATCTCGATGCACCGGTCGACGCCAGCAACCCCTATTTCCAGTTCGACGCGAGCAAGTGCATCGTCTGCTCGCGCTGCGTCCGCGCCTGTGACGAGGTGCAGGGCACGTTCGCGCTGACGATCGAGGGCCGCGGCTTCGGCTCGAAGGTGTCGGCCAGCGCAAGCGAGGCGTTCATCGACTCGGAATGTGTCTCCTGCGGCGCCTGCGTGCAGGCCTGCCCGACGGCGACGCTGATGGAGAAGTCGATCGTCGAGAACGGCCAGCCGGATCACAAGGTCATCACGACCTGCGCCTACTGTGGCGTGGGCTGCTCGTTCCAGGCGGAGATGAAAGGCGACCAGGTCGTGCGCATGACCCCCTGGAAGGACGGCCAGGCCAATCACGGTCACAGCTGCGTCAAGGGCCGCTTCGCCTGGGGCTACGCGAGCCATCGCGATCGCGTGCTGAAACCGATGATCCGCGAGACGACGGAAGATCCGTGGCGCGAGGTCGCATGGGACGAGGCCGTCCACTTCGCCGCCGAGCGCTTCCGCGCGATCCAGGCCAGGCACGGCAGGAAGGCCATCGGCGGCATTACCTCGTCGCGCTGCACGAACGAGGAGGTCTTCGTCGTGCAGAAGCTCGTCCGCGCGGCGATGGGCAACAACAACGTCGATACCTGTGCGCGAGTCTGTCACTCGCCGACCGGGTACGGGCTCAAGCAGACCCTCGGGACGTCGGCCGGCACGCAGCCGTTCGACAGCGTCATGGACGCCGACGCGATCGTCGTGATCGGCGCCAACCCGACGGCCGCGCACCCGGTCTTCGCCTCGCAGATGAAGCGGCGCCTGCGGCAGGGCGCAAAACTGATCGTCATCGACCCGCGGCAGATCGACCTGGTGCGCTCGCCGCGCATCGAGGCGGCCGTGCACCTGCCGCTCAGTCCCGGCACGAACGTCCCGGTCATCAACGCACTGGCCCATGCGATTCTCGAGATGGGCCTCGTCGACGAGGACTACGTGCGCGAACGCTGCGATCTCGATTCCTTCGAAGCCTGGAAAGCGAACATTGCCCGCGAGGAAAACTCGCCGGAACACGTCGCGAGCTTTGCCGGCGTCAGCGCGGACGCCATCCGGCATGCGGCGCGACTCTACGGCGAGGCCGAGAACGCGGCGATCTATTACGGGCTCGGCGTCACCGAGCACAGCCAGGGCTCGACCATGGTGATGGGCATGGCGAATCTCGCGATGGCGACCGGCAACATCGGTCGCAGCGGTGTGGGGGTCAACCCGCTGCGCGGCCAGAACAACGTGCAGGGCTCCTGCGACATGGGCTCGTTCCCGCACGAACTCGCCGGCTATCGTCCCGTCGACGACGACGAGGTCCGGGGCAGCTTCGAGCGACACTGGGGTGTCACGCTCGATTCAGAGCCGGGATACCGGATACCCAACATGTTCGATGCGGCCTGCGCCGGCGACTTCCGGGGCATCTATATCCAGGGCGAGGACGTGGCGCAGTCCGACCCGGACACCCAGCACGTCGAGGCCGCGCTACGCAACATGGAGTGCGTCGTCGTGCAGGACCTGTTCCTCAACGAGACGGCCAAGTTCGCGCACGTATTCCTGCCGGGCACCTCGTTCCTGGAAAAGGACGGCACGTTCATCAACGCCGAACGCCGGATCAACCGGGTCAGGAAGGTCATGTCGCCGCGCCAGGGCAAGGACGAGTGGCAGATCACCCAGGATCTCGCCAATGCGATGGGCTACCCGATGCGGTATGCATCGAGCAGCGAGATCATGGACGAGATCGCCACGCTGACGCCGACCTTCGCGAACGTCAGCTTCGAGTTCCTCGACCGGGTCGGCAGCGTGCAGTGGCCCTGCAACGACACCGCGCCGATGGGAACGCCCGTCATGCACGTCGACCGCTTCGTGCGTGGCAAGGGCCTGTTCGTCGAAACCGACTACGTGCCTACAGAAGAACGGACGAGCCGTCGCTTCCCGCTGTTGCTCACGACAGGTCGTATCCTGTCACAGTACAACGTCGGCGCGCAGACGCGCCGGACCGCGAATACGGTCTGGCACGCGGAAGACGTGCTGGAAATACATCCGGCCGACGCCGAGGCCCGTGGCATACGCGACCACGACCTGGTGTCTCTCAGAAGCCGCAAGGGCGAGATCACGCTGAAGGCCGCGATCACCGAGCGTGTCCAGCCCGGCGTGGTCTACACGACCTTCCACAACCCGGAGACGGGCGCCAACGTGGTGACCACCGAGCACAGTGACTGGGCAACGAACTGCCCCGAGTACAAGGTAACCGCGGTGCAGGTGACGCCGGCGACGCATCGTTCGCAGTGGCAGGATCGTTACGCGGAGCGCGACGCCGATCAGCAGCGGCTCGCCGAGGCCGCCGCCAGCGACTAGCGTTCGCCCGGCGACCCGGCGGCCGGCTCTTCCTCGTCGAGCCAGCGCTCGACGGGTTTCTTCAGGAAATAGTTGAAGGCGACGAAGGCGACCGCGAGCGCGATGGCGCCCCAGGGCGGCGCGAACGCCACCACGAATACCGGCCAGGCCAGCGCGATCAACATGTTCAAGAACGTGTCGATGAAGAAGCTGACGATGAAGCCGACCAGGTCGGCGCTCAGGATGTTCATCGCGAACAGGGTGGGCACGTCGTCGAAAACGATGTCCACGGTCTCGAGATACAGGAAAGCGGCGGCGAAGCCGACCGCGTAGAGCCCGCCGCCGCGAACGGACCAGACGTTGCGAAACCAGCGGCGGAACAGGCCACCGGCATGGCGCGGCAATTCGCGCGGCCGGTCCATCGCCGTCCGGCCGAGCGAGCCGAGCGCGTCGAAGCGGTCCCCGACGCGCCGGCTCAGCGGTTTCTTCGGCGGGCGCTCGCGCCGCGGTTTGCGCTTCGAGGCCATGCCGTTGACCGCAGGACGACGGTGACTAGTCTTCGCGCTTGTCCGGGTTGAGCTTGGAGAACTTGGAGCCCTCGAGCGTCAGGTTGTACATCAGTCCCTTGGCGCCGTAGACGAAGCCGATGACGGGGCTGGACAGTTTCGTGGTGTCGATCGAACCGCCGGCGCCGATATCGACGAGCGCGACAGAGCCGTCGACGCCGACTTCCCAGCCGGACGAGTTCTGGAACTTGTCGAGGGCTTCCTGCGTCATGAAGGCCACGATGATCGACTTGGCCTGGGCACCGAGCTGGAAGCCGATCGAGGCGGCGGTCGTCCGATAGTAGTTGACGGGACTGCCGCCGACGCGCAGCACACCGGTGCCGGTCTCGCCGCCGATGCCGATGCCGGCTTTGTAGACTTTCGGGAAAATCAGGTAGCCCGCCGCCTTGTTCAACACGTTCGAGCCGCCCTCGACCTTCTCGTTGAACACCTTGATGGCCTCGTTTGCTTCCTCGTCGATCTTGCCCGCCTTCCAGGCGAGCGCCGGTCCCGATACGCAGAGCGCTGCAACGGCGATACCTGCTGTGATCCGGGCTTTGAGTGTTCTCATGAATCCTGTCTCCGTTTTGAAACGTGGGTGCTGCGAATGGCAATGATACCGCAACAGCAGCCGGGAGAGGGTACCCGCGGACCGTGAACGCGCGCTGAACGCCGGCGGCGCAACGCGGGCCCGGCTTTCGCTTTACTCTGCCGGGCAGGCTGCCTATTCTGCACGGCCTTCCATCCAATCAAAGCGTGGCACCGTGTCCTTGTCGTCCCTGACCCGCAGTCCCGCATTCGTCCTGACGCTGGGAATGCTCACGACGACTGCCGCGCTGACGGTCGACCTGAGCCTGCCCGCGATACCGTTCATGGCCGAGGCGCTGGGGGCGGACCTGCCACGCGCGCAGCAGATCGTCGGCGTCTTCATGTTCGGCATGGCGCTCGGCCAGATTCCCTCGGGCCTGTTCGCCGACCGGCTCGGCCGACTGCCGGTGCTCTATGCCGGCATTTCCCTGTTCACGGTCGCGGCGACGGTTGCATCGTTCGCACAGTCGATCGAAGTCATGCTCGCCGCGCGCTTCGTGCAGGGCATCGGTGCAGCGTCGGCCGTGGTGCTGTCACGCGCCATCGTGAGAGACATCGCTTCAGGGTCCGAAGCCGTTCGACTGATGTCACTGATGACGATGCTGTTCACTGCGGCGCCGGTCATCGCGCCGAGTCTCGGTGCGCTCTTACTGCACCTCTTCGACTGGCGGGCAACCTTCACGGCGATCGCGATCGCGGGCTTCGTGCTGCTGCTCGCCGCTCGCGCCAACCTGGTCGAAACACATACGCCGGAACCGCAGGGACACCCGGTTCGCCAGCTCATCGACAGCGTCCGCCTGTTTTTCTCGTTCCGGCGCAGCATCCTCGGTCTGTTGCTGATCGTGATCCCCCCGCTCGGATTCATGTCTGTCATTACCGTTTCGGCGGCGCTGATCGTCGAGGAGTACGGTTACCCGGTGGCCGTCTACGGGCTGATCTTCGCGTTTGCCGGACTGTCGATCATGCTGGGGTCGTTCCTCAACCGGTTCCTGGTAGAGCGCTACGAGTTGCCGACGCTGATCGGCACAGGTGTCGTCATACTCGCGGTCGCGGCGCTGAACCTCATTGCAATCGCGGTACTCGACAGTGCGCCGATCGGCTGGTACTGGGGCAGCCTCTGCCTCTATCTGCTCGCGGTCGGCGTACTCATGCCCAACTCCACGGTCGTGGCGCTCGAACCGCTGCCCAAGGTCGCAGGAGTGGCGTCGTCGATCATCGGCAGCATCCAGAATCTCACCGGTGCGGCCGGCGCCATCATCGGCGCGGCGATCTACGACGGCAGCGTGCGCAACGCGAGCGTCACGATCGCGGCAGCGGGGACCGCCACCGTCGTCATCTGGTTACTGCGACGGCTGATCTCGCCGAAACCGGTCGGGGAACATGCCCGACATACGCTGAGCGAATAGGCGGGCGGAGGTCAGCCCCCGATGGAATCGGCGGCCAGCTCGCGCTTCCAGCCGAGCTGCCTCTCGACCGAGGCGATCATCTGCCCGGCAACGTCCTTGCCGGTCGCACCCTCGACGCCCTCGAGTCCCGGTGACGAGTTCACTTCGAGCAGCAGCGGACCCTTCGATGACCGGATGATGTCGACGCCGGCTATCTTGAGACCCAGCACCCTGGCAGCGCGGATGGCGATGCGCCGCTCCTCCGGCGTGATCTTCACGGGTCGGGCCGAGCCGCCGCGGTGTATGTTGGCCCGGAACTCGCCCGGCGCCGCTTCGCGCTGGATCGAGGCGACGACCTTGCCGCCGATCACGAAACAACGCAGGTCCTTGCCCTGCGCTTCGCGGATGAACTCCTGCACGAGCAGATTCGCGTTCAGGCTCTTGAACGCGTTGATGACGCTGTCCGCCGCCTTGCGTGTCTCGGCGAGGACAACCCCCCTGCCCTGCGTGCCTTCGAGCAGCTTGACGATGAGCGGCGCGCCTTCGACCATCTCGATCAGATCGTTGGTGTCGATCGGCGAATTGGCAAAACCGGTTACCGGTATCCTGAGGCCGGCCTTCAGGAGCGCCTGCAGCGAAAACAGCTTGTCACGCGACTGGGTGATCGCCATCGAGTTGTTGACGGTAAGGACACCCATGCTTTCGAACTGGCGCGCCAGCGAGCAGCCATAGAACGTCACGCTAGGCCTGAATCTCGTGATCACCGCGTCGAGATCGTCGAGTATGCGCCCGCCTCGATAGTGCACCTCGGGCTTCTCGGCATCGAGCTTCATGTAGCACTGCTTGATGTTGAGAAACACCATCTCGTGGCCACGCTCATCGCCGGCTTCGAGAATACGCTCGTTCGAGTACAGCTTCGGGTCACTGGCAAGCAGCCCTATGCGCAACCCGCTCTTGGCCTCCTCGGCAGTCTGGTAGTGCGCGCGGACCTCGTCGAGGCCGTACTCGCCGAGGCAAAAACTTTCGTCCGGATCCACCAGCGTCCGCCCGGACATCGCCTCGCGTCCGAGCAGCATCCGGTAACCCATCGAGTCGCGGTTGGCCAGCGTCAGCTCGACCTCCCAGGTTTCGCCGTTGACGAGCATCGACTCGCGAATCACGTAGCGCTTCTCCGATAAACCGATCGAGCTCTTCACGACGCGCCGGTCGACGACGGCGGACTCGCAGCGCACGACGGCTTTCCGGTTCTTCTGCAGCGGGTGGACCTCGAAGCTGACCCACGGCTGCCCGTCGCGCTTGAACGGCTGGATGTTGAAGGCATGGATCGCCGAGGTCTTGGCCCCGCTGTCGATGCGAGCCTTGATGGCCGGGATACCGAGCCGCGGAAAGCCGAACCATTCCTCGCTGCCAATGATGATCTTGCGGGTGCTCACGGGAGTTGCTCGACGACGTCCGTAACCGGTCGACGCGATTGCCCGGGTGTCACCTTGGGGTAGCCGTACCAGAGCATCCCGACCACGAATTCCTCGTCGGGGTCGATGCCGAGGATCTCGAAGAATCGTGGATCCCGGGTGATCGCGCCGGAGGTCCACTTGGAGCCGACGCCGGCCTTCCACAGGTACAGCATGAAGTTCTGCACGGCCGCACTGCAGGCGGCGTAGTCTTCGCGCTCACACAGCGCATTTTCCGAACGCCGGCAGGTCACGGTGACCCAGCCCGGTTTCTCCGCCCAGGACTTTGCCTTGAACTCGGCGAGCTCGGGGCCCTTGCTGGCAGTGACGATTTCCCGCACGAGGTCGATCGTGCGTGCGACCGTCTCCTCGCCCATCAGGAGAAAGCGCCAGGGCTCGGTGACATGATGATTCGGTGCCCAGGTCGCGATCTCGATGGCGTCGAGCACGAGCTGCCGCGGTACCGGGGTGTGGAGGAAGAGATTGATAGTCCGCCGGCCCTTCAGGACTTCGCCGAAGTCCCTGAGCGCCTGCGATTCGAAACTGGGAGCTTTCTGTGGCACGTGGATTCAGACCTCCTTCGTCACGTTAGTCATGGCGCCGGCGGCGGGGCTATGCGCTGACCTGGCCGCCCCTGTCTTCACGCGTTGCCCTGAACGGCGCTACGAGGCTTCTCGCCGCCATCTCCTCCAGGTGTCGCTGTTTCATTGCGCTCTGCGTAGCGCCGGCCGAGCCAGACCGCGATGAGGCCCCAGAGTACGGCAACGATCCCTATCATCACCGCAACACCCTTGAGGCCGAGACCGAAGGCGCTGGCCAGAAGCGTAAACAGCCAGCCGCTCGCCACGTCGCCGCCGCGGTAGACGACAACGTCGATGACAGGCTTGCTCTTGAAACGGGCTTCGCGGCTCAGCACGGTAAAAAGCATCTCGCGGCTGGGCCGGGTTACGGCATAGTTGCCGACCCGACGGCCGACCTGGAATATTCCCAGCACCAGCAGTACCGGGGACGCGACCAGTGCAAGCACGCCGACGAGTACGAAGACCGGCATCAGCGAGAGCGCGGTCGTCATGCCCAGCCGCGTGACGATACGGCCAGTGATCAGCGCCGCCGTGACCAGGGTCAGCACGTTGGTCGTGATTTCGATCAGGGACCAGATTTTGGCTCGGAACTCGAGCGAGTATTCCCGGGTGAGGTTCTGCAGCTCGAAATACACGAATGTATTGATCGTCACGTACAGGAGTATGAAAGCACAGATTCCGAGGAGATACCGATCCTTCAATAGCTCCGAGAACCCGTCCAGCGCGTTCTTGCCGAGCACCATTTCGAGCCCGCCCTCTCCCGCCCGGGGATCGGGATTACCCAGGCGCGTCTCCTTGAGCGAGCGCAGCATCGGAACGGCCACCAGCGGCGAAAACAGGAGCGCCGCCGACAGGAGCAGCAAGCCGTCTGCGCCGAGACTGTCGACGAGGGCGGCCGTGATCGAGGGACCGGTTATCGCGCCGACGGTGGTGCCGGCCGCAATGACACCGAAAACGCGGCGTGCCTGCTCGCTCTTGAACACGTCGGTCATGAAGCTCCAGAAGACCGACAGGTTGAACAGGCTGAATACGCTGACCCAGACGTAAAACGTCTTGTTGACGAGCACGGGATCGGGCAACGTGGTTCGAAGCAGGTAAAGTGCCAGGAAACTCAGCGCGAAGAACACGTAGACCGCCGGCACCATGATGCGAAAACGCACATAGGTCAGCGCGGCGTTGTAGGCCGCGACGGCAAGAAGGCTGACGCCGAAGTTAACTGTCCAGGTGAGGCTCAGCCCGACGTTACCCCAGTCGGCCGCCAGTGCATCCCGCAGCGGCTTGAGGATCGAGTACGAGCTCATCAGAACGAACACGAGCAGGAACGACAGCAGCACCGCCGCCATCTCGTTGCGCTGGATGTTGGTCAGGGCGCGCAGGAAACGCGCGAGGGGGTTGCCCGGCCTAGTCGAGTCCAAGCTCAAATCCTGCCTCGAGTTCCTGCTTCGAAAACGCGCGGAACGCGATCATCGTCTCTGTCGCCACGATGCCGTCGAGATGCCGCATCCGGTCACTGATGACGTCTGCCAGATCCTCGTTGCGGGGTACCTTGACGATGGCGACGAGATCGTGGCGGCCGGCGACCGAGAATACCTCGGTGACGCCGTCCATCTCGGCAATCTGGTTGGCCAGGTCCGGAATGCGGTTGGTTTCGGCTTCGATCAGCACAATCGCCGTGACCATGGGTTTCTCCACGCTGGGTCTGGCGGGAGAGCGTATCACTCCTGCCACCGGCCGACTACGGGCGGCGACCGCGAGTCTCGATGCTGCGCCTAGCCGGCCTTCTCGAGGAGGTCCGCGCCGCTGACCTGGTCGACACCCCGGCAGCGCGCCTTGGCGCGATACATGGCCTGGTCCGCCTCGCGCAGCAACCCGGTCAGCGTGCTGGCATTCTGAGGATACAGCGCAAGACCGATACTGGCGGCGCAGCGCAGCGTCGTATCGCCGATCCGGTACGGCTGCTCCAGCGCTTCGGTCAGGCGGGTCGCCAGCTGTTCGACGGCGGTCGCATCGACGTCGGGCACGAGGGCGACGAACTCGTCGCCGCCGTGACGCCCGATGATGTCGCAGGAGCGCAGGCTCTTTTTCAGCCGGGCGGCGGCGACGGTAAGGAGTTCGTCGCCGACCTCGTGGCCGCACTCGTCGTTGATATTCTTGAATTCGTTCAGATCGATGAACAGCAG
>JAZBNZ010000255.1:0-3731 GCA_036350895.1 Woeseiaceae bacterium
CAAGCGTCGGGAGCGATTTCTTTCGATGGACCTCGCCTCAGCCGGGTTGACCGAGCAGCCGTTCAGAACTCACGGCAAGCCGATTCTCACGGTGCCCTACGCCTCGTATCGCGAGGCACTCAAGGCGCTCGGGAACGCGTGCACGTCGCCTGACGGTCTCGTCCTCCTGCAGGGACCGGCACTGGCAGGCAAGTCCACGATCATCCGCCAGTTCGTCGATACCCTCGAAGGCGATTTCGCGGTTGCGGTCGTGGACGGCAACGGCCTCAACACCACGCAGCTCCTCGAAAGCATACTCCGCCAGTTCGGCTACGAACTCGATTACAACTCCGCCAACGAACTGTTCGGCATGCTGCGCGTTTTCGCGCTCCAGCAGGCGGCCCGCCACGAGGCGCCACTGGTCGTCGTCGAAAATGCACATGCCCTGAGGGCCAGTGCGCTCCGCGCGCTGGGCGAGCTCGCCGACCTCAAGGTGAGGCATACCACGGCCCTTCGCACCAGCGCCGTCAAGCTCGTCCTCGCCAGCGACTATTCGCTCAGGACGGTCGCGCCGGAGGAAGTACTGACGCCCCTGTATGCACGCGTGACGTCAGATTTCCACCTGCGCCCGATGACTCGAAAGGAAGCGACGTATTACCTGTACCAGAAGCTTTCCGCCGCTGGCAGCAGTGCGCCCGAATACGTATTCCCGTCGGCCGTCTGCGACGCGCTTTACGAGGCGTCAGGCGGCTGGCCGGGCGTCCTCGACCGGATTGCCCTGCTCGCCCTCGCGAGGGCGACCTCTCTGCCGGTGTCGACCGATCGCATCGAACACCCGGTTTTGCCTGCCGGCACGTGGGAAAAGGAGCCGCCGGAGACCCCGGAGCTGGATCCCGGGACGCCGCCCGAGCCGCCGCGGCTGGTCATCTCCAAAGACGGCAAGCCCCTGAACTCGCTGAACTTCGACAAGGCGCGCCTGCTCGTCGGCCGATCGGAGCACAACGACATCTCTATTCCGAGCCGCTTCGTGAGCCGGCACCACCTGTTGCTCGTCCGTCACGGCAACTCGACCTTCCTGATGGACCTGAACAGCACCAACGGGACTCTCGTCAACTCCAAGCGGGTCTCCAACCAGGTCCTGGCGCACGAGGACGTCATCAGTATCGGGAATCACCGCATCAAGTTCTACGATACGAACGCGACCGCCGGTCGCCGGCTCGATGGCGACGAATTCGCCGACACGGCGATCATGAAAACGCTCGAAGACATGCGGAACCTGCTCGCGCAGGAAAACACGGCGACGCTCCCGGCTGTCCGTGACGACGAGACGCCCGGCGTCGCAATCTAGCGCTCGTCAGGCGTAGAACAGCGCCTTGAAGTGCTTGCGGCACATCGACACGTAGCGGTCGTTGCCACCGATCTCGATCTGGGCCCCTTCCTGCACGGCATTGCCGTACTCGTCCATGCGCACCACCATGGTTGCCTTGGTTCCGCAATGGCAGATCGCCTTGATCTCTTTCAGGTTATCGGCCCAGGCCAGCAGGTACTTGCTGCCCTCGAACGGTTCACCGCGAAAATCGGTCCGGAGCCCGTACGCGAGCACCGGGATGTTCATGGCATCGGTGACCTCGGTGAGTTCGAAAACCTGTTCCTTGGTCAGGAACTGTGCCTCGTCGATCAGCACGCAGTGAATTGGCTCGTTCGCGTTGGCCGTGCTGATGATTTCGTGGAGATTATCGGCCGGCCCGAAAGTAGTGGCCTCTGACTCGAGACCGATTCGCGACGTCACGTGACCGACGCGGTAGCGATCGTCGAGCGCCGGCGCCATGACGAGCGTGTTCATGCCGCGCTCGCGATAGTTGTAACTCGACTGCAGTAACGACGTCGACTTGCCGGCGTTCATCGACGAATAATAAAAGTACAGCTTGGCCATGCGTTACCCGGTGAATCGATGCGAAAGGTACAGACCGGATTGTTACATGGCTGACGCCGAGCGTGTAGCCGCCGGCCGTGAGCCGGTGCGTCGAGGTCAGGCCTTGAATGCCAGCACGCGGGCGAGTCCGCGCTGCCGGACCGCGCCGCCCAGGCTGCCGCTCTCGATCGCGTCAGTGCGACATCCCGGGCACAGGTTGGCCGGCCGACGGGTCGTCGTGATCAGCTGGGGCACGGGCGTGACCTTGCCGCTCTGGAAGCACTTGCTGCAGAGCACCAGGCTCGAGAGCCTGCTGAGCAGTCGGTAGTCCACGTTGTCAGGGGTTGCGTTCGCCATAAGGAGTTCTCCCGCAGGAGAGCCCGTTGTCGCAGCAAGCCTGTTTGCTCGCCAGCGAAAGCAACCGATTTTGGCCGTTTTTGCGACCCAGTCGGCTTTTTCACTGTGAGCAAGGTCGCATTCCGGGGCAGCGCGTTTCCCGTCAGCCGTCCTTGTAGTAGTAGCTGTAGCCGTTGAGCGCCGGCGCCCCGCCCAGGTGCGCGAACAGGACCCGGCTGCCGGGTGGGAAGAATCCCTTGCGGGTCAGGTCGATCAGGCCCTGCATGGACTTGCCCTCATAGACCGGATCGGTGATCAGCGCCTCGGTGCGGGCTGCCAGGCGGATCGCCTCGTTGGTGGCCTCGCTCGGTACGCCGTACGCCGGGTAGGCGTAGTCAGGGTTGATGACGATCTCGTCGTCGCGGACTTGCCGGCCGAGCCCGACCAGCCCGGCGGTGTTATCGACGATCTGCCGCACCTGGGCATGCGTCTGCTCGAGCGTGCCCGATGCGTCGATACCAATTACACGGTCGGCCCGATCCTGCGCCGCGAAACCGACGATCATGCCGGCCTGGGTGGAGCCGGTCACGACGCAGACGATCACGTAGTCGAAGCGAAAGCCGAGCTGCTCCTCCTGCTGCCGGACTTCCTCCGCGAAACCGACGTAGCCGAGGCCGCCGAACTTGTGTACCGAAGCACCCGCCGGGATACCGTAGGGCACGCCGCCGGCATCCCGCACCGACTGCATCGCCTCCTCCCAGCTCTGCCGGATGCCGATGTCGAAACCGTCGTCGACGAGCCGCGAGTCGGCCCCCATCAGGCGCGTCAGCAGGATATTGCCGACGCGGTCGTACACGGCGTCGTAATGCGGAACCCATTTCTCCTGGACAACGACGCAGCGCATACCTATTTTCGCTGCAACGGCCGCGACGAGGCGGGTGTGATTGGACTGTACCCCGCCGATCGACACCAGCGTGTCGGCCCCGGAGGCGATCGCGTCCGGCACGATGTATTCGAGCTTGCGCAGCTTGTTGCCGCCGTAAGCGAGTCCCGAGTTGCAGTCCTCGCGTTTCGCATAAATCTCGACCTCGCCCCCCAGGGCGTCACTGAGTCTCGGCAGAGACTCGATCGGGGTGGGCCCGAAGGTCAGCGGATAGCGTTCGAAATTTTCAAGCATGGTGTACTCCGGGCCGGGTCAGGACTTCGCGGAATCGGCAAAAGATCAGTGTATCCTTCCCATTGTTTTCACATCGGGACGCACGAATGATACACACGACGATTCGTCTTGCGGCGATCGCCCTCCTCCTCGCCCCGTCGGCCGTCCTGGCCTGGGGCGCGGTCGGCCATCACGCGATCTGCCAGATAGCCTACGAAGGACTCACCCGGTCAGCCCGGCGCGAGGTCGATCGGCTGATCGAACTCGACCCGGACTACGAGAACTTCGCAACGTCGTGCACCTTTGCCGACTGGCCCGAGCGGCAGCGCCCCGTCGAGCATTACATCA
>JAZBNZ010000256.1:0-14222 GCA_036350895.1 Woeseiaceae bacterium
AGCGGCCGACGATGTAGTGACCGTACTCGTGGACGGCCACGAGGATGCTGATCGCAACCACGAATGCCAGTACGCTGCCGAGAAAAGTTCCCATCTATCTAGTCAAGCTCCCTGGTCGACCCGGTCCGGGCGCGTCTTCCGCAACCCGCGAACAGGCTCTTGGAACCCTCCGGGCCGCGGCAGTTCCACGGAATTCGAGGCTCGCGCCCGAACGCTGAACCGACGCTGAACGAAACCACGGTGCATGACCATGATGTCACGCCGTGATCCCGAGCCAGCCGAGACCCAGCACGAACAGCGGCGCCGCAGCCGCCACGCTGTCGATGCGATCGAGGACACCGCCGTGGCCGGGGAACAGCGCACCGCTGTCCTTCACGCCCGCGGTCCGCTTGAACATGCTGACCGTCAGGTCACCGACGATCGACAGCGCCGCCGCGGCCAGGCTGAAGGGGACCAGCACGGCCGCGGGCACGTCGAGAATCATCGCGAAGACGGCCGCCACGATGCCGACGACGAACAGCCCGCCGACGACGCCCTCCCAGGTCTTGCCCGGGCTGATCGCCGGCGCCAGCTTGACCCGCCCGAACTGCTTGCCGAAGAAAAACGCACCGACGTCGGCCGCCCAGACGACGAACAGCGCGCAGAGCAGATACTGCGGACCGCTCGCGTAAAGTTCCACCAGCGCGACGAACAGGGGCACCAGCACGGCGACCCCGCACAGCCAGCGCAGCGCCCCGGGGATCGACGTCGGGAAGAAGAATGTCCATCCAAGCGCGGCCAGCCACCACCCCAGCGCCGCGAGCAGCACCGCATGGGTTACAGATGCCGGCGCAGCACCGACGGCCAGGATGCAGCCGGTGATGACGAGCATGAAAAGGCCACGCGCGACCGGGCTGTCCGACTTCAGGAAGCTCGTCCATTCCCAGGCGCCGCCCAGGATCAGCAAGCCGATCGATGCCTTCGCGGCATTTGCCGGCAGGACGAACAGGACAAACAGCAGTATGCCGAGGGCGATAAGTCCCGTGATTATGCGCTGCTTCAGCACGGCTTTACTCCGACCTGCTCACCGGTGCGCCCGAAACGGCGCTGCCGGACGCTAAAGAACTCGAGGGCCGCGTCGATCTCCTGGTCCGAGAAATCGGGCCACAGCGCCTGAGAGAAAAAGAGCTCCGCATAGGCCCCCTGCCAGAGCAGGAAGTTGCTGATGCGCTGCTCACCGCCGGTCCGGATCACGAGATCAGGCTCGGGCGCGTCGCCGGTGACCAGTCGGTCGGCCAGCGTGCTCTCGGTGATATCGGCCGGCTCCAGGCGGCCGGCCTGCACGTCATCGGCGAGGCGCCGCGCGGCCTGGACGATGTCCCAGCGCCCGCCGTACGCCATCGCGATGTTCAGCTTGAGGCCCGAATTCGATGCGGTCAGGGCCTCGGCTTCCTCGATCCGCTTCGTGAGCCGTTTACCCAGTGTCGTACGATCGCCGATGAAGCGCAGCCGCACCCCGTTCTTGTGCAGGTCCGCGGTCTCGCGCTTCAGTACCTCGGCGAACAGCGACATCAGGGCCTTGACCTCGTCGCGCGGCCGATGCCAGTTCTCGCTGGAAAACGCAAACATCGTCAGGTGCTCGACGCCCTGCTCCGCCATGTACTCGACGACGCGCCGCGCCGACTTCACGCCCGCCCGATGGCCGGCCTGGCGCGGCAGGCCCCGCTGCTTCGCCCAGCGACCGTTGCCGTCCATGATGATGGCCACGTGCCGCGGCGCACCGGCCAGCCGCGGTATTTTCGGATTCGGCGAAATCATGCGGAAATAGGCGTCCGGGTGGGTTCGGTGATTCGATTCGACATGCCGGGAAGATCGCTCGGAGCCGGAGAGCCTAGATCTCCATCAGCTCCGCTTCTTTCTCGGCCAGCGCCGCGTCGACCTGCGCGATGTACTTGTCGGTCAGCGCCTGGATGTCGTCTTCGGCGCGTCGCTCCTCGTCCTCACCGATCATCTTCTCCTTCAGGAGGTCCTTGACGTCGCCGATGGCGTCGCGCCGGATATTGCGGATCGCGACCCGGCCGCCCTCTGCTTCCTGGCGAACCACGCGGATCATGTCCTTGCGACGCTCTTCGGTCAGCGGAGGCAGCGGCACGCGGATGACCGTGCCGGCCGACGACGGGTTCAGGCCGAGATCGGAATTCATGATCGCCTTCTCGATCGGCGCCACCATGTCTTTTTCCCAGGGCGTGATCATCAGCGTCCGCGAGTCCTCAACGCCCACGTTGGACACCTGGTTCAGCGGGACGTCGCTGCCGTAGTACTCCACGGTAATGTGATCGAGCAGGCTGGTGTGCGCCCGCCCCGTACGAATCTTTGTCAGGTCCTGCTTCAGTGACGCGACGCTCTTCGCCATCCGCGTCCCTGCGTCTTTCATGATGTCATCCAGCACGTTTCAGTCTCTCGTCGATTGCAGTTGAATGAGGTGTGGGCGATCAGGCCGTCACCACCGTGCCCACGTCTTCGCCGGCGATCGCGCGGACGAGCGCGCCCGGCCGGTTCAGGTCGAAAATCCGCAGCGGCAGGTCGTTGTCCCGGCACATGACGATCGCCGTCGCATCCATCACGGACAGCTTGTCCGCCAGCACCTGGTCGAAGCTTACGGTATCGTAGCGCTTCGCATCCGCGTTCTTGACGGGGTCGCTGTCGTAGACGCCATCGACCTTGGTGGCCTTCAGCAGCACGTCGGCACCGATCTCGATGGCCCGCAGGCTCGCCGCCGTATCCGTCGTGAAGAAGGGGTTGCCGGTCCCGGCCGCAAGGACCACGACCCGGCCTTTCTCGAGGTGCCGTATCGCACGCCGGCGGATGTAATCCTCGCAGACCGCGTTGACGCGCAGGGCCGACATCACGCGCGCGAACACGTCGAGCGACTCGAGCGCGTCCTGGATCGCCAGCGCGTTCATCACGGTGGCCAGCATGCCCATGTGATCGCCGGTGACGCGGTCCATCCCGGCACGGGCCAGGCCGGCACCGCGGAAGATGTTGCCACCGCCGATCACGATCGCGATCTCGGTGCCCTGGCTCTTCGCCTCCGCGATTTCGGCGGCGATACGCTTGATGACCGCAGGCTCGATACCGTAATCGAGATCACCCATGAGTGCTTCACCGCTCAGCTTGAGCAGTACCCGCCGGTATGGGCTGTTTCGATCAGTCATGCCTTGCGTCCTGGTCAGGGAGTGATGAAAAACGGCCGCCCGATGATTTCGCATCACGGGGCGGCCGTCAATTTTTCTCCGGATATCGGCAGCTTACGACGCCGAAACCGGGTACATCGTCGATCAGCCGGCGCCCTTGACCTGCGCCATGACTTCCTCGACGAAGTTGTCTTCCTTCTTCTCGATGCCTTCGCCGACTTCGTAGCGGACGAAACCGACGGCCTTTGCGCCCTTGCCGGACAAAAGCTTGCCGACCGTGACGTCCGGGTCCTTGACGAAGGGCTGTCCGACCAGCGTGATTTCCTTCAGGAACTTGGCGAGGCGGCCGCCGATCATCTTCTCGATGATCTCCGCCGGCTTGCCCGAGTCCTGGGCCTGCTCCGTCAGGATGCGCCGCTCGTTGTCGATCACGTCGGCAGGTACGCCATCCTCGTCGATGCAGGCCGGGTTCGTCGCGGCGACGTGCATCGCGACGTCCTTCGCGAGTTCCTCGTCACCGCCCTCGAGCGCGACAATCGCGCCGATTTTCGCACCGTGCGTGTAGAAGCCGATCGGACCGTCGTTCTCGACGCTCGCGAGGCGACGAACGGTGATGTTTTCACCCACCTTGGTGACGAGTTCCGTGCGGGCCGCCTCAACGGTGTTGCCGTTGGCGAGCGTGATTTCCGCGAGCTCGGCAACGTCGCCGGCGCCGGACTTGGCCGCGGCCTCGGCCACGGCCTCGGCGAAGGCGATGAAGTTCTCGTCCTTGGCGACGAAGTCGGTTTCGGAGTTGACTTCGAGAATCGTGGCGCGATTACCTTCGCGGACGATCACGACGCGGCCGTCCGCCGCAATGCGGCCGGCTTTCTTATCGGCCTTCGCCTGGCCGGACTTGCGCAGAATTTCCGCCGCTGCATCGATATCGCCATCGGCTTCGACGAGCGCTTTCTTGCACTCCATCATGCCGGCGCCCGTGCGCTCGCGGAGTTCCTTGACCATGGATGCACTAATGGACATCAGTGGTTCCTCTTGATTGTTCGGTTATGAATACGAATCGAAAACCCGGCGCGGCCAGACCCGCGCCGGGCACGTTAAGCCTGGTCGGCTGCCTTCGGCTCGGCCGCGTCGTCGGCAGCCTCGGGCGTCGCGGCGTCAGCCGGCTTCTCGCCTTCGTCGGCCGCCGCCTTCGCCGCGGGCTTCTTGGCCTCGGCGTCGGCTGCAGGCTCCTCGGCTGCGGGCGCTGCCGGCTCTTCGCCTGCAGGGGCCGCCGCGTCGGCATCAGCCGCCTTCTTCGTAGCCGTCTTCTTGGTCGCCGCTTTCTTTGTGGTCTTCTTTGCCGTCTTCTTGCTGGCCTTCTTGGCCGCCTTCTTCTTCGGCGATGCCTTCATCGGCTTGCCCTCGGCGTCGAGCTCGACGAATTCGTCTTCACCGAGCGCGGTCTCGGGCAGCGATGAGCGGCCGTCGATCACGGCGTCTGCGACCATCGAGGTATACAGCTGGATCGCGCGCATCGCATCGTCGTTGCCGGGGATCACGTAGTCGATGCCTTCCGGCGAACAGTTCGTGTCCACTACCGCGACGACCGGGATACCGAGCTTCTGTGCTTCGCGGACCGCGATGTCCTCGTGGTCCACGTCGATGACGAACAGCACGTCGGGCAGCGATTTCATTTCCTTGATGCCGCCGAGGCTCCGCTCGAGCTTCTCGCGCTCGCGGCTCAGGCCGAGGATTTCCTTCTTCGTCAGCCCCTCGAAACCGCCCTCTTCAGCCATTTCCTCGAGCGTGATGAGTCGTTTTACCGACTGGCGGATGGTCTTGTAGTTGGTCAGCATGCCGCCGAGCCAGCGCTGGCTCACGAACGGCATCTCGGCGCGGGTCGCCTCGCTGCGAATCGCCTCGCGGGCCGCGCGCTTGGTGCCCACGAACAGCACCTTGCCGCCGTCTGCGACCGTCGCCTTGACGAAAGCACAGGCTTCCCGAGCGAGCGGGAGGCTCTTCTCGAGGTTGATGATGTGGATCTTGTTACGCTCGCCGAAGATGAAGGGTGCCATCTTCGGGTTCCAGTAGCGGGTCTGATGACCAAAATGCACGCCAGCCTCTAGCATCTGGCGCATGGTTACGTCTGCCATGAGTTATCTCCGGGTTAGGCCTCCGCACACCCCATCGCACAACCCCTTTTCAGGCGGGGCACCCAGCGCGATGTGTCGGTGCACGTGTGTAGTCGTTGCCTCTTGGGCGCGCGCTTTATACCATAGCCTGCTGCAACCAACAACGTACAGGCCAGGGGTCGAACCGCATTTTCCTGCAATCGGCGAAAATTGCGGTTCGACCCCTCTTTCCGTATGAGCGTAACGATCAAGACACCCGAAGAGCAGGACAAGATGCGGGTCGCCGGCCGCCTGGCCGCCGATGTTCTCGACATGTTGACAGATTATGTCAAACCGGGAATCACGACCGACGAGCTGAACACGATAGCGCACCGCTACATCACCGAGGTGCAGGACGCGATACCCGCCCCGCTCAACTATCGCGGCTTCCCGAAGTCGATCTGCACCTCCGTCAACCACGTCGTCTGCCACGGCATCCCCGGTGACAGGAAGCTCAAGGCCGGTGACGCCGTCAATATCGACGTCACGGTCATCAAGGACGGCTACCACGGCGACACCAGCCGGATGTTCTTCGTCGGCAAGCCCAGCATCCAGGCCGAGCGGCTCGCCCGCGTCGCCCGGGAGGGCATGTGGCTCGGCATCGAGGAACTGCGGGCGGGCAAGCACCTGGGCGACGTCGGCGCCGCCATCCAGAAGCACGTCGAGAAGAACCGCTTCTCGATCGTTCGGGAGTATTGCGGTCACGGCATCGGCCGGGTCTTCCACGAGGATCCGCAGGTGCTGCACTACGGCAAACGCGACACAGGCATGCAACTCAAGGCCGGCATGACGATCACGGTCGAACCCATGGTCAACGCGGGCAAGCCGGGCGTGAAGCTCCTGAAGGACGGCTGGACCGTGGTCACCAAGGATCACAGCCTGTCTGCCCAGTGGGAGCACACGGTCCTGATCACCGAGACGGGCTACGAAGTGCTGACGCTCGGCGCCGACGAACGCGGGGCCTGAATGGCCGGCCCCGCGCCCGTCGCCGCCCCTGCCACCGACCGGACGCTCTCGCGACTCCAGGACTGCCTCGCAGCCACGAGTTGCCGCGACGCGCTCGCCACCGCCGACGCCGACCTCGAAGCCCGCTTTTTGAAGGGCGAATCCGTCGTCTCGCTGGTGCGGCTGCGCGCAGCGATCGTCGACGAGGTCATCCGGCACCTCTGGCATACGCACGCCGGCGCCGGGGACGACGGCTTCGCGCTGGTCGCCGTCGGCGGCTACGGGCGTGGCGAGCTGCATCCGCATTCCGACGTCGATGTGCTGGTCCTCTTGCCGGGCGAGCCGTCGGCCGACGGCAAGGCGAGACTCAGCAATTTCGTGACGTCGCTCTGGGATGCGGGCCTCGAGATCGGCCACAGCGTCCGGACCGTGGCCGAATGCGAGGAAGAGGCCCGCAACGACCTCACGGTCGCGACGACGCTGATGGAATCGCGCCTCTTGGAGGGGCCGGCCGAGCTGTACGAGTCCATGCAGACCGCCATCGGCCCCGACCGCGTCTGGCCGCCCGACCGCTTCTTCGAGGAGAAACACAAGGAGCAGGTCGCGCGGCACCACCGCTACGACGACACGGCCTACAACCTCGAGCCGAACGTCAAGGGGAGTCCCGGCGGGCTCCGCGACATCCAGATGATCGGCTGGGTCGCGAAGCGTTACTTCGGCGTCGAGACGCTCGCGGAACTCGTCGATCACCGCTTCCTGACGCCGGGCCAGCTGGCCCGGCTGACCGAAGGCCAGGCCTTCCTCTGGCGGATTCGCTTCGCGCTGCACGTCATTGCCGGGCGCCGCGAGGACCGGCTCCTGTTCGACCACCAGATCAAGCTCGCGAGCATGCTGGGCTACGAGGACGCGACCTACACGCTGGCCGTCGAGCAGCTCATGCAGCGCTACTACCGGACGGTGATGGACCTGTCGCGCCTGAACGAGATGCTGCTGCAGCTCTTCGAGGAAGCGATCCTGATGGACCCGGATGCCGAGCCGGAGCCGCTCAACGAGCGCTTCCAGGTCAAGAACGGCTTCCTGCAGACGGTCTCCGACCAGGTCTTCGTGCAGGAACCGTCTGCCCTGCTCGAGCTGTTCCTGTTGCTGCAGCAGAATCCCGACATCCGCGGCGTCAGCGCCTACACGATCGGCCTGATCAAGCGCAACCTGTACCTGATCGACGAGGAGTTCCGGCAGAACCCCCGCAACCACCGGTTCTTCCTGAAGATCGTCCGTGCGCCGGCCGGCGTCACGCACGAACTCCGGCGCATGAACCTGTACGGCGTGCTCGGACTCTACATCCCGGCATTCGGCCGCATCGTCGGCCGCATGCAGTACGACCTGTTCCATGCCTACACGGTGGACGAGCACACGCTGTTCGTCGTCAGCAACTTGAGGCGCTTCGCCCTGCCCCGCTTCGACGAGGAATTCCCGTTCTGCAGCCGCATCATGCAGCAGCTCGACAAGCCGGAGATCGCCTACCTGTCAGGCCTGTTTCACGACATCGCGAAGGGCCGCGGCGGGGATCACTCGGAACTCGGCGCCGTCGATGCGGAAGCCTTCTGCCTCGAGCACGGGCTGTCGCCGTACGATGCCCGTACCGTCGCCTGGCTGGTCCGGAACCATCTCGTGCTGTCGACGACCGCGCAGAAGAAGGACATCGGCGATCCCGACGTCATCAACGAGTTCGCACACGTGGTCGGCGACCAGCGCCACCTGGATTACCTGTACGTGCTGACGGTCGCCGACGTTCGCGGCACCAACCCCAAGCTGTGGAACTCGTGGAAGGCGACGCTGTTCCGCGATCTCTACGAACTCACCTCGCGGGCACTGCGCCGCGGTCTGGAGAACCCGATCGACCGGGAGCAGCTGATCGACGAGACCCAGGAACAGGCGCGCGCCATCCTCGTGCAACGCGGCCTGTCCGACGCGGCGATCCAAGCGGTATGGGGCCTGTTCAACGAGGATTATTTCTTAAGGCACAAGGCCGAAGAGGTGGTCTGGCATACCGACTGGCTGGCGGACTCGGATACCGCGTCGTCCGTAGGCCTCGTCGACATCCGCCGGCAGGAGGCCGGGGAAGGCGTCGAGGCCGTGCTGTATACGCCGCGCACGCATCGCACCTTCGCACACACGACAGCCGTCCTCGACGAACTCGGCATGAATATCGTCGACGCGCGGATCACCCCGCTCGACAACGGCTACAGCCTCGACACCTACGTATTCATGGAACTCGACAAACGCATGGAGATCGACGAATCGCGGATGAGCAAGATCCGTCGCACGCTGACCCGGGTACTGACGCTCGACGACGAGAACATCGCCAACGTGACCCGGCGCGCACCGCGCCAGGTCCGAATGTTCTCGACCAAGACCAGCGTCAGCTTCAGCCGCGACACGACACGCGGCAAGACCGTCATGGAACTCGTTACCGCCGACCGTCCCGGCCTTTTGAGCAAGATCGGGCGCGCCTTCATTGCCGAGGGTATCGACATCGAGACGGCAAAAATCGTCACGATCGGTGAACGTGCCGAGGACATCTTTTATATTGCGAAGGAAAACGGCCGCCCGCTCTCCGAGGCGGACAAGGACCGGCTGCAGGCGACACTGCTCGAGAAGCTCGGCAGCTGAGGCCGGCCCGACCGAAAGACTTTGATGCAGGAACCCCGATGCAGGACTTGATCGAGATCATAGAAACCGGCTTCGACGCCGGCGGCCGCCTGGCCGGCGACGCGGAGCAGGCGCGGCTGGCCGAGGCCGTGAACGAGGCGCTCGCGCTGCTCGACAGCGGCAAGGCGCGCGTGGCCGAGAAGATCGACGGCGACTGGCAGGTCCACCAGTGGCTGAAAAAGGCCGTGCTGTTGAGCTTCCGGCTGGCCGACAACCGCGTCATCGAAGGCGGTCACAGCCGCTTCTTCGACAAGGTGCCGCTCAAGTACGCCGACTACTCCGAGGCCGACTTTCGCGCGGACGGCGTGCGCGTCGTTCCTGATGCGATCGTCCGCCGCGGCGCCTGCGTCGCGAGCGACGTGGTCCTGATGCCGAGCTACGTAAACATCGGCGCAAATATCGGCAGCGGTACGATGGTAGACACCTGGGCCACGGTGGGCAGCTGTGCACAGATCGGCAAGAACGTACACCTCTCCGGCGGGGTCGGCATCGGCGGCGTCCTGGAGCCTGTCCAGGCAGGCCCGACAATCATCGAGGACGACTGCTTCATCGGGGCGCGCTCCGAGATCGTCGAAGGCGTGATCGTCGAGGCAGGCTCGGTGATCTCGATGGGCGTCTACATCGGCCAGAGCACGCGCATCTACGATCGCGCCAGCGGCAAGGTGAGCTACGGCCGGGTGCCGGCGGGCTCCGTGGTCGTCCCGGGCAATCTGCCGGCAAAGGACGGCACCCACTCGCTGTACTGCGCCGTCATCGTCAAGCGCGTCGACGCGAAAACACTGGCCAAGACCGGTCTCAACGAACTGCTGCGGAATGCCGAGGCCGCGGAGTAACGACACCATGCTGACCGTTTACGGAATCAAGAGCTGTGATACCTGCCGCAAGGCGCTCAGGTATCTCAAGGACCACGACTACGAGCATCGCTTCTACGACGTCCGCGACGAAGGCCTGAATATCCAGATGCTCGAGCGCTGGGCCGACCGCATCGACTGGGACAAGCTGGTCAATCGCCAGAGCCTGACCTGGCGCAGGATTCCAGAAGTGGACCGCTCTGACATGACGCGCGAGAAGGCGTTCGCACTGATGATCGAACAGCCGACGCTGATGAAGCGCCCGGTATTCGAGCACGAGGCATTTCTCGCGGTGGGCTTCTCCGAAAAGCGTTTCGAGGATTTCCTCAAGCGGCACTCCTGACGGCCGCACATCGCTCACGACAGGGTCGAGCGCGGCTCAGCCCGTGCGGCCGGTAATGTAATCCTCGGTCAGCTTTTCCTGCGGGTTCGTGAACACACGGTCGGTTTCGCCGATCTCGATGATCCGTCCTTCCGAGAGATACGCGACCCGGTTCGATACGCGGGCCGCCTGCTGCATCGAGTGCGTGACGATGATGATGACGTAGTCCTCGGAAAGCTCGTCGATCAGGTCCTCGATGCGTGCAGTCGCGATCGGGTCCAGGGCCGAACACGGCTCGTCCATCAGGATGACCTCGGGATCGACCGCGATCGTGCGGGCGATGCACAGCCGCTGCTGCTGTCCGCCGGACAGGCTGGTGCCCGGCTCGTCCAGCCGGTCACGCACCTCCTTCAACAGGCCGACGCGATCCAGGCTCACGTGAACGATGTCGTCGAGCTCGGCCCGGTCGGCGGCGAGGCCATGGATGCGCGGGCCATAGGCGACATTGTCGTAAATACTCTTCGGGAACGGGTTCGGCTTCTGGAACACCATGCCCATGCGGGCGCGCAGCGCCACCGGGTCGACCGTGCGCGCGTAGATGTCCTGGCCCTCCAGCATTATGGTGCCGGTAACCCGTGCACCCGCGACCTCGTCGTTGAGGCGGTTCAGGCAGCGCAACAGCGTCGTCTTGCCACAGCCGGACGGGCCGATCAGCGCGAAGACCTCGCCGGGGTCGACGTTTAGGCTGATGCCCCGCAGCGCATGGATCTCGCCGTACCAGGCGTTGAGATCGCGCACGGCGATCGCCGGGCCGGCCCGCTCGGCTTCGGCATCGCCGCCTGCACCACCGGCGAGCCCGCTATCGGGGTCGGCAACCGCCATCACCTGCAATCTCCGGTCCTGTTGTTCATTACCTGTTCCGTTCGACGCTGCGGCGCACGAGCGTCGCAAGGATATTGAGCGCGAGCAACAATGCAAGCAGGATCAGGATAGCCGCGGATGTCCGTTCGGCAAACGCCCGCTCCGGGCTCTCCGCCCAGAGATAGATCTGCACCGGCAGCGCGGTGGCGGGATCCGAGAACGACTCCGGCACGTCGACGATGAAGGCCACCATGCCGATCATCAAGAGCGGCGCCGTCTCCCCGAGCGCCCTGCCGACACCGAGGATCGTTCCGGTAAGGATCCCCGGCATCGCCAGCGGCATGACGTGATGAAACACGACCTGCAATCGCGACGCGCCGAGGCTGAGCGCCGCCTCGCGCAGTGAGACGGGCACGTTCCGGATCGCCGCACGCGACGCGATGATGATGACCGGCAGGGTCAGCAACGCGAGAACGATGCCGCCGACCACGGGCGCGGATCGCGGCAGCCCGAACCCGTCGATGAGCACGGCGAGACCGAGGAGGCCGAAGACGATCGACGGCACGGCGGCGAGATTGTTGATGCTGACCTCGACGATCGTCGTCCAGCGGTTGCGGGGTGCCAGCTCCTCGAGATAGATCGCGGCCGCGACGCCGACCGGGAAGGCCAGCGCGATAGTGACGACGAGCATCAGCAGCGATCCCTTGAGCGCGCCACGGATGCCGGCCAGTTCCGGCTCCCGTGAGTCGCCGTTCGTGAACAGCGCCGTGTTGAAGCGCCGTTCGAGCCTGCCGTCGGCCGCCAGCCGGTCCACCCAGCGGATCTGGCGATCGCTCAGGGGCCGGCGCGACGGCTCGGTCTCGCGCGACAGCTGCCCCTTTACCAGCATGTCGACGTTGGCTGCCGCCGGGACGCCGATGTCGACGCGCTGCGCCAGCAGCGAGGGCTCGGACTCGAGCCGCTCGCGAAGGACGAACGCGGCGTCGATGCTGACCAGCTGCCGCAACTCCCGCCGCGTGCCCCGGTCGGCGTCGGCAATGCCGAGGGCGTCGGTCAGCGCGTCGAGGACGAGCGCATCGAAATTGCCGCGCTCGAAGCCTGCCGCCCCGGCATCGACACCGAGGCGCTCCGGCGCATAGCGAACCGGCAGGTCGATCCTGGTCTGGGTGAATGCGCTGACACCCTGCCCCAGCAGGGTCACGAGTATCAGGCCGAGGAAGCCGAGCGCCACGCCCAGCGCCAGAACGCCGCCGCTGCGGAACAGGCGCTCGCGTCGATGCCGCCGGGCGAGCCGCGACGCCGGGCGGGACGGCCGGCCGCTATTCATAGCGCTCGCGGAAGCGCCTGACGTAGGCGAGCCCGACGATGTTGAGGGCCATCGTGATCACGAACAGGACGAGACCCAGCGCGAACGCGGACAAGGTCCGCGCCGACTGGAATTCCTGGTCACCGACGAGCAGGGTGACGATCTGCACGGTCACCGTGGTCACCGCTTCGAGCGGGTTCACCGTCATGTTGGCGGCGAGGCTCGCCGCCATGACGACGATCATCGTCTCGCCGATAGCGCGCGAGACGGCCAGCAGCACGCCGCCGACGATCCCGGGCGCGGCCGTCGGCAGTATGATGCCGAGCAGCACCTCGGACCGGGTCGCCCCCAGGGCAACAGCGCCCTCCCTGATGCTCTCCGGCGCGGCGCGTATCGCGTCGAAAGAGAGCGACGAGATCAGCGGTATGATCATGATGCCCATCACGATGCCCGCGGCGAGCGCGCTCTCCGAGGCGATGTCCAGGCCGAGCACGGCACCCGCGTGGCGGATCCACGGGGCGACGCTCATGACCGCGAAAAAGCCATAGACGACCGTCGGAATTCCGGCGAGCACCTCGAGCAGCGGCTTAAGGACTGCACGGAGCTTCGGCGTCGCGTACTCGGCGAGGTAGATCGCGCTCATGAGGCCCACCGGCGTTGCCACGAGCATTGCGATCGAGGTAATCAGCAGCGTGCCGACGAGCAGCGGCAGGATGCCGAAGCTGCCGGAGGCGCCGGCCTGGTCGGCGCGTATCGCCGTCTGCGGGCTCCACGAGGTGCCGAACAGGAAGTCGGTCAGGGGTACGAGTTCGAAGAACGCCAGCGCTTCCGACAGGACCGAAACCACGATGCCGACGGTCGTCAGGATCGCGATCGTCGATGCGCCGACCAGGCTCCAGCGAACCACGGTTTCGACCTTGTTGCGGGCCCGGAAATCAGGCTCGATGCGCTGCATTGCGAGCGCGAAGCCCGTGGCCGCGACCAGGAACGACGTACCGGCGGCGATCCAGCGGCTCGTCGCCGAGAAGGCAAGAAAATCGGCCGCCGCCGCTGCGACGACCGGGTCGGCCGGCACGACGGCAGGCGCTGCGGCGGCATTGCGCACGGCGTTGATGAAGAGGTCAAGCTGGCCCGCGCTCAGTGCGGCAAGGTCGTCCGGCAGACGAGCGACGACGAGCCCGAGAATGAGCTTTTGCTCGACCAGCAGCCAGGCGAGCAGGACACCGAACGCCGGCAACAGGCACGCCAGCGCGGCGAAATAGCCGTGATAATCCGGCAGGGAATGCAGGTAAGCCCGGCTGCCGGGACCGCCATTGAGCCGGATCGCGCGCGCCCTGCCGGCCAGGAAAGCGGCCACGCCGCCAGCGGCGAGCAGCAGGACTAGGGTGGTCAGTTCCATGGCGGGCATGATGCCCGGTGCACTCTTCACGCGCCAGCGAGGTCGGTCCGGCGCAACGCAACGGCGGGCGTTACCGCACCGGCCTCCCGCCGTCCGCCACGGAGAGCGTGGTCAACGCCTCGACGTCGGCCGCCTCGACGCGGCGCTCCTCCGCCGGCATCGGGATCAGGCCCCGGTCGACGAGATAGCCTTCGTCGCCCAGCGCCTGCTCACTCGTCAGTTCGCGGAGAAACTCCGGAAGTCCCGGGATCATGTTGACGTGCGCTTTCTTGACGTAGAAATACAGGGCCCGCGACACCGGGTAGCGGCCGTCCGCAATAGCGTCGAACGTCGGGCTGACGTCATCGATTGCGGCACCCCGAAGCTTGTCGGTGTTCTGGAAGAGAAAACTGAAACCGAAGATCCCGAAAGCGCGGGAATTGGCCTCGAGCTTGTGGACGATGAGGTTGTCGTTCTCACCGGCCTCGATGTACGCGCCGTCCTCGCGGATCGTGTGACAGATCGAC
>JAZBNZ010000257.1:0-7323 GCA_036350895.1 Woeseiaceae bacterium
CCAAAGAACCCACGGCCACGGCAGTCGAGGCGGGCGTCGTGGAAGAAACGCTCGATGCGCAGCTCAGGCTCGCGCGCGACGTCACGTTCTCCGAGGCCGCGTTCGCTACCCTGTTCGGCATCTGGGGCGAGACCTTCGATGCCGGTGGCGGCGAGCCCTGCGGCCAGGCCGAGCAAAAGGGCCTGTCCTGCCACGAACAGCGCGGCTCGTGGTCGAGTCTCCGCCAGCTCGACCGGCCGGCAATCCTGACGCTGACGGACACGCGCGGCGATACGCACGAGGTCGTCCTGACGGCGCTGCACGGAGAAGTCGCCGAGCTGTCGATCGCCGGCGTGACGGTGACCCATCCGGTGACGGAGGTCTCCGAGCTGTGGTTCGGGCAGTTCCTGGTGCTTTGGAAGCCCGAGACGGCCGCCGCGCTGGCGCCGGGCATACGCAATGCGGCGGTCGTCTGGCTGCGCCGGAGCCTCGCGGATATCGACGAACGCTATCGCGCGGAACCGCTGGACTCCGATGTCTACGACCAGGTTCTCGCCGAGCGGGTCCGCGATTTCCAGCGGGACCAGCGGATCGACGTGGATGGTTTCGCGGGCAAACAGACGCAGATTCTCATCAACTCGCTGCTCGCCGTGGGCGATCGACCCCGGCTGACTACACCAAGGCTCGCAAGGGACTGACGTGTCTTTCATTCTCGATGCACTCAAGAAGTCGGAGAACGACCGACAGCAGCAGGCCAGCGCGGAGTTCGCCACGCTGCCGTCCGCCGCGGCGACACCGGCCACGCCGCGCTGGACCTGGGCCGTAATCGCACTGCTGGTCGTCAACCTCGCCGTGCTCGCGGCCTTCATGATCTCGAAGGACGAAAGCGCCCCGGTCGCCGCTGCACCCGCGGAGCCGGCAACCATGGCGGTCGCCGCCGATACGGCCGCGAGTGGCAGTTTCGCGGAGCGGATCAGCAAAGCCAGCGTCCCGCAGCGCCCGGTACAGGAGGCAGCGCCCGCTCCTGCCGTTCGCGACGCGGTCGCCCGGGAACAGGACTCGCCGTCGGCACCGAGCCGCAGGGCAGCAGCGACACCGGCGGCAAGAGCCGCGCCGGCGCCGCTCGCCGAGACGTCGGCCCAGGCGCTGCCGACCCTCACGGAAATTCGGCTCAACGACAACGTGAACCTGCCCGATCTCCATCTCGATATCCACGTCTACGCGGGCAGCCCGGCGGATCGCTTCGTCTTCATCAACATGAGCAAGCACCAGGAGGGTTCGGTGCTGCAGTCCGGTCCTCGCGTGGAAGAAATCACGCCGGACGGTGTCATTCTCGATTACCGCGGCACGCGCTTCGTGCTGCCGAGGGAATAGTTCGGCCTTGGATACCGCTGACCTGCACCACATTACCAGCGACCGGCTGGCGCTGGCGTTGAAGTCGGGCTTCCATCGCGTCATCCGCGAGCAGGACGAACTGAACCGCATCAACGTCTTCCCGGTGCCGGACGGCGACACCGGAACGAACCTGAGCCTGACGCTCGGTGCCGCACTGCACATTTTCGAACGCGATTTCGAGCACCTGGGCTCGATGCTCGCCGCACTGGCCGATGCGCTGCTCGACGGCGCGCGCGGCAACTCGGGCGCCATTCTCGCCCAGTTCTTCCAGGGGCTGTCCGACTCGGCAGGCGAGATCAGCCGGTTCACGACCTACACGTTCGGAAAGGCTCTCGAGACGGGCAGCGAGTATGCCCACGATGCGATCGCGGAACCCCGCGAGGGCACGATCCTGTCGGTCATTGCCGCGTTCGCGGCAGCGACGCGTCATCATGCCGTCGAACTCAAGGAAGAACGTTTCGACGCCCTGCTGCCCACCGCCCTCGCCCGGCTGAAGAAAGCACTGGCGGAGACGACCGGCCAGCTCGACGTACTGCGCCGCGCCGGGGTCGTGGATGCGGGCGCGCTCGGCTTCGTCACGCTGATCGACGGCGCCGTGGCCTTTCTCCTGAACGGCACCGTGACGGGGCGGCCGGCGCTCGGCTCGCTCGAAGAAGCGTTCAGCGTATCGGCCGGACCGGACCAGGATTCGGAGTTCCGGTTCTGCACGGAATGCATCGTCACCGGCACCGACATCGATCGCCGCAAGCTGCGCGAGGCGCTCGGCCAGCTCGGCGACTCGCTCGTCCTCGCCGGGACCAAGCGCAAGGCGAAGATTCACATCCATGTCGACGAGCCGGAGGCCGTGTTCCGCCTCGCGGGCCAATACGGGAAAGTCACCGCCGAGAAGGCGGACGACATGCGTCGCCAGACCCACTCGAGCCACGATGCGCGGCGCAAGTTCGCCGTCATCACCGACTCTGCCGCCGATATCGCCGACGAGGACATGGAGCGTCTCGACATCCACATGGTGCCCTGCCGTATCCACTTCGGCGATCACGGCTATATCGACAAGGTCAGCATCACCAACGAAGAGTTCTTCGCCGAGGTCGCACGGAACCCGGTACACCCGCAGACGTCACAGCCGGCGCCCGGCGATTTCCGTCGCCAGTTCCAGTTCCTAGCCTCTCACTACCGGGACGTGCTGTCGGTAAACCTCTCGGCAAAGGCCAGCGGCACCTGGCAGGCGGCGGTATCCGCGGTCGACCGGATCGACGCTCCGGGCAAGGTACACATCGTCGATACGCTCAACGCGTCGACGGGAGAAGGGCTGCTCGCCGTCTTCGCCGCCGAGTGCGCCGAGGACGGCATGACCGTCGAGGCGACCCGGGCCGCGCTGGAGACGCAGATCCCCCGGACGAAGACCTTCGCGCTGGTGAAGGATCTCAAGTTCGCGGTGCGGGGCGGGCGTGTGCCGGCCTACGTCAAACCGATAGCCGACCTGTTACGCATCACGCCGATCATCCGGACCTTCCCGGACGGCCGGGTCACGAACGGGGGCTTCCTGTTCGGACGCCGCCGCCGCATCCGGCGCTTTGCCGCTTACGTCGTGAAAAACAGCGTCCTCGAAGGACCGATGCGCGTCTCGATCGGCCACGCGCTGTGCCCGGAAGATGCCGAGGCGCTCGGCGATGCCCTCTGCCGGCTGTTGCCGGAGGTCAGTCGCGTGTCGATCACGGAACTCGGCTCGGCGCTCGGCGTGCACGGCGGACCGGGCACGCTGCTCGCGGCGACGATGCCCGAGTACGTGCCCCCGGAGCAGGCAAGCTAGCCGGCTTACTTCTTCTTGCCGTAGTTCGAGAGCGTCCGGTCGATGAAGATCGTCACGCCGACGTAGACGGCGCCGAAGATCACGAAGCGGACCCACAGGGGATCGATCATCGCCAGGAACCGGAATGCGGTCATGGCGGCGGTTGCCCCGATAATGCCCGGTACGTACTTGAGCATGGTCTCTCTCCCGACGGTTGCTTGAGCGGCCCGGTGTTCAGTCTATCGCGGCAGCGGCTCGCCTGCCGCATCGATGAGGTCTTCCCCCTCGTTGCGGGCGTTGTTGACCCTTTTGTCGACGGGCCACGCGACGAGCGGCGGGCTCAGGGGTGCGCCGGGGCCGATCAGCTCGTCGTTCCCGGCCAGCCATTCCGCTGCGAGGCCAGGGTCCAGCGTGACAGGCATGCGGTGGTGAAGCTGCGCGATGTAGTCGTCCGCGGCGGTCGTGATCAGCGTCGTCGACTCGATCTGTTCGCCGGTCTGCCTGTCGGTCCAGGCCTCCCAGAGCGCCGCCAGGCCGAACGGTTCGTCATTACCGGTCGTGATGAAATACGGGGTCTTCGTGGAGCCGTCGCGTCGCCATTCGTAGAAGCCGTCGGCGAGGACCACTGCGCGCCGGTGCCTGAACGCGTTCCGGTAGGCCGGTTTTTCGGCGACCGTCTCTGCGCGCGCATTGATCATGCGGTTGCCGATCGCGGGGTCTTTCGCCCAGAACGGGATCAGCCCCCACTTGAGGCTGACCGCCTCGCGGTTACCGGACTCCGCGTCGCGCACCGCGACGACGTACTCTGTCGGCGCGATGTTGTAGCGCGGATCCGCTCTGAACGGGCCCGCAACGCCGAAGAGCTGTACGGCCGCCTCGGCCGGCGAATAGAACGCGAACCGGCCGCACATCCTATTCGCGGATTCCGACGCCGCGATTCATGAGATACAGGCAGGTCGAAAACAGCGTAACGACGAAGAACAGCACGATCGCGTAGGCGAGGAAGATACTGATGTCCGATGTGCCGAGGATGCCGTAGCGGAACGCATTGACCATGTACAGGATCGGGTTGGCCTTCGATACCGACTGCCAGAACTCCGGCAGGAGCGAAATCGAGTAGAACACACCGCCCAGGTACGTGAGCGGCGTCAGCACGAACGTCGGCACCAGTGAAATGTCGTCGAACTTCTTCGCGAAGATCGCGTTGATGAAGCCCATCAGCGAGAACACGATCGAGGTCAGTACCACCATCGACAGCGTGATCAGCGGGTGCACGACCTTGAGCTTCGTAAAGAAGAGCGCGACGACCGTAACGAGCCCGCCGACCAGGAGGCCGCGGATCACGCCGCCGGCGACGTGGCCGACGATGATCGCCGAGTTCGACATCGGCGAGACGAGCATTTCCTCGATGTGACGCCCGAACTTCGCGCCGAAGAAGCTCGACACCACGTTGCCGTAGGAGTTAGTGATCACGGACATCATGATCAGCCCGGGCGCGATGTACTGCATGTAGTCGAAGCCGTCCATCGTGCCGATGCGGCTGCCGATCAGGTTGCCGAAGATGATGAAGTAAAGCGTCATCGTGATCGCAGGCGGCACGATCGTCTGCACCCAGATCCTGAGGATGCGGGTCGTCTCCTTCCTGATCAGCGTGCGAATCGCGACGGTGTCGAGGACGATGTTCATGCTGCCGCCCCGGCGGCTCCGCCGTCCTGCTTGCTCTCTACCAGGCGCATGAACAGTTCCTCGAGCCGGTTGGCCTTGTTGCGCATGCTGACGACGCGGATGCCGCGGGCATCGAGCTCGCGGAAGACCTCGTTCAGGTTCTGGCTACGATCCACCTCGACCTCGAGCTCGAGTTCGTTGCGCATGCCGGTGACGAAACCGGGAATCTCCGGGGCCGTCTCGACGGGATCGGCGATACTCAGCACGAATACCTCGCCCTGCAGCTTCCGCAGCACGTCGCCCATGCTGGCATTCTCGATGATGGTGCCCTCGTCGATGATTGCGACGTGGCGGCACAGGGATTCGGCTTCCTCCAGGTAGTGCGTCGTCAGGATGATCGTCGTACCGGCCGCGTTGATCTCGGACAGGAACTCCCACATCGAACGGCGAATTTCGATGTCGACCCCGGCGGTCGGCTCGTCGAGGATCAGGAGCTTCGGTTCGTGGACCAGCGCACGCGCGATCATCAGGCGGCGCTTCATTCCGCCGGACAGGCTGCGGGCCGAATCGTCGCGTCGGTCCCAGAGCCTCAGCGCGCGCAGGTACTTCTCACAGCGCTCGCGCGCGAGCCGCGGCGGCAGGCCGTAGTAGCCGGCCTGCGTCATGACGATGTTGCCGACCTTCTCCCAGAGATTGAGGTTGACCTCCTGTGGTACCAGGCCGATGCAGGCTTTGGCCGCCTCGAGTTCCCGGTCGATATCGTGGCCGAATACCTCGACGGTACCGCTGGTCTTGTTGACGAGCGAGGTAATGATGCCGATCGCCGTCGTCTTGCCGGCACCGTTCGGCCCGAGGAGCGCGTAGAAATCGCCGGCCTCGACCGTGAAGTCGATGCCTTTGAGCGCTTCGTTGCCGTTGCCGTAGACTTTCCTGAGATTCGAGATTCTGAGCGCTTGCATAAGGCCGCGTATTGTACACGCGCCGCCGGCATCGGCGAGCCGTCCTCAGGAACGCCGGTTCCGGCCCGGCGCCGACGGTGCCACGGACACCTGCGCCGGCGGCTGGCGCCGGCAGGCCGCGCTGGCGAGCGGCGGGGCATCCGAAGCCGCCGCCACCGTCAGCACACACTGCAGCGCAGACTGCCTCGCCGCCCGGCGAACATGCTCGCGCGGGTCGCTCGCCGAGACCAGGAGCTTGCGCCAGAACGCCGGGTTCCCGGCCATGCGCGGCACCACCCCGGTTGCGCTCTGCCGCGCCGAATCGATGACGGCCATCAGCGGCAGCGCCGCAATCGCATCGCAGCGTGCGACCGGCACGCCAAACAGGAAGCGCGCCGCGTAGCGATTGGCCCTGGCGAGGGACCACAACAGCGCGAGCGTCGCCGTCACCAGGCGCCACTCGGGATCGCCCGCAGCGGTGGCGAACAGGTCCTCGGTCGCCGTTCCCGCCTGCCAGGTAGCCGGTTCCAGGGGGTCGAGCGTGTACAGCAGAAACGGGACGGTCGCGAGGCGCCGCTGCTGGACGGGATCGAGGCCCAGGAGCCGCTCATCGAGCCATCCGGCGAAGCCCGCCTGTTCACCGGCGGCGAGGACATGCTGTATGAACGCGGAGTTCAGTGCCCGGCCGTTGTTGATCGTATCGGCATCCACGCCTTCGTAATCCATGAGCAGAGCCCCCGCATTTGTCCGGCTTCCGCCGAGTTACTGTATTGTTGCTTATTTGACCATATGCAGATTATAAAGGCTCAATAAATAAACTATATGGGATAAATTACCCAATTGGAGGGGATATGCGCCTGACCGACGACCGCTACTCGAGAGAACGCGACCAGTTCGAGCTGGCATTGAGAATGATCCGTCACGAAGCCCGGACGCGAACCATCAGGGCGTGCACCGGGCTGTCGGACGACCGCATCCGGAAGCTCTACACCACCTATTTCAGGAACAGCGGGCAGGACGATATCAAGCGCCGCCGCGGCAAGTCTCCCCGCCAGATCAACCTGTTCGTCAAGAGCCCGGAACACCAGCTGCAGGCGACGACCCTGCTCGGACTGTTCTGTCTCGGCCTCTTGATCCGGATCGATGCGGACCGGCGAGTGCACGCGGCCTGGCCGCGACCGGACGTCGAATTCGGCCACCGTCTCTGCCGCGCCTTCGAGACCTACTGCCTGCTGTTCGACGAGCCGGTCCTGAGCTTCGAATGGGCATGGAACCTGATGAACAATATCGCCTATAACGACGAACTGTATGTCGCCGCTTGCCGCCACTGCGAGGCGCCGTACGTCCAGGATGCCTACGCGATCGACGCGCGCCTGTGCCCGGCCTGCGCGCTGGGGCGCGAACCGCCGGCGCGACGGAATTGAAGCACGCCTGCCTGCCCGGCCCTTGTACCCGCAAAGCGCTCAGGTACACTCGGCCGCGTTCAGCGAGCGACCCCTATGGAAGATCACAACGTATTCGCCGGCGCTTTCGTCGACCGGACGGCCGAACGCCGCA
>JAZBNZ010000258.1:0-2266 GCA_036350895.1 Woeseiaceae bacterium
TCCACGTTGAACTTCAGGTTGTCGCCCGGCATCACCATCTCGGTGCCCGAAGGCAGCTCGACCGTGCCCGTCACGTCCGTCGTGCGGAAGTAGAACTGCGGACGGTAGTTGGCGAAGAACGGCGTGTGACGGCCACCCTCTTCCTTGGTCAGGATATACGCCTCGGCCTCGAACTTCGTGTGCGGCGTCACCGAACCCGGCTTGCACAGAACCTGCCCGCGCTCCACGCCTTCACGGTCCACACCGCGCAGCAGCGCGCCGATGTTGTCGCCCGCTTCCCCGCGATCCAGCAGCTTGCGGAACATTTCCACACCCGTGCAGGTCGTCTTGGTGGTGTCGCGGATACCCACGATCTCGATCTCGTCGCCGACATTGATCACGCCACGCTCGACACGACCCGTCACAACCGTACCCCGGCCGGAGATCGAGAACACGTCCTCGATCGGCATCAGGAACGGCTGGTCGATCGCGCGCGCCGGCTGCGGGATGTACTCGTCCACGGCCGCCATCAGCTCGGCGATCTTCTCAGACCCGATCGCCGGGTCGCGGTCTTCCAGAGCCGCAAGGGCAGAGCCTGCGATGATCGGAATGTCGTCGCCCGGGAAGTCATAGGCCGACAGAAGCTCGCGCACTTCCATCTCGACCAGCTCGAGCAGTTCCTCGTCGTCCACCTGGTCGACCTTGTTCAGGTACACCACGATGTAGGGCACCCCGACCTGACGCGACAGCAGGATGTGCTCGCGCGTCTGCGGCATCGGGCCGTCAGCGGCGTTCACAACCAGGATCGCGCCGTCCATCTGCGCGGCACCGGTGATCATGTTCTTCACGTAGTCGGCGTGGCCCGGGCAGTCGACATGGGCGTAGTGACGCTTGTCGGTCTCGTATTCCACATGCGCCGTCGAGATCGTGATCCCACGCGCCTTCTCCTCGGGAGCCGAGTCGATCTGGTCGTACGATTTGAAATCCCCGAACTGCTTCGTGATCGCCGCCGTCAACGTCGTCTTGCCGTGGTCAACGTGACCAATCGTGCCGATGTTGCAATGCGGCTTGCTGCGGTCAAACTTTTCCTTCGCCATCGCCCTCTTGCCTTTATTGATGGGTCCATATCGCGCGCGACGTATGTCATGGCGAAAGGAAAATCAAGCACCTGTTCCCCAGGCCCGATCTTCGATGTGCGCAAGGGGTCCCGCAATGCCGGAACTAATTGTTGACTTTTTTAGTCAGTAATTTCTATCTGCCCGCAGGAGCCTTTCGGGAAGGCGGCCAATTCGGATCAGGGAGAACCAGTCCATGTCGAGAAAACCCAATGCGCGCCTTTGGCGCACCCTCGCGCTTGCCGGCACCACAGTCGGCGTCGCCACGGGTGCCACGGCCAAGTCGCCCGCAGACTACACACATAGCGATGATGCGGTGCTCTGGCTCGCACAGAGCGAAGGCGGTGAAGGGGGCGAGGGCGGCGAAGGTGGTGCGCCGGAGACCGCGAGCGGCGATGCCGCCTATCTGACCGAACTGGGCAAGCTCGACGCGCATCTGATCGCGGCGGTCCGGCTTTACGAGGCTGGAGCGACCGACGAGGGGATCGCTCTCGCCGGGCATCCCGAAGCCGAGTTCATGAACGAATTGCGCGAACGGTTCGAGGAACGGGGAGCGGCGGACATCACACCGTCCGTGGACGCGCTGATCGAGGCTCTCGCCACGGGCGACGGCATCGAAGCGGCTTTGGAAGCCGTCCGCGCCGATATCGACACTGCGGCGGGGAATGTGGACGTGGCGGCACGGTACGAGGCGATCCTTTATCTCGTCCGCGATGCAGCGTCGGAATACGAACTCGGCGTCGATGGTGGCGGGATTACCGACCTCGTGGCTGTCGAAGAGGCGCGCGGGTTCCTTGGCGCCGCGCGGGCGCTTGTCGATGCAGGGTCCGACGGCGTGACTGGTGAAAAAGTGCTGACACAGCTCGACCGCGCGATGCTGGCCTTCCCGGATCGACATACAGGCGACTTCACTCCGGATGCCTCGCTGATCCACGGAGCGGCGGCGCGGATCGAGATTGCGACCCTCGGTCTGAAATGATCCTCGCCATCGAGAATATACTGGCCCCCGCCGAGGTGGAGGCCCTTCGCGAAACCGCCGGGGGTCTGCGTTTCGGCGACGGCAGGGTGACGGCAGGGCGGTTTGCGCGCGACGTGAAAGCCAACGATCAGGCCGTGGACTCTGCTGAGCGCGACAGGCTCCTTGAACTGGTGCTGGGCAAGATCGTCGGTCA
>JAZBNZ010000259.1:0-16440 GCA_036350895.1 Woeseiaceae bacterium
GCTGCCGGAAGGCACGGAGATGGTAATGCCGGGCGACAACGTACAGATGGTGGTTGACCTGATTGCGCCGATCGCGATGGAAGACGGACTGCGTTTTGCCATTCGCGAAGGTGGCCGCACGGTCGGCGCCGGCGTCGTCTCGAAAATCATCGAATAAGCGACATCGAAGGCCGCGGTTGGCGGATCGACCGCCAACCCCGGCCGGCGTTGCATCGCGGCTTGAAGAGCCGCTCCCACGGCGGCACTAGTGAGATTGTTGGAGCCCGTCCTGACGGGCAAACCATTCGAAACAGGAAGATATTGTGACCAACCAGAACATACGAATTCGCCTGAAAGCGTTCGATCACCGGCTGATCGACACCTCGGCGCGTGAGATCGTCGACACGGCGAAGCGCACCGGTGCGACCGTCAAGGGTCCCATCCCGCTGCCGATGAAGAAGGAGCGCTTCACGGTCCTGATCTCGCCGCACGTCAACAAGGACGCTCGCGACCAGTACGAGATCCGGACCCACAAGCGCCTGATGGACATCGTGGATCCGACCGACAAGACCGTCGATGCGCTGATGAAGCTGGAGCTTCCGGCGGGTGTCGACGTTCAGATCAAGCTGAACTAGCCGAGGGCGGTGGTCCGGAGCCGGATCGTGCCCGGAAAGTCGGCGCCGCGGTGCCCGGCCGTGCCGGCCGGATCGACCCTGCAGCGTCAGTCGCTCACCGAGTCGGTTGTAAGCCCCTGATCTGTCAGGGTAAATAGAGAACCAAAAAAAATCCGCCAAACCCTTGCAGGGTGCGCCGCAGGCGCTATAATAGCGGGCTCGCTGGATATGGCCGGGCCGGGAGTCGGCCATCGTTCGGCACCACGTCACAAGGCAAGACGCCCTGTGGCGTTTATTTTTCGGTCGCCAGGCAATCGAGGGCGGCACGGCAAATCCCGGAACTGCCGGTTCGAGATGGAATGCTCGCTCCGGACGCAGGGTCAGCCAAGGAGTCACGAGGACACGTCCTCAGACCGGCTGGCCCTTTCGCGTGTCTGCAGGTAACGCGAAACGAATGAATCAGGTACCGCCAACCGAAGTGGTGCCGTAGATAGCGAATCGTAGAGATTGCGCCAGCCAATCGAAGTTGGCGCGGAGTAGTGAAGATGACGATGGGTCTTGTTGGCCGCAAATGCGGCATGACACGTGTCTTCACGGAGGACGGGGTTTCCATTCCCGTTACCGTGATCGAGGCACAGCCAAACCGAATCACACAGGTGAAGACCGCGGATACCGACGGTTATCGAGCGCTGCAGGTGACTGCAGGCGCCGTCAAGCCGTCGCGCGTGTCCAGGCCTCAAGCCGGCCACTTTGCCAAGGCGAAGGTAGAAGCCGGCGACTTAATCACCGAATTCCGCCTGTCTGACGCCGATCAGGCCGACTACCAGGTGGGTTCAGATCTGAGCGTGGATCTCTTCGAGGCCGGCCAGAAGGTCGACGTTATCGGTACGTCGATCGGTAAAGGCTTTGCCGGTACGGTAAAGCGTCACAACTTCCGTACCCAGGACGCCACCCACGGCAACTCGCTGTCGCACCGCGCCCCCGGCTCGATCGGTCAGAACCAGACGCCCGGCCGCGTGTTCAAGGGCAAGAAGATGGCCGGCCACATGGGTAACGTGCGTCGCACCGTCCAGAATCTCGAGGTCGTTCGCATCGACGCGGATCGCAACCTCATCCTGGTCAAGGGTGCCGTTCCCGGCCACAAGGGCGGCCGGGTCATCGTCCGCCCGGCGATCAAGGCGCGGGGTTAAAAGCATGGCTATGAAACTCAAACTCGCAGGCAGCGGCTCGGTCGACGTGGCCGAAACCGCGTTCGGCGCCGATTTCAACGAGGCGCTGGTTCACCAGGTCGTTACCGCTTACCTCGCAGGCGCGCGCGCCGGGACGAAGGCGCAGAAGAATCGCGCAGCCGTTCGCGGCGGCGGTGCCAAGCCCTGGCGCCAGAAGGGTACGGGCCGCGCTCGTGCCGGCACGATCCGCAGCCCAATCTGGGTCGGCGGTGGCCGTGCGTTCGCCGCACAGCCCCGCAACCATGCCCAGAAGGTCAACAAGAAGATGTACCGGGCTGCACTGCGCTCGGTCTTCTCCGAGCTGGTTCGGCAGGATCGCCTCGTGGTGGTCGAAGAGCTGACCCTCGAAGCGCCCAAGACCCGGCTGCTCGCAAAAGAGCTGAAGGGGCTCGATCTGGACAACGTCCTGATCCTGAATGAGGCCTTCGACGAAAAACTGTTTCTTGCGGCCCGCAACCTGCCGAACGTCGGCATCTGCGATGTCGCGTCGATGGACCCCGTGGTCCTGATTCGTTTCGAAAAGGTGCTGGTCACGCTGCCGGCGCTGAAGCTGATTGAGGAGCGCCTGTCATGAGCCGGGCATTGCACCAGGAACGCCTGATGACGGTCATCCAGGGCCCGCACCTCTCCGAGAAGAGTGCGATCGTGGCGGAGAAAGGCAACCAGGTCGTCTTCAAAGTTCGCCCCGACGCCTCCAAGACGGAGATACGCCAGGCGGTCGAGCTGCTGTTCGACGTCAAGGTCGACGGTGTCTCGGTGGTCAACGTCAAGGGCAAGGTCAAGCGCTTTGGTCGCGTCCAGGGCCGCCGCTCGGACTGGAAGAAGGCTTACGTTCGCCTCGCCGAAGGCAGCGAAATCGACTTCCTCGGCGCGGAATAGGGTAGAGAATCATGTCACTGCATAAAGCCAAACCGACATCTGCCGGACGCCGTTTCGTCGTCGCGGTCAAGACGCCAGGCCTGCACAAGGGCAAGCCGCACGAAGCTCTCATCGACAAGAAGTCGTCGAAGGGTGGCCGTAACAACAACGGCCGGATTACCGTGCGTCACCAGGGTGGCGGTCACAAGCAGCGCTACCGCATCGTCGACTTCAAGCGGGACAAGGATGGTATCCCGGGCGTCGTAGAGCGCCTCGAGTACGATCCGAACCGCAGCGCGCACCTCGCGCTGATCAAGTACTCGGACGGTGAGCGTCGCTATATCCTGGCCCCCCGCGGCGTCGCCGCCGGCGCGCCGGTCATCAGCGGCGAAGAGGCCCCGATCAAGCCGGGCAACTGCCTGCCCTTGCGTGCAATCCCGGTTGGTACCGTGATTCACAACATCGAGATGAAGCCCGGTAAGGGTGGTCAGCTCGTCCGGTCTGCCGGCGCGTCCGCCCAGCTCGCTGCGCGGGAGGGTGTTTACGCGACGGTCCGGCTGCGTTCCGGCGAGACGCGCCGGATTCATACCGACTGCCGCGCGACCGTCGGCGAGGTCGGCCACGGTGAGCACAACCTGCGCAAGCTCGGCAAGGCCGGCGCCAAGCGCTGGCGCGGCGTTCGCCCGACCGTTCGTGGCGTGGCCATGAACCCGGTCGACCATCCGCACGGCGGCGGCGAAGGCCGGACCTCCGGTGGTCGTCACCCGGTGAGCCCGTGGGGCACGCCGACCAAGGGCGCCAAGACGCGCAAGAACAAGCGTACCGACAACATGATCGTTCGTCGTCGGAAGCGCAAGTAAGTACTAAGGAATCAAGCCAATGCCACGTAGTGTGAGAAAAGGCCCGTTCGTCGATACGCATCTGGCGAAAAAGGTAGCCGAGGCACAGAAGAACAATGATCGCCGTCCGATCAAGACCTGGTCGCGTCGCTCGATGGTTCTGCCTGATATGGTCGGCCTGACGATCGCCGTACACAACGGCCGTCAGCACGTGCCGATCCTGATTTCCGAGAATATGGTGGGTCACAAGCTGGGCGAGTTTGCGCTCACGCGTACCTTCCGCGGTCACTCCGGCGACCGCAAGACGAAGTAAGTCGACGGAGTAAGGGACATGCAAGTAGCTGCAACTCTTCGATACGCCCGCGTCAGCCCGCAGAAATGCCGGCTGGTAGCCGACATCATTCGCGGCAAGTCCGTGGACGAGGCGCTGCGGACGTTGACGTTCACGCCCAAGAAGAGCGCCCGGATCGTGAAGAAAGTGCTGGAGTCGGCGATCGCCAACGCCGAGCACAACCATGGCGCGGACATTGACGAGCTGAAGGTTGCCACCATCGAGGTGAACGAGGCTCCGACCTACCGCCGCTACCGCGCGCGGGCCAAGGGTCGCGGTGCCCGGATCATCAAGCGGAACAGCCACATCACCATACGCGTTGCCGACGAGTAGGAATTATGGGTCAAAAAGTACATCCGACAGGTATTCGCCTTGGCATCGTCAAGGACTGGACGTCGAAGTGGTACGCGGATTCGGCAACGTTTCCGGAGTACGTAAAGACGGATCACGACCTGCGCCATTTCATCAAGAAAAAGCTGAAGGACGCGTCCGTCAGCCGCATCTCGATCGAGCGGCCGTCGAAGAAGGTCAACATCACGATTCACACGGCCCGGCCGGGTATCGTCATCGGTAAGAAGGGCGAGGACATCGAGAAGCTTCGCGCCGAGGTATCGAAGATGATCGGCATGCACATCAATGATGTGCGTATCAATATCAACGAGATTCGCAAGCCGGAAGTCGATGCACAGCTGGTCGCAGAAGGTATCGCCCAGCAGCTGGAACGTCGCGTGATGTTCCGGCGCGCGATGAAGCGTGCCGTTACCAACACGATGCGTGCCGGCGCCGAGGGTATCAAGGTCAAGGTTGGCGGACGCCTGAACGGCGCCGAGATCGCGCGTTCGGAGTGGTACCGCGAAGGTCGCGTACCCCTGCATACGCTGCGTGCCGACATCGACTACGGATTTGCAGAAGCGCACACGACGTACGGCGTCCTGGGCGTGAAAGTCTGGATCTTCAAGGGTGAAGTTTTCGAGCGTCCGGAGCCTGCGAAGGCACCTGAGGCCGAGGCGGCATCCGGGGCCCGCTCCTAACGCGGTCTGAGGACAAGTCATGCTACAGCCAAAACGAACAAAATTTCGCAAGCAGATGAAGGGTCGCAACCGCGGCCTGGCGCAGCGCGGCAGCAGTGTCGCGTTCGGTGAGTACGCGCTGAAAGCCACCGGTCGCGGCCGCATGACGGCACGCCAGATCGAAGCGGCTCGACGTGCGATGACCCGTTACATCAAGCGTGGCGGCAAGATCTGGATCCGCGTGTTCCCGGACAAGCCGATCACCAAGAAGCCCCTGGAAGTACGCCAGGGTAAGGGTAAGGGCAACGTCGAATACTGGGTGTGCCAGATTCAGCCGGGTCGCGTGCTCTATGAGATGGAAGGCGTCTCGGAAGACGTGGCGCGTGAAGCGTTTCGCCTCGCGGCCGCCAAGCTGCCTTTCCCGACCGCCTTCGTTGCACGCCAGGTGATGTGATGGAAGCTAGCGAACTTCGTAATAAATCGGTCGACGAACTCAACGAGGAACTCGTTGCGCTGCGTCGTGAGCAGTTCAATCTGCGCATGCAGAAAGCGACGGGCGAGCTCGCACGTCACACCGAGCACAACCGCGTTCGCAAGGCGATCGCGCGCGTCAAAACGGTGCTGGGCGAGAAGCAGCGTTCGGCAGGTGAATAGAGATGAGTGAAGAACAGAAGACACAGCGCAAGATCGTCGGTCGGGTCGTCAGCGACAAGATGGACAAGACCGTTTCGGTCGCTATCGAGCGCCTGATCAAGCACCCGGTGTACGGCAAGTACATTCGCCGGACGACCAAGGTGCTGGCGCATGACGCTGCCAACGAGTGCAAGCCCGGCGACCGCGTCGCGATATCGGAGTGCCGTCCGATTTCGAAGAACAAGTCCTGGGCCGTCGTGGATATTGTCGAGCGCGCCGCTGACCGCTAAGTCAACGGGCCTCTTGAGTTAGGAAAGAGTCATGATTCAGATGCAGACAGTTTTGGACGCGGCCGATAACTCCGGTGCCCGTCGTGTTCAATGCATCAAGGTGCTCGGTGGTTCGAAGCGCCGGTACGCGGGCGTTGGCGACATCATCAAGGTCAGCGTCAAGGATGCCATCCCGCGCGGCAAGGTCAAGAAGGGCGAGGTGTACAACGCCGTCGTCGTCAGGACCCGCAAGGGCGTGCGCCGCAAGGACGGGTCGCTGATCCGCTTCGACGGCAACGCGGCAGTCCTGCTGAACGCTCGTCTCGAGCCGATCGGTACCCGTATTTTCGGGCCGGTGACGCGCGAGCTGCGTACGAGCAAGTTTATGAAGATTATTTCGCTGGCGCCCGAGGTTCTCTAGAGCCTGGTGCTTACGGGTCAAAACGCTATGAACAAGATCAGGAAAGGCGACGAAGTCATCGTTCGGAGCGGCAAGGACAAGGGCCGCCGCGGAACGGTTCTGCGGGTATACGGCGATGGCCGGGTGCTCGTGGAAGGCGTCAATGTCGCCAAGAAGCACGTCAAGCCCAACCCGAACGTGGGTGAGCCTGGCGGTATCGTCGACCGTGAAATGCCAATGGACGTCTCGAACGTCATGGTCTTCAACCCGAAGACCAAGAAGGGCGAGCGGGTCGGTTTCGAGGTGAACAAGGACGGCAACAAGGTGCGGGTCTTCCGCCAGAGCGGCGACGTCGTCGACATCTGATCGGCGCCACGTAAGAGATTAACGAAATGTCACGTTTACAGGAAAAGTACAACACGGAACTCAAGGCCGAGCTGCAAAAGAAGCTCGGGCTGTCGAACCCGATGGAAGTTCCGAAGATCACCAAGATCACGCTGAACATGGGCGTGGGCGAAGCCGTGGCCGACAAGAAGGTCCTGGAGAACGCCCGCGCAGACATGGAAAAGATCGCCGGTCAGCGTCCGGTGATCCGGCTTGCACGCAAGTCCGTCGCGGGCTTCAAGATTCGCGACGGGTTTCCGATCGGCTGCAAGGTCACTCTGCGCCGCGAGCGGATGTACGAGTTCCTCGATCGACTGGTCAACATCGCGATTCCGCGCGTTCGCGATTTCCGCGGCCTGAACCCGAAGTCCTTCGATCGGCAGGGCAACTACAGCATGGGTGTTTCCGAGCAGATCATCTTCCCGGAAATCAACTATGACGAGATCGATGCAATCCGCGGGATGGACATCACGATCACGACCACCGCGCGTAACCCGGCGGAAGGCAGGGCGCTGCTCGAAGCGTTCAACTTCCCCTTCAAGAAGTAATTGCGATCTGGAGCCCGTCCTGGCGGGCAATGACCGAATCGATACGGATACATAAGAGATATGGCCAAGACATCAATGATCCAGCGTGAGCTCAAGCGCGAAAAACTCGTCGCGAAGTACGCGAAGAAGCGCGCCGAACTCAAGGCAGTCATCCGGAGCGTCAACAGCACGGACGAAGAGCGTTCCGTCGCACAGGCGAAACTGAATGCGATGCCGCGCGATGCGAGCCCGACCCGTCAGCGCAACCGCTGCTCGATTACGGGGCGCCCGCACGGCGTGTACCGCAAGTTCGGTCTCGGTCGCAACAAGCTCCGGGAAGCCGCCATGAACGGCGAGATCCCGGGTCTCACCAAGGCCAGCTGGTAAGAGGAGACGGGAAATGACGATGACGGATCCCATTGCCGACATGCTGACGCGCATTCGTAACGGCCAGAAGGCTCGCAAGGTCAGTGTCACGATGCCGGCCTCGAAGTCGAAGGAAGCTATCGCGCAGGTATTGCAGGATGAAGGCTACATCGCCGGCTACGCCACCGATGGCGAGGGCGCGGCGAAGGAACTGACGGTAGAGCTGAAGTATTTCGAAGGTGCACCGGTGATCGAGCGCATCGAGCGTGCCAGCCGTCCCGGCCTTCGGATCTACCGTGGCAAGGACGATCTGCCCCGGGTGCTCGGCGGCCTCGGCGTAGCCATCGTTTCGACGTCGGCCGGCGTCATGAGTGATGCCCGCGCCCGCGAGAAGGGAATTGGTGGTGAAGTAATCTGCGTCGTTTCCTAAGCGGCGCGACCTGCTACTGAACAGAGATAAAGACGATGTCTAGAGTTGCAAAATCACCGGTCGAGCTGCCGAAGGGCGTTGAGTTCAGCCAGGCCGGCAGCGTGGTAACGCTGAAGGGCGGGAAGGGTTCGCTGAGCATGGAGCTGAACTCCGAGGTCGAACTGGCCCAGGAAGACGGCGCACTCCAGGTGAGTCCGCGTTCCGGATCGCGCTTTTCGACGGCTATCGCCGGCACGATGCGCGCTCTGCTGGCGAACATGGCTCAGGGTGTATCGGAAGGCTTCGAGAAGAAGCTGGCGCTTGTCGGCGTCGGTTATCGCGCCCAGGCACAGGGCAACAAGCTGAACCTGACGCTCGGTTTTTCGCATCCGGTCGTCTACGAGGCACCAGAGGGCATCGAGCTGGCAACGCCCAGCCAGACCGAGATCATCGTCAGCGGCACCGACAAGCAGAAGGTCGGCCAGGTGGCTGCCGAAATTCGCCGCTTCCGTCCGCCGGAGCCCTACAAGGGCAAGGGTGTTCGCTACGCCGACGAGCGCGTAGTGATCAAGGAAGCGAAGAAGAAATAACGTTTAAGAGCTGAATGTCATGAAGCTTAGCAAGAAAGAGAATCGACTCCGCCGGGCCCGCAAGGGTCGCGCGAAGATTCGCGAACTCGAAGTGAACCGTCTGACGGTCCACCGTACGCCGCGGCATATCTACGCCCAGGTCGTCGCGCCCAGCGGCGCCGAAGTGCTGGCAGCCGCGTCGACGCTCGAGCCGGAGGTGAAGAAAGGCATCAAGTTCGGCGGCAACGTCGAAGCTGCCGCCATCGTCGGCGCGCGGATCGCCGAGAAGGCGAAAGCAGCCGGTATCGATACGGTTGCGTTCGATCGTTCGGGCTTCCGCTATCACGGCCGCGTGAAAGCGCTGGCAGACGCAGCTCGCGAAGCGGGCCTCAAGTTTTAGGTTGAGAGATAAAGGCCGCGCGAGTGCGCAGCCGGGACCAGGTTATGGCTAGAAACGAACATTCACAGTCCGGCGACGATTTCATCGAGAAGCTGGTAACCGTCAATCGCGTTGCCAAGGTCGTCAAGGGTGGTCGCCAGTTCGGCTTTACCGCGCTGACCGTTGTCGGTGACGGGCAGGGTCGGGTCGGCTTCGGCTACGGCAAGGCGCGCGAGGTGCCGATCGCGATCCAGAAGGCGATGCAGAGTGCTCGCAAGAACATGATCAGCGTCAACCTCAACCACGACACGCTGCAGTACGCGATCAAAGGCCGTCACGGCGCGACTCGCGTTTACATGCAGCCGGCATCGGACGGTACCGGCGTCATCGCGGGCGGTGCGATGCGTGCCGTGTTCGAGGCCGCCGGCGTCCGAAACGTGCTGGCCAAGAGCTACGGCTCGCGTAACCCGATCAACGTCGTACGGGCGACGATCAACGCGCTGGCCAATATTCATTCGCCGCAGGCGATCGCCGCCAAGCGCGGCAAGAAGGTCAAGGAGATCGTGGCGTAAGCCCGGTCCTTAGAGTAATCCGATCCAGAGACACGATCATGGCGAAGGCGAAAGAACTGAAGGTGACCCTCGTGAAGAGCAAGCACGGCCGGCTGAAGAGCCACAAGGCCTGCATTGCCGGGCTGGGTCTCCGCAAGATCAACCATACGGTAACGGTCGCGGACACTCCGGAGAACCGGGGAATGATCAACCGTGTCTCGTACCTCGTATCGGTAGAGGAAGTTTGACATGCGTCTAAACAAGCTGTCGCCCGGTAAGGGCGCCAAGAAAACCGGCAAGCGCCTCGGCCGCGGACATTCCGCCGGCCAGGGCAAGACCGCTGGTCGCGGCCAGAAGGGTCAGCATGCCCGCTCTGGCGGATTCCACAAGGTAGGCTTCGAGGGCGGCCAGATGCCGCTGCAGCGCCGTCTGCCGAAGGTCGGCTTCGCGTCGCGCAAGGCACGCCTTTCGGCGGAGCTGCGCCTGCACGAACTGGCGATCCCGAAGGCGGACGTTATCGACATCGACGTCCTCAAGAAGTTGTCGCTCGTGCCGGCCCACACCGAGAAGGTGAAGGTCATCCTGTCCGGCGAGCTGGACAAGGCGGTCAAGCTCAAGGGCATCAGCGTCACGAAGGGTGCGCGCGAGGCCATCGAGAAGGCCGGCGGCAGCATCGAAGCGTAAGGCAAGAACGGTAAGGTCACGCTTGAACCCGAACTGACGGGCTCCGGCAGCGACTTAACGAACGGAACGGAACATTGGCAAAGAAGCCCACACAAAATCCGGCAGACATCGCGAAAACGGCGAGCAAACTGTCCGAGCTCAAAGCCCGGATCATGTTTCTCATCGGTGCGCTGATCGTCTTCCGCGTCGGTACCTTCATTCCGGTACCCGGCGTGGATCCGGCTGCGCTTGCTGATTTCTTCAATCAGCAGGCGAGCGGCCTCCTGGACATATTCAACATGTTCTCGGGCGGTGCGCTCCAGCGCTTCGGGATATTCGCGCTCGGCATCATGCCGTACATCTCCGCGTCGATCATCATGCAGATGGCGAGCCACATCGTTCCGAGCCTGCAGCAGCTCCGCAAGGAAGGCGAGCAGGGTCGTCGCCAGATCGTCAAGTACACCCGCTACGGCACGGTTCTGCTGGCATCGTTCCAGTCGGTTGCCGCGGCTTCGTGGCTGCAGAGCCAGGGTACGCTGGTGATCAACCCGGGCCCGAGCTTCCTCGTTACGGCCTGCATAACCCTCGTCACCGGGACGATGTTCCTGATGTGGCTGGGTGAGCAGATCACCGAACGCGGTATCGGCAACGGTATCTCGATGATCATTCTCGCGGGTATCGTGGCTGGCATTCCCTCGGCTATCGGCTCGACGGCGCGTCTCGTCAGCTCCGGTGAAATGCAGCCCGCGACCGCCATCCTGATGCTGATCGTCGGCATCGGTGCGATCATCTTCGTCGTCTACATGGAGCGCGCCCAGCGACGTATCACCGTCAATTACGCGCGCCGGCAGCAGGGGCGCAAGATGTTCGCGGCACAAAGCACGCACCTGCCGTTCAAGATCAACATGTCCGGCGTTATCCCACCGATCTTCGCCTCGAGCATCCTGATGTTCCCGGCGACAGTGGCCAGCTTTTTCGGCTCGGCCGCGGAACCGAGCGGGCTGCAGCGCGTGCTGCAGACGATCGGCGCGAACCTCGGGCCCGGCCAGCCCGTGTACGTGCTGTTGTACGGTGCACTGATCATCTTCTTCTGCTTCTTCTACACCGCCCTGATGTACAACTCGAAGGACACGGCGGACAACCTGAAGAAGGCAGGCGCTTACCTTCCGGGGATTCGGCCCGGGGCGCAGACGGCCGACTACCTCGACCGCGTGCTCACCCGGCTGACCTTCTGGGGCGCAATTTACATCGCAGGCGTATGCCTGCTGCCCGAGATCGCCCGCATGTTCTTCCCGAGCATGCCGTTCAATCTCGGCGGAACTTCGTTATTGATTCTCGTCGTCGTGACGATGGACTTCATGTCGCAGCTGCAAGCACACGCCATGAGCCATCAGTACGAGGGCATGATGCAGAAAGCCAACCTGCGTAATTACGGCAGGAGTGGCCAGATTCGCTGATTCGGTTCGGCGTTTATTGGAGAAGGCTCATGAAAGTCAGAGCATCGGTTAAAAAAATCTGCAGGAACTGCAAGATCATTCGTCGCAACGGAGTTGTGCGCGTGATCTGCACCGACGCACGCCATAAGCAGCGTCAGGGCTAACCTGGAAGGAATAATCAAGTGGCACGTATAGCAGGCATCAATATTCCGTTGAACAAGCACGTCGTGATTGCACTGACGTCTATCTACGGTATCGGTAACACGCGCGCTAAGCAGATCTGTGCTGCGGCAGGCGTTGCGGAAGACACGCCCGTGAAGGATCTCGCGGAACCCGAGGTTGCGAATCTGCGCACCGCCGTCGCGAACTTCACAGTAGAAGGCGACCTGCGCCGTGAGACCTCCATGAACATCAAGCGACTGATGGACCTCGGTTGCTACCGTGGCATTCGTCATCGTCGCGGTTTGCCGATGCGTGGCCAGCGTACGCGCACGAATGCTCGTACGCGGAAGGGACCGCGGCGTCCGATCAAGCGTTAATTATCGTTGGAGCCCGTCCTGACGGGCGATTTCTAGATTCTGGATATACCCAATATGGCTGAGACCAAGAAAAAGAAGGTTAAAAAGCATGTCGTGGATGCAATCGCGCACATTCATGCTTCCTTCAACAACACGATCATCACGATCACCGACCGCCAGGGCAATGCGCTCTCCTGGGCAACGGCTGGTGGCTGCGGTTTCCGCGGCTCGCGCAAGTCGACCCCGTTTGCAGCGCAGGTCGCCTCGGAAAAGGCTGGTCGGACGGCGCTGGACTTCGGCGTCAAGAACCTGGACGTCAAGGTTCGAGGTCCGGGTCCGGGTCGTGAGTCGGCCGTGCGTGCGCTGAACGCGCTCGGTTTCCGCATCCAACACATCGAGGACGTTACGCCGATTCCTCACAACGGCTGCCGCCCGCCCAAGAAGCGTCGCGTATAGAGGCTTAGAGATGGCAAGATATTTAGGACCCAAGTGCAAGCTGTCCCGCCGCGAAGGGACAGACCTGTTTCTCAAGAGCGGCGTGCGTCCGCTCGATTCGAAGTGCCGGCTGGAAGTCCCTCCGGGTGGAGCGGCCCAGCGCCGTCCCCGTATGTCGGACTACGGGCTGCAGCTTCGTGAGAAACAGAAACTTCGCCGCATGTACGGTGTGCTGGAGCGCCAGTTCCGCAACTATTACAAGCGTGCGGCTCAGCTCAAGGGCTCGACCGGTGAGAACCTGCTGCGACTGCTGGAAGGACGTCTCGACAACGTCGTCTACCGCATGGGCTTCGCTTCTACGCGTGCCGAGGCGCGCCAGATGGTCAGCCACAAGAGCATCGAGGTTAACGGCAAGGTCGTTAACATTCCGTCGGCGCAAGTAGGTGCCGGCGACTCCATCAGCATTCGTGAGAAGGCGAAGAAGCAGTTGCGTATCCAGAGCGCACTCGAGATCGCCAGCCAGGTCGGCCTGCCCGAGTGGGTCGAAGTGGACGCGAAGAAGATGACAGGAACGTTGAAGTCGCTTCCGGAGCGGGAAGACATCCTCCCGGATATCAACGAAAACCTCGTTGTCGAGCTGTACTCCAAGTAGTCAGGAGGGTATTCCCCCATGCAGGAATCTGTACACGAATTTTTGAAACCGCGCGTCGTCAAGGTGGCGCCGGTCAACGATCTCTTGGCGAAGGTTACGATCGAACCGTTCGAGCGCGGTTTCGGCCACACGCTCGGCAACGCGCTGCGCCGCATCCTGCTGTCGTCAATGCCCGGTGCCGCAATCACCGAAGCAGAGATCGAAGGGGTGCTGCACGAGTACACCAGCATCGAGGGTGTTCAGGAGGACGTCGTTGAAATTCTCCTGAACCTCAAGCAGGTTGCCGTGCACATGAACACGCGCGACTCCGCTGAGCTGCGGGTTTCCAAGAAGGGCCCGGGGCCGGTCACCGCCGGTGACATCCAGCTGGATCACGACGTCGAGATCATGAATCCCGAACTCGTCATCGCCAACCTGACGAAAGCCGGCGAACTCAACATGATCCTGCGCGTCGAGCGCGGCCGCGGCTATCGCCCGGCGACGCAGCGTCCGGCCTTCGAGGAACAGTCTGGCCCCATCGGCCGTCTGCAGCTCGATGCGTCGTTCAGCCCCGTGCAGCGCGTTACCTACAATGTCGAAGCGGCGCGCGTCGAACAGCGTACCGACCTCGACAAGCTGATCATCGAGATAGAGACGGACGGCACGATCGATCCCGAGGAAGCAATCCGTCGCGCCGGCAGCATCCTCAAGGACCAGCTGTCGGTCTTCGTGGACCTGCAGGGCCAGGAAGAAGGCACCGCGGCACAGGCAGAGAACCAGGTCGATCCGATCCTGCTCCGTCCGGTCGACGAGCTGGAACTGACCGTCCGGTCGGCGAACTGCCTCAAGGCCGAAAATATCATGTATATCGGCGATCTCGTCCAGCGCACGGAGGTCGAGCTTCTGCGGACGCCGAACCTCGGCAAGAAGTCGCTGACGGAGATCAAGGAAGTGCTTGAAGGGCACGGTCTCGGCCTCGGCATGCGCCTCGACAACTGGCCGCCGGCCAGCCTGCGGCCGGAGCACGAACTCGGCCTGTAATACAGACTCAACCAGGACACCACCATGCGTCACAAGAAATCCGGCCGCAAGCTCGGCCGCAACAGCTCGCATCGCAAGGCCATGTTCCGCAACATGGCTGCCTCGATGCTGAAGCACGAGACGATCCGGACCACGCTGCCGAAGGCAAAGGAACTCCGGCGCGTCGTCGAGCCGCTGATCACGCTCGCCAAGGAAGACAGCGTGGCCAATCGCCGCCTCGCGTTCGACCGGCTGCGTGACAAGGAGGCCGTCGGCAAGCTGTTCTCGGACCTTGGCCCGCGCTTCAAGGAGCGGCCAGGCGGTTACCTGCGTATCCTGAAGACCGGTCCGCGTCCGGGCGACGCAGCGCCGATGGCTATCGTCATGATGACGGAGAAGGCGCCGGAGGCGGTCGTCGAAGAGTAAGCTTCGGGTTTCCAGTCCATCACCGAAAAGCCGGGCCGCAAGCCCGGCTTTTTTGTATGCGCGGCGGTCCTGTGGAAGACTCTCGAGGCGGACATCCCGGATAGAGGAATCGGCATGAAACAAGATGGCAAGAAGATCTCGCTCGTCCTCGGCAGCGGCGGCGCGCGAGGCCTTGCACACATCGGCGTGATTCGCGAGCTCGAGGCGCATGGCTTCGAGATCGCCTCGATCGCCGGCTGCTCCTTCGGTGCGCTGGTCGGTGGTGTCTACGCGGCAGGGAAGCTTGACGAATTCGAGGAGTGGGTATCGGCCTTCGACAACGTCGCCCTGGTGAAACTGCTCGATATTGCCTGGGAGAAGAACGGGCTCGTCAAAGGTGACCGCGTCATCGAGACCCTGACCGAGCTCGTTGGGGACGTTCGCATCGACGACTTCGACATCCCGTTCACGGCCGTGGCGACCGACATCCGCCGGCAGAAGGAGGTCTGGCTCAATTCGGGCTCGCTGTTCTTCGCCGTCAGGGCCTCGGGGTCACTCCCGTTTTTCCTGACGCCCGTGCGCTACAAGGACTCCTACCTGATCGACGGTGGCGTCCTGAACCCGGTCCCGATCGCTCCGACCTTCAACGACGACACCGATTTAACTATCGCCGTGAACCTGTCAGGTCCTCCGGCCGACGATCCGGCTGCCGTTCTCGGCGATGACCCGGATGATCACGACGATGCTTCGAACAGCTCGGGCCTGCGCCAAAAGCTCAAGGAGTTCCTGAGCGATCTGCACGATTCGTTCGCCGACGGCAAGCAGAATCTAGGGATGTACGATATCGGCAGCCAGGCCTTCGACGCGATGCAGGGTGCTATCGCCCGGCACAAGCTGGCCGCGTATCCGCCGGACTACACGATAGAGATTCCGCGCAATGTCTGCGGCACGCTGGATTTCGACAAGGGCCGGCAGCTCATCAGGCTCGGCCGCGAGCGCGCGAAGGATGTGCTTGCCGGGTTCCGGGACTAGGGAGACCCTGATGAATTCTCGAAACACACGAGGAACGGGTATCGGGGTAGGCAAGGCGAGAGGAGTGTCGTGTACTGCAGGTACATGAGCGACGCTCAACGCAGCCTTGCCCGATACCCGTTCGTCCCTCGATAAATGACTGATCGGAAAAGGGCTGCCGTTATTTCGGCTGCCGCTTTATTGCGCTTCTTGCGCGTATTGACATGCGCCCTGCGAAGCACGCCGCGCGGCAGCCGAAAGGACGGCAACGTGTGCTACGAGAATTCATCAGGGTCTCCCTAGGACGCTTCCTGGCGCGTTCCCGTTTGGCGCTGCCGTAGCCGATCGATCAGCCGCGAGACGTACTCGGGTGAGTGCGTATTCCTGGCAACGAGGACGTAAACCGTCGGAATGACGATCAGCGTCAGCAGCATCGAGAACGTGACCCCGAAGAACACGACGGCGCCGATCGATTGCCGGGACAGGGCGCCGGCGCCCGTTGCGAGCAGCAAGGGGATGGAACCGAAGGCCGTACACAGGCTCGTCATCAGTACCGGGCGCAGCCGCGTCTTGGCGGACTCGACGATCGCATCCTTGAACTCGACACCGCGGTCACGGAGCTGGTTGGCGAACTCGACGATCAGGATGCCGTTTTTCGCGGCGAGCCCGATCAGCATGATCGCACCGATCTGGCTGAAGACGTTGATCGTCGAGCCGAATACCTTGAGCCCGAAGATCGCCCCGGTCAGCGCCAGCGGGACCGTCGTCATGATGATGAAAGGATGCAGGAAGCTCTCGAACTGCGCGGCGAGCACCAGGTAGGCGATTACGAGCGACAGGGCAAAGGTCAGGTAGATCGCCTGGCCGGTGTTCTTGAAGTCCCGCGACTCGCCGTCGTAGTTGATCCTGGCCGAGTCGGGCAGGTTCTCGCGCACGATGCGCTCGAGGTCGCCGATGGCCTCACCGAGCGAGTA
>JAZBNZ010000260.1:0-8358 GCA_036350895.1 Woeseiaceae bacterium
ACGGCGATGCCGAGCGACAGGTCGCGCGGAACGCCGATGTACGAACTCCCGATGAACGCGGCGCTGGCGACGAACGCCGCCGTTGCGTAGATCTCCCCGGTCAGGACCAGCGGAATCTCGTTACAGATCACGTCGCGGATCATCCCGCCCGCGACGCCCGTCGTGACGCCGAGCATGATCGCCACCAGCGGCCCCGCGCCTTGCTGGATGCTGATCTCGGTACCGATGGCAGCAAACAGCGCGAGCCCCAGCGCATCCGCCCAGACCAATAGCCGCATGCGACCGCCCGGCTGGAAGTGCCGGAAGAACACGGCCAGCGCCGCGAGAATGGCGACGCCGACGTACCACGGGCTCGCGACCCAGAAGACCGGCGTGCGGTCCAGGATCAGGTCGCGCAGGGTGCCGCCGCCGACGGCGGGCATCAGCGCCATCACGCAGAACCCGAAGATGTCCATGTGCTTTCGCGAGGCGGCGAGCGCACCGGAGATGGCGAACGCCGCGGTGCCCAGGATTTCGATGGCGAATTCGAGGTTGAGGGTCATTGCCGGCTCGTACGCATCAAGGGACTAGTGCCAGGATTTGGTGCTCGACTCTACTTTGTAGAGCACGTAGTCGCGAATGGTTTCGGCTCTCTCGAGCGGGATGTACGGCAGCCGGATGCGCCCCGAGGCGAGAAAGAACGTGATCGTCGCGAGGTCCTTGCGACGCTGGTAGGGGGACTGCAAGAGAGTCACGCGCTGTACCTTGCGCAGCAGGAAGACATCCAGGTTGGTCGCCAGGAAGCCCTTGCGGCGCACGAATGCTTCGCCGGTCATGGCATAGGCCAGCCGCCGCCACAGGCGCCACTGCACAAACGACCAGGCCGGTATCCACAGCAGCAACAAAAGCCCGCTCGGGCCGACGTTGATCGAGGTCACTGACGCCAGCGCGACGGCGGGAAGGATGCCCGCGTAGAGGATGCGCGGACGCAGGAAGCGGACATCCACGCGCTCGAAGTCAGCGCTCTCGAAGTCGAGATCGAGTCCCGCGGCTTCCGGCGCGAAGACCTCGCCCAGGAAATCCTGCTGGAAGCCGGGCATCGCGGCCGGAATCGTGAAGTTCTTGCCGCCTTTCTGTTGCTTGCTCGACGCCTGTTTGAGGACGATTCGGACCCGCTCGGTCCAGCGCAATACCAGCCCCTGGCTGACCCTTGCGACCTGGACCTTGCCGGTCTCCATCGCCGCCTCGTGGCGGGTGAATAACCCGCCGACGGAGCGCAGGCGGCCGTCCTCAAGGTACAGCGCGAAGTCGTGATAGCGCAGGAAGGCCGCGATGATCGAGCCGATGACGAGCATCGCCACGATGGTGACGACAGCTGCACCGAGCACGGTCGCCGCGATCGTCGTGCCGAGCGCGGCCACTTCGGCCGCCTTGTCCTCGATAGCGTCGGCAATCGCCTGGCCGAACTCCTGGCTGGCCTGTTCGAAAAACGGCGCGACGATCGCGAGAAACAGGAATGCGCGCCGATCGGCGAGCCCGATACGGACCATGTCGCGCCAGTCGAGACGGAGCAGCGGCGGCGCCTGCGACACGTCATGCGGGACGTCGGCAGCTGGCGCGTCCTTCTTCGCGCGGCCGATCTTCGCGCGCAGCGCGTCGCTGAACGTCGTTTCGACCGCCGGCAGTTCGCCTTCGCTGCCGGCGCTGCCGGCCGTGTCGAAGCTCATCGTCACGAGACCGAACCAGCGAAAGACGAGATTCTGCTCCGTATTGATGCCCTGGATACGCCGGAACTTGATGTCGAGCTGCTTCTTGTTGAAGACGCCGTCGCGGATCAGGATCGCGTCGTCGGTGATCGTGAAGCGGAAGAACCAGTAGCGAAGGAGCGAGGTCGCCAGCGTGAAGACCACGAAGCCGGTTACCGCGAGCAGGACCTTGGTCTGCGCGTCGCCGGGGAACGCGACGAAGAACGCGGCGAGCGGGGCGATAGCCTGCGTGAAGTTCTTCGCGAGCTTGCTGAAGATCTTGCCGATGAAGAACAGCGCGGCAAGCGGGGAGGTACGCTGCCACGTTTCCGGGTCAGTCGTCGGACTCAATACTGGCTCCGGCTTTCTGGAGGACGAGGGCGCGCAGCTGCTCGGCGCGCTCCGCCGCAATGCCGTCGATCTTCAGGTCGCTGCCGGAACCGCCAGCCGTGAAAATCTTGAGTGATGAGAGGCCGAAGCGGCGATCCAGCGGCGAGTTCGAAGTCTCGACATGCTGGATACGGTTGAACGGCACGGCGGTGACGCTGCGCCACAGGACTCCCTTGCGATACACGATGTCCCTGTCGCGGACGACGAAGCCCATGCGCGGCACCGCAGCGAATGGCCAGGCGAGTATCGGTACGGCAACCACCGCGAGCACCGCGGCGAGGATCAGGATCGGGGCGGTCTGGACCTTCGGCAGCACCGAGAGAATGACGGCACCGGCAACGACGAGCGCGATCGTAATGACCCGGTCGACGAGCAGGCGGGACCGGTACGCCCGGTCCAGCGGCTGCCAGTCGAGCGTGGCGGCGCCGGGCAACTCGTCGAGCGGAATTTCAACGTTCTCAAACATTTAGAGGGCGGCTAGAGCGGCGAAAGGCGCATTATAGGCCACCGGGCAGGTCGCCGAGAGACCTTGACAGACCCGCGCCTGCGCCGGACAATGCGCAGCCCTTTCGGGACCACTGCCGACACCCGAAAACTTCAAGGATTCCGGTGATGTAGCTCAGATGGTTAGAGCGGCGGACTCATAACCCGCAGGTCGGTGGTTCAGAAAGACGCGCCAGCGTCTTGACGGCGGAGCGACAGCAGAGCCGCCCCGAAGGGGTGAGGATCGCCCGAAGGCGATCCGAATCAATTCCACCCTGGTGGAGTAAACTCGTAGTACAAAATTTGGTGATGTAGCTCAGATGGTTAGAGCGGCGGACTCATAACCCGCAGGTCGGTGGTTCAATTCCACCCATCACCACCAGTAATAAGAAAGGGGCTCCCAACGGGAGCCCCTTTCTTATTACAGATGACGAGGAGTTGAAGCGCCGAAGGTGGTTCACAAAACGCGCGAGCGTTTTGGACGCACGAAGTGCGCCCCGTAGGGGTAAGGATCGACCTTAGGGAGATCCGAATCCATTCCACCCATCACCACCAAGAACCAAAAATCACCCCCTTTTGGGGCGTTTTTCGTTTGCGGTGTCACTCGGTAAGTTCAACCCACCGAAGACGCATGGTCCAAGATTAATCATGATTGTTTTCCATGGCTGTCTGTACAGCTAGCCGGTGCTCCTGCGGACTCATTCCGCGCACGCGTTTAAAGGCAGCACTAAAAGCGTACGGTGTTGAGTAGCCGACCTGATGCGCCACCGTTGATACCGATTCGTTTGGTTGGCACAACAAGTCGGCCGCCAGCGCCATGCGCCAGTTTTTCAGGAACGTCATGGGTGGTTCGCCAACAACGTCGTTAAAGCGCCGGGCCAGCGACGCCCTCGACGTGCCGACTTCAGATGAAAGGGAATCCAGCGTCCAGCTACGAGCGGGATCGTCATGCATTGCCCTCAGCGTTTTCTCAACAACTCTGTCACCCTGGTGCCGCCACCAGTCCGGCGCATTGGCTTCCTGTTGCGCAAACCACGCCTTCAAAACGGCGGTCACCAGCAAATCGATCAGTCTGTCGAGTACCGCCGCTTGTCCGGGTTCGTCCTTGATCACTTCCTCGCACAACAGCGGTACCAGCGGCGACTTCCATTCGTCGTGAGACAGCGAGAGGACCGGCGGTAAGGCCTTGAGCAAGCGATCGCTGATATCGCTGAGGTGCTCGTAGGCGCCGACTAAAAATACGGTGGAGCCATTCGGGTCGGTTCCCCAGGTGCGGGTGTCGTGCATCAGCTCTTCAAGTAACGACTCGCCCTCGGAGTTGCGGCAGTCCTGGCCAGGGTGGACAAAAATACTGGGGAGCGCTTCCGGCGTTTCCGAGACATTGTATAGGGCCGGCGCCCGGGTAATCGCGATATCGCCGGGACCTACGTAAATCGCTTCCGCCTCATCCGGATTAACCCAGACGTCGCCGGCAATCCCTGCGATGACGGTCAATGGTGATTCGGCCAGAATTCGGAGCGACCACGGCGAGCTCATTGTGCAACGCAATGAGAAGGCACCGCGCGCCCGCGGCGCATCCAGCAAGCCACCCAGAGTATCCATGGGCCCATTCTAGACGAATGCGTATGCATTTGATCATCCTGAGCATGGGCGGTTGTGACCTCGCCTCGTAGGCTGTCAACAACACGTAAACAGCCGGGAGGCAATCATGACTAACAAGACTGAAACGCCAAAAAACGAAGAAGGAATCACGCTGGTACTGGGTGGATCGGGGAAGACAGGGCGCAGAATCGTCCAGCGACTTAAGTCGCGAGGCGTGCCGACGCGCGTTGCTTCAAGGTCCAGCAGTCCTTCCTTCGACTGGAACAAACCGGAAGACTGGGACGCGGTGCTCGACGGCGTAACGTCTGTATACATCTCCTATTCGCCCGATCTGGCTATTCCGGGCGCGACAGACTCGATCCGGCAATTCGTTGACAAGGCCGCAGACTACGGCGTTGGCCGCTTTGTATTGTTGTCTGGGCGCGGCGAAGAGGAGGCGCAGGCTTGCGAGAGGATTGTTCAAGCGAGCGATATCGAGTGGACAATAGTCAGGTCCAGCTGGTTCATGCAGAACTTTTCCGAAGGCGAGTTTCTGCAGCTGGTTCTGGGTGGCACGATCGCGCTGCCTGCGGCCGATGTTCCGGAACCGTTTATCGACGTGAACGACATCGCCGATGTTGCCGTCGCGGCACTGACGGAACCGGGGCATGCGTACGAGATCTACGAGGTAACCGGACCACGCCTTTTGACGTTCACGGAACTGGCCAAAGAGATCTCTGAAGCTGCAGAGCGCGACGTGCAGTTTGTGCAGATACCCGCCGAGGCGTTCGCACAGGGCATCAAGGAATCAGGCATTCCCCAGGATATCGTGTGGCTCCTGAATTACCTGTTCGATACGGTCCTGGATGGCCGCAACGCTTACGTCGGCGATGGCGTCAGGCGCGCGCTCGGACGTGAGCCAGCGGATTTCTCAGCATTTGCGCAACGGATTGCCGAACGCGGGATCTGGGACGCTGGTGACAATGAGGCAGTAGCATGAGCAGCTTTTCAAACATCATTACCATCGCAGCCATCGTCGGCAGTGCGCTGGTAGGCGGCATATTCTTCGCCTTTTCCAACTTCATAATGAAGGCGCTCAACCGCGTGCCGTCCTCCGAAGGTATGTTGGCGATGCAGACTATCAACGTCACAGTGTTGAATCGCTTGTTCCTCGGAATATTCACAGGCACGGCGTTGATCTGCCTGGCGCTTGCTGTCATTGCCATCGTTGGATGGGGTACCGCACGGTCGCCCTATCTGCTTGGCGGAGCTGTCGCATACGTTGGAGGAACATTCCTGGTAACGGGTATGGGCAACGTCCCGCTCAATGACAAACTGGCCGGCGTGGCACCAGAAAACCCGGATTCAGTTGAAGTATGGGAGCACTATCTGGAACGCTGGACGAAGCTGAACTCTCAGCGAACCGGCTCAGCTTTACTTGCGTCAGTGCTATTGAGCATCGGACTGGTCTATGCGTGATTGCTCACTCAAGCCTGTGAAGTCTTTCTGAAGGCTCAGCTCAAAGTCGCCAGAATGTCGGTCTCCTCGGGTGTATTTCCACTGGCATTAACGTCTCGGTACTACCCGAAGATAACGAGAAACTATTTGAAAACAGATAGTTGAGTGCGAATTATTTGATCTGAGGATGTCCCGAGATATTGGCGAAGCGTTTAAACGCTACCCATCACCAGCAAACGAACCAAGGCCGCCCCGCTCGGGGCGGCCTTTTTCATTTATGCGGTTTACGGCGACAGGTCACCTGTATTCCCGAATCCGGGTGCGTGCCGATAATGTCACTGAACCCGAATTCACTCAAATGTATAGACAAACGCGGTACGTATGATATACTTTTTGCATTCTCTGCTCCGCAGCATCAGTCCGCCCATGCATCGCATCAGCACATTTTCAATAGCGCCACTCGGCGTGACCCTCTCGTTCCTGTGCTCGGGCATCGCTATCTCGGTGGCGCTGTATGTCGCCGGTCGACTGGGGGCCGCAGACATTGCGGTCTCCGCTTCTGTCAGCGGGCTGGGAGCTGCGCTGGCAATCGTCGGCTACTGCGTTTTCGCCGGCCTGATGGTCGATACGATTCGCCTGGCCGCGGCGCTGCTGTGGCGCAAGAAACCGAAGCATCGCCTGAAGCTTCGAAAGATCATCGAGGCGAACCTTGCCTGATCGCACGGGTGCGATTCTTCAGGCGCTGTCGCGACGACGGCAGTTCGGGACGCGCCGCACGGACTATTTCCACAAATTCGACTCGATAGCGCCTTCCGGATCGACCCCCAATTTGCTGTGACTTTTGCGTATGCCGCCGCTATCGTTTTTCGCGTATAGGTAGAGGCATGGCATTGAGTCCGACAAATCGCGTCCGTCGATTCCTGCGTGACGTTGTTGCCGAAACGCCTTTCGTCAAGATGCTGATCCTGTTGCTCGGCCTGTGGGTCGGTTTCTCGGCAACGATGTATATGCTCGAGCACGATGCTCCCGGTGCGCCGATTTCGACTTTCGTTGATGCCCTGTACTGGGGAATCGCTGCGTTCTCGACCGCCGGTATTGCCGACACTCCGGTGACGACGGCCGGAAAGATAGTCGGTGGCACATGGATCGTCATCGGCTCGGTGATCTTCTTCGGCACCGTCGTTGCGACCGTTACGAGCTATTTCATGCGGCCGCTGCAGCGACCAGTCCGGAAAATTGTCGACACGATCACGTTCAACCTGGAGCAACTCGACGAGCTGACGGTGGATGAGATGGAGGTCCTGAAGGAGACGACCGACACCCTCATCGAACACATGGAAGGCCTCAAGAAGCAGCAAAGGTCGTCCGGAGAGGAGAGCCGAACGTCGTCATCGTGACGGGCAATATTTAGGGGACAGTTTACTTTTCCGTACAGAGTTGGGTGCCGGAAAAGTAAACTGTCCCCGGAGTTTCTCAAGCGTCGCCCAGGCCTGCCGGATTCCGGAAGCCGAACCGCTCGCCGGCCTTCCATGCGTTGCGGTCGTTGCCTTCATTGGGTATGCCGCCCGCATCCTTGAGGAGCCGCGCCAGGTGCATGCAGTTCCACGTCATGATCGTCGTGTTCCGCTGCGTGAAGTCGTTGTCGAAGCCCGCAAAACCGCCTTCGTTCGTTGAATCCCCGTACGACGGTCCGGGGCCGGCCTCGCCGATCCAACCGCAGTCGGCCTGCGGCGGGATGGTATAGCCGAGGTGACTCAGCGCGTAGCCGATCGTCATAGCCGCATGCTTGATACCGTCTTCATTGCCCGTGATGATCGAGCCGCCGACCTTGCCGTAGTAGATGGACTGGCCTTTCTCATTCAGTTCCGCGGACATGGCATAGAGCCGCTCGATCAGGACACGGCAGACTGAGCTTTCTTCGCCCAGCCAGAGCGGGGTGCCGATGATCAGGATGTCGGCCGCCTTTACCTGTTCCCAAATGTCGGGCCAGTCGTCTCTGTCCCAGCCATGCTCGGTCATGTCCGGATAAACGCCCGGTGGCAGCTCGTGGGCCGCCAGGTGGATGAAGTCCGTGGCAACGCCCTGCGCTCGCATGATATTTGCGGACGCGTCCATCAACAGTTTCGTGTGGCTCTCGGCCGCGCGCCGCTTTAGCGACGTGTTGACGTAGAGCGCTGTGAGGTCGTCGTATTTCACTGTTCATTAACCTTGTCCGCCGCACGGCGAACCTGACGTGTCGATACCCTACGATGCGTGCCCGAGAGGTGCGCCGTCAAATGGGCCGTAGGGACGTAAGCACTCGGAAACAACGAGCGTGGTACCCGAAGTCTTCCCGTTAACCGACTCTCGCTGAGCAACTCGACCATAAAAGAGCAGGGGCCCCGAAGGCCCCCTGCCAATCCCCCCGGTTCGCTGACGGCGTCTAGCGCGAATACGTAAACGACACGAACCAGGCCCGGCCGATCGGGTCGTAGGCCTCGGCGGCTACGTTGGTCCCCGTATTGCCGTACTGCGACAGCTGCGTGAGCTGCGGCGGCTGTTTGTCGAAGGCGTTATTGACGCCCAGCCGAACCGAGTAGCTGTCGCGAACGTAAGCTACTGACGCATCGTGGTAGAAGTAGCTCGGGATCTCGTTGAGTTCCGGGCCGTACGGTGCGTTCAGCCCCGTGTTCTCGTTGGTCAGCTCCGGCGTGTTGGAGTCCTTGACGCTGTCCCAGAACCG
>JAZBNZ010000261.1:0-2727 GCA_036350895.1 Woeseiaceae bacterium
GCCCGGGCTGATGTCGAGTTCGTCGGCGATCTCGTTGATCGTCGTGCGCGGTGCGCCCTGCTCGTTGAACAACAGCAGGCTGGCGACGAGGATGCGTTTGCGGGTGTCACGGGCCATCAGCGCCCTGGGTTGGCCGGGAAACGATCGATAGTGTACTGCTTTATTCGGGCCGATGACTCGAAGCCATAGTGATTGCCGCCTGGTCTGAATGGGGCGGCGCTTTTCCGAAAGCCGTTCGTGTGCCGTATCGGCCGGCATCCCGCGATTCAATTACCTTGCACAAGGCTCTACACTTTCCATAGTGAGCGGTCTTTGATGACCGGACGCGAACAACGACGCCGCCGGGGGGGGGCCGCTTGTTAAATCGGAAGGGTTCAGGAGTGACATCGCGACGGGTCGCCGCCGTACTCCTGCTTGCGATCGCGAATCCCGGCTGGGCCGCCTCGCTCATCGCGCCGGAGAGCCGGCCCCGGCCCGAAATGCAGGCGTTCGAGCTCAGCGAAGCACCGACGCTCGACGGCCGGATCGTCGGCGATCCCGCCTGGCAGCGTGTCAAGCCGGCCACCGGCTTTACCCAGGTGCAGCCCGACGAGGGCCGGCCGGCAACCCGGGACACGGAAGTCTACGTCGGCTACACCGACACGGCGCTCTACATCGGTTTCATCGCCTACGACGAGAGGCCCGAGACGATCATCGTCGCGGACAGCCGGCGCGATTCGTCACTCGACCAGACCGACAGCTTTCGCGTCGTGCTCGACGGTCTCCTGGATCGCCAGAACGCGTATCTGTTCGGTACGAACCCGGCAGGTGTCGAGTACGACGCGCAGATCGTCAAGGAGGGCTCGACCGGCAACTTCGGCTCCGGCGGTGGCGGCTTCAACCTCAACTGGGACGGCAGCTGGAGCGTCGAGGCACGCATTACCGAGTCGGGCTGGGTCGGCGAGATGGAAATCCCCTTTACGACCCTGCGCTACGGGAGCGGCCCCGACCAGGCGTGGGGCATCAACTTCCAGCGCAACATCCGCAGCAACAACGAGATTACCTACTGGGCGCCGCTCAACCGCCAGCGCGACATCAACCGCGTCTCCGAGGCAGGGACGATCACCGGCATCACGCCACCGCCGCGCCGTAACCTGCAGTTCACGCCGTACGTGCTTGCGCGTCACGAGACCGGTGGCGTGGTGAATTCGACGGCGACTGACCAGGAGTTCGGTTTCGACATCAAGTATTCGCTGACGCCGAGCCTGACGCTCGACGCGACCTACAACACGGATTTTGCCCAGGTCGAGGTGGACGATGCCGTCATCAACCTCGATCGTTTCGGTATCTTCCTCCCCGAGAAACGGCCGTTCTTCCTCGAGAACGCCGGGCAGTTCACGGTCGGTAACGCGCAGCAGGTCGAGCTGTTCTTCAGTCGGCGCATCGGCCTCGTCGACGGTGAGCCGATCCCTATCGAGGGCGGCGTGCGGCTGTCGGGCAAGGTCGGCGACCGCACCAACGTCGGTTTCCTCTGGATGGCCGACGAGGGCCTCGACGGCGTAGCGCCGCAGAACGATTACGTCGTCGCACGCGTCAACCAGGAACTGCCCAACCGGAGTTCCGTCGGCGCGCTGTACGTCGGCCGTCGCGGCGATGGCAGCCTGGTCGCCGATCCGGCGGACGACTCGAATCAGACCTACGCGGTCGACGGGCGCTTGGGTATAGGCGACAACCTGCTGCTGGAGGGCTGGCTGGCGAGAACCGATACGCCGCAGCTCCAGGGGGACGACCTCGCCTTCTCCGGCAAGATGAGTTACGACTCCGAGAAGTGGTCCTCCCGGGTCAACTGGACGGAGGTGCGGGAAGACTTCAATCCCGAGGTCGGCTTCCTGCAGCGCGACGATTTTCGCCGCGGCGAGTTCTTCCTGTTGCGGCGCTTTCGCCCCGACAACCTGTGGGGTTTACTGGAGCTTCGGCCGCACGTCTCGATCACCAACGTCTGGGACCTCGACGGTTTTCTCGAGACGAGCTTCCAGCACTTCGATAATCACTGGGAGTTCAGGAACGGCTACCGGATCGATACGGGGGCGAACTACCAGAAGGACGGCCTGAAGGACCCGTTCGAGATCGTCGACGGCGTGATCGTCCAGCCCGGCGTCTACTCGGGGTGGGAAGGGGCGATGTCCTTCAATACGGATCTCTCGAAGCCCGTGAACTTCCAGCTTCGCGCCAACGTGGGCAAGCGCTTCGGCGGCGACCGCACCGTCCTGCAGCCGACGCTCGGTTTCCGCGTCGGCGAAACCTTCAACTCGGAATTCGTCCTCGTTTACAACGATTTCGACCTGCCGGTGCCCGGCGGTGACTTCGACGTCATGCTGGCCCGCATGAGGCTGTCCTACTCGTTCACGCCGAAGATCCTGCTGCAGGCGCTGATCCAGTACAACGAGGCAGACGACGTGCTGTCGACCAACCTGCGCTTCTCGATGCTGCGCACCGCGAACTCGGGGCTGTTCGTCGTCTTCAACGAGTTCGACGAACGCTACCCCGGCGCGCCGCCGACCGGCCGCGAGGTCATCGTCAAGTACAGCTACCTGTTCGACGTGCTGCGCTGAGACACCGGCCCTCTCGGTCGTGTCAGCCCCTCAATTACAGCCGGCCAGCCCGTCGATCCAGTTGCTGATGAGCGTTACGCCGGCCGTGTCCACGACACTCGAGCCGAGCGGCGGCATGCCGTGGATGTCGCGTCGC
>JAZBNZ010000262.1:0-9894 GCA_036350895.1 Woeseiaceae bacterium
AACGACGGCTACGTCCATGCGATCAACGCCACGAACGGTCAGGAACTCTGGGCATTCCTGCCGCAGGAGCACCTGCCGAACCTGGTCAAGCTGTTCTTCAACCCGGACTCCGCGTACAAGAACTACGGCGTCGACGGCGATATCGTGCCCGTCGTGGCCGACCGCGACCAGGATGGCGTCATCGAGGCCGGTGACGGCGACTTCGTCCACATCCTCTTCGGCATGCGCCGCGGCGGCAGCGCGATCTACTCGCTCGACGTCACGGACAAGTTCAACCCGAAGGTGAACTGGCGCGTGTCATCATCCTCGTTCGGCCAGACCTGGTCACGACCGACGATCGCGCGTCTCGACGTCGATCCCGTGCACTTCTCGCCGGAAAACGTCGACCAGGCGGTCGCGATCATCGGCGGCGGCTATGACACGGTGCACGATACGCTCGCGCACCCCACGACGCCGGATGCATCGGGCGCAGGCATCTACATGCTCGACCTTCACTCGGGCGACGTCATCTGGCGTGCCGGCCCCGACTCGGCCGCCCAGCTCACGCTGGATCCGGGCGTACGACCCGGCCTGTCGCGCTCGATCCCGAACCAGGTCCGCGTCATCGATCTCGACGGTAACGGTTTCGCCGACCGCATGTACGCGGCCGATACCGGTGGTCAGCTGCTGCGCTTCGATATCTTCCCGGGCAAGAATCCGGACGGCCTCGCCGACGATGCGCTCGTCACCGGCGGCGTGATTGCCCAGCTGGGTGCCGAAGGCCTCGGCTCGCCGACCGACGCGGATACGCGGCGATTCTTCACGGCGCCGGACGTCTCGGTGTTCAACGATACGATCCAGAACCGCCGCTTCATCGCGATCAGCATCGGCAGCGGCTACCGGCCGCACCCGCTCGACAATACACCGGTCGAACGCTTCTTCTCGGTACGGGACCGCAACGTGTTCAACCCGCTGACGCAGGATCAGTACAACAGCTATCCGATCACCACGGATGCGGACCTCGCAGAAGTCAGCGGCCAGGTCGGCGTCGAGATCGGCCAGAACCTGAGAGGCTGGATGTTCACGCTGCCCCCCGACCAGAAGGTGTTGTCGACCTCGGTCACGTTCAACAACGAGGTCTTCTTCGTCGCGTTCGCGCCGGACAACGCGGCCGCGGCGACCTGCTCGGCCGGTGCAGGCAGCAACTTCCTGTATCGCGTCAGCGTCGTGAACGGCGATCCGATCATCAACAACATGGACAACGTCGTCCCCGGCACCGAAGACCAGCTCCGCGTATCGCAGCTGCGCCAGGGTGGTATCGCCCCGTCACCGCAGTTCCTGTTCCCGAGCCCCGACGACCCGGACTGCACCGGCGACGAGTGCTCGCCGCCGCCGCTCGGCTGTATCGGTGTCGAGTGTTTCGATCCAGGCTTCGAGAACTGGCCGGTAAGGACGCTGTGGACACAGGACGGCGTAGAGTGACGGCAGGAGTAGCTAAAGATGCGTAAGCAAGGCCACGGAGCGTCGCTGCCCGCGCGCATGCGCGGCGTCACGCTCCTCGAACTCATGATCGTGGTTGTCGTCATAGGCATCCTGGCCGCGGTCGCCTACCCGAACTACCGGGACGCCGCGGCCCGCGCGAAGCGCTCGGAGGCCAGGGCGGCGCTCCTGCAGATAGCGACGCAGCAGGAACGGCTGTACCTGCAGAACAACTCGTACACGACCGACATGAGCCGGCTGGGATTCGCCAACGCCGGCTGCAACCTGACGGGGTCCGACACCTACTCGGTGTGCGTCACGGCCGCCGATGCGAACAACTGGACCGCCGTCGCCACTTACCAGCGAGCGGATGCGGAAGCCGGCAAGTGCAACACGTTCCAGCTCGATGGCCGGGGCGTCAGGACATCGGCGCCCTACGACGACTGCTGGTCGCGAACGCGCTAGCGCCCGCCCGTTTCCGTCTCGGGTTCGTCTCCGGCCTCGCGTCCGGAGATGAACAGCGAGTCGATGATCAGCAGCGCGGCCCCGACCGTGATCGCGGAGTCGGCAACGTTGAACGACGGGAACGGCCAGCTGCCGAACCAGACCTGGATGAAGTCGACGACGTAACCGAGACGAATCCGGTCAACCAGGTTGCCGACAGCGCCGCCGAGTACGAGCGACAGGCCGAGCGCGAGCGTCAGGTAGCGGCCGTCGCGGATGCGCCATAGCCAGACGGCGATGAAACCGCTGACCAGCGTCGCCAGTGCCACGAAAAACCAGCGCTGCCAGCCGCCGGCGTCGGCCAGGAAACTCCAGGCCGCGCCGTAGTTGCGCTGGTGCGTCAGGTTGGTGAAACCGTTCAGTTCGACCGCATCGAGGTAAGGGATCCACTTCACGATCGCCGCCTTGGTCACCTGGTCCACCAGTACGATCAGGATCGCGAGCGCCATCCACAGCAGGTAACGGTGATACCCTTTCGGTCCGGTCATCGGGTCGGCCTCACGCGGCTTCGGCCGCAAGAATCTTGCGGGCATTGTCGGCATCGAGGTGCATCTGCGCAACCAGCGCGTCGGCAGAGTCGAACTTCTCGACCCCGCGAATCCGCTCGATGAAGTCGACGTGGATGTACCGCCCGTAGATGTCGGCATCGAAGTCGAAAAGATGGACTTCGAGGATCGGCTTGTCGATGTCGAAGGTCGGCCGCCTGCCGACGCTCGCCACGCCTTCGCGCACCCCGCCCTCGATACCGTGCACGCGCACGGCGTAGATGCCGTCGACCGCACACTGGCGCCGGCGTATGTCGACGTTCGCGGTCGGATAGCCCAGCGAACGGCCGACCCGCCGTCCGCGGGTGATTCGGCCGGACATCCGGTACGGCCGGCCGAGCAGCAGTGTCGCCTGCCGGCAGTCGCCGGCAGCGAGCGCCTCCCGGGTTGCCGTGCTGCTTGCGCGTACGCCGTTGACGAGCACGCTGGAGATACTTTCGACGCTGAATCCGAGGGCTCGGCCGGCATCGATCAGCGTACCGACGTGGCCCTCGCGGCGCCGGGCAAACCGAAAGTCGTCACCGATCACGACATGCCGGGCATTCAGGCCGTGCACGAGGATCCGCCGGACGAAGTCCACCGCGGCAATATCGCGCATCGACGGTGAGAAACGGGGACAGTAGAAGACCTCGAAGCCGTAGTCGGCAAATGCCTCGTACTTCTCGCGGAATCGCATGAGCCGCGCCGGCGCGCGGTCGCCGGCGAAGAACTCGCGCGGCATCGGCTCGAAGCTCATTACCACGGGCAGGAGGCCGTCCTGCCGGGCCCGGTCGAGGACCGCGGCCAGCAGTGCCTGGTGTCCCAGGTGCAGGCCGTCGTAGGCACCGATCGTCACGACGCTGCCGCGATCGAGCGCGGCATAGGGCAGGTCTTCGAGGTATCTCGCAAGCTTCATGGTCTAGTGTGGTTTCATGCCGAGCTGCGATGGCCGCATACCCACGAGGACCAGCGCCAGGAAATACGCACAGGCCCCGGCGGCGACGTTGATCGCAAGCTCGGTGACCCGACCGGTGAGCGCACTCGCGAGCCACCAGTCGAGCGGTTTATCGAGAACCGAGAGGATACCCCACATCACCGCACTGGCGATCGCGATTCGCAAGAGAAACGGCGGCCAGCCGGTCCCGTGCTGCATCACCGCGTCGCGCCGTAGCCCCCGATACAGGAGCGCTGCGTTGAGGAGCGCCGCGACCGAGGTCGCCAGGGCAAGGCCAGCATGCGCGCCCTCGGAGCCGATCCGGGTCAGGTACCACGCGAGGAGCACGCTGAGCACGAAGTTGACGCCGAGCGCTACGAGGCCGATCCGCACCGGCGTTACCGTGTTCTCGCGGGCGAAGAACGCCGGCGCGAGTATCTTGACATAGGAGAAACCGATCAGGCCGAGCGCGAATGCCTTGAGCGCGAGCGCGGCCAGCACCACGTCGTTGCCGGTGAACTCGCCGCCGAAAAAGATCGTCGCGACCAGCGGCTCGGCAAGGACGACGAGCCCGATCGCCGCCGGCATCGAGATCAGGAGCACCAGCCGCATCGACCAGTCCAGGGTTGCCGCAAACGCGGCATGCGAACGTGTCGCATGCTGCCGCGACAGGTAGGGCAGCGTAACGGTCGCGAGCGCGATACCGAACAGGCCGAGCGGAAACTCCATGAGCCGGTCCGCGTAATAAAGGAGGCTGATCTTGCCGACCCCCAGCAGCGACGCGAGTATCCCGCCGACCAGGACGTTCAGCTGCGCGACCGACGAACCGAAGATCGCCGGCAGCATCAGCTTGACCACCCGCTTGACACCCTCGTGCGCCGGCCGCCACCGGGGCCAGGACAGCATCCGGAGCCGGGCGAGAAACGGCAGCTGGAACGCGAGCTGGACCACACCCGCGACGAATACCGCGTACGCCAGCGCCATGCCGGGCTCGTCGAGCATTGGGGCCAGCCAGACCGCGAAACCGATCAGGGTCAGGTTGAGCAGGACCGGCGTGAACGCCGGGACGGCGAATCGGCCCCAGGTATTGAGAATGCCGCCGGCGAAGGCCGTCAGCGACACGAACAGCAGGTACGGGAACGTGAAGCGCAGCATCAGCGTCGCGAGATCGAAGCGGCCGTCATCGTCGATGAAGCCCGGCGCGACGATCGCGACGAGCACCGGTGCAGCGACGACGCCCACGAGCGTGACCAGGAACAGGATCAGGCCGAGCGTCCCGGCGACGGCACCGGCAAACTCCCTCGCGTCAGCCTCGCTGTGCTGCTCGCGGTACCGGGCCATCACCGGCACGAAGCCCTGGCTGAACGCGCCCTCGGCGAAGAATCGGCGCAGCATGTTCGGGATACGGTTGGCCACGAGGAACGCATCCATGACCAGGGACGCACCGAACATGCGGGCAAAAACGACGTCCCGGACGAGCCCCAGGATGCGCGACAGGAGCGTCATGAAGCTCACGATCGACGTCTTCCTGAGCAGCCCCGGGGACGCTGTCGCCGGCGCCGTCGGGGCCTCGGGTCGGGAATTTGGGGTATCGGCGCTCATCGGCCGCAGCAGTCTACCAACCAATACATTTGAAATCAGTCATTTACGCATCCAGCCGGGCGATTGCCGGCGGCCGCTCAGGGCATTGACAAGGCGCCTCGCGACACGAATAATACGCGGCTCTTCGCAAACCGCATACGGAACCGAACCAGTGGCAAACATCAAGTCTGCGCAGAAGCGCGCCCGCCAGGCGGAAAAACTCCGCAAGCACAACATGGGCCTGCGCTCCAAGATGCGTACCAAGATCAAGAACGTCCAGAAGGCGCTCGACGCCGGGGACAAGGACGCTGCCCAGGCGGCGTACAAGGAAGCCGTGCCCGTCATCGACAGCATGATCAACAAGGGTATCGTCAACAAGAACAAGGCCGCTCGTCACAAGAGCCGCCTGAATGCCCGGCTGAAGGCACTTGCGGCCTGACGCGAGCCCGAGCCAGGATCAAAAAAGCCCGCTTCGAGCGGGCTTTTTTTCGACTCGAGAACCTGTGAGCGGCGTCATTGTGCCGCTTCCTCGGCGGCGGCTTCGAGCGCCCGCATGACCGCCTGCGCAAGCGCCTCGGTGCCCTCGCCGGTAGCTGCGCTGACCGGGTATACAGGCCCCTCCCAACCGAGTTCTTCGACCAGCCCGGCACAGACCGACTCCCGCTCGGTATCGGGCACGAGATCGACCTTGTTGATGACGAGCCAGCGCGGCTTGTCCGCGAGGTCGCCGGAGTAGTTGCCGAGTTCCTGCTCGATAGCCCGGACGGCCGCAACCGGCTCGTTCGCGGGGTCGACCGGGGCGATGTCGACGACATGCAGCAGCAGCCCGGTGCGGGACAGGTGCCGCAGGAAGCGAATCCCGAGACCGGCCCCCTCCGATGCGCCCTCGATCAGGCCCGGGATGTCGGCCATGACGAAACTCTGCAGCCGGCCGACCCTGACGACACCCAGGTTCGGATGCAGCGTCGTAAAGGGGTAGTCCGCGATTTTCGGGCGTGCCTGCGACATCGCACTGATCAGCGTCGACTTGCCGGCGTTCGGCAGCCCCAGCAGTCCGACGTCCGCGAGTACCTTGAGTTCGAGCTTGAGGTGCCGCCCTTCCCCGGGCGTTCCGGGAGTCGTCTTGCGCGGCGCGCGGTTGACGCTCGACTTGAAGCGGGTATTCCCGAGCCCGCCACGGCCGCCGTCGGCGACCTTCTGGCGCTGGCCCTCTTCGGTAAGGTCCGAGATCAGTTCGCCGGTGTCGACATCGTGAACGACCGTGCCGCAGGGTACCCGGACCTCGATGTCCTCGCCGGAACGTCCGGTCTTGTTACGGCCTGCCCCGGGCTGGCCGTTCTCCGCGCGAAACTTTCGGGCGACGCGAAAGTCAGCCAGCGTGTTCATCGCGGCGTCGGCGACAAGGTAGACACTGCCGCCGTCACCGCCATCGCCGCCATCCGGGCCACCCTTCTCGACATACTTCTCGCGCCGGAAACTCAGGCAGCCATTGCCGCCGTTGCCCGCCTGCACACGAATGGTTGCCTCGTCGACGAATTTCATTTCACGGAACCCCGAAACGAAAAACCCCGCATGGGCGGGGCTTTCGAAGTGCTGCCCGAACCGGGAGCTGTCAGACGACGCTGACGAACTGCCGCTTCTGGGGGCCCTTGCGTTCGAACTGGACCTTGCCGTCCTTCTTCGCAAAAAGCGTGTGGTCGCGACCGATGCCGACGTTGACACCGGCATGGAAGCGGGTGCCGCGCTGCCGAACGATGATGTTGCCGGCGGTTACATCCTGGCCACCGAAAATCTTCACGCCAAGGCGTTTACTTTCCGAATCGCGACCGTTCTTGCTGCTACCGCCTGCTTTCTTGTGTGCCATGTCTGTCTACCTTCCTCGGGCGCCGCTCACGCACCCTTTCGTATCTGTATCCGAGTGTTGTCTCGACCGGGGCCTGAGTTGGCGCCGATCAGTCGTCTTTCCTGGCTGCCGTCTTCTTGGCGACCTTCTTCTTGGCTGCCTTTTTCTTGGTGCCGGTCTTCTTCGCAGCCGCCTTCTTCGCTACTTTTTTCTTGGCAGGCGCGTCCTTCGCAGCCGGCTTGCTGCCGCCCTCGCCCGCTATGGCCGTAATTTCGACCTCCGTGTACTGCTGGCGATGCGAGCCCTGCTTGAGATAGTTCTGGCGGCGGCGGAACTTGACGACCGACACCTTGCGAGACTTGCCCTGCTTCAGCACCCTGGCGCTGACACTGCCGCCCTCGAGCAGCGGGCTACCCACCTTGACGTCGGCACCTTCGCCGACCAGCAGGACCTCGTCGAACTCGATCGTTGCGCCTTCGTCCGCGTCGATCTTCTCGAGACGCAGGACATCACCTGTTGCCGCGCGGTACTGTTTACCGCCCGTGCGAAAAACCGCATACATCGTTTTGTGCTCCAATAAGCCGGTCGCCGTAGTGCAACCTGCTGAGAAATAAGAGATTTCTGGCGAAACCTGCCAGCCTGTTCCCGGGGGCGGGACGCTGACCGCCGCAAAAGAGCCGAAATTCTATAGATTCCCTGCCCCACGGTCAACGGCTGTCCCAAGCCTATTTGCTCCGCATTTCAACAACTTAATAATACGCGGCCGCGGAGCCTCCCGAAGCGCGCTGTCTCGCCAACGCGGGACGATTCAGGCATTATCGCGTTCCCATGCATGCAGTCGACACGACAATTCCCGCAACGGACATCGACGATGTCCTCGAGCTGGCGGCAGCGGACATGCAGCGCGTCGATGCGCTGATCCGCGAAAGCCTGGCGAGCGACGTGGATCTCGTCTCCCAGGTCGCCGAGTACATCGTTCTGAGCGGCGGCAAACGGCTGCGGCCCATGATCGTCCTCCTGGCGGCGCGTGCACTCGGCTACCAGGGCGACGAGCACGTCCGGGCAGCCGCCATCATCGAGTTCATCCATACCGCGACGCTGCTGCACGACGACGTCGTCGATTCCTCCGAGCGTCGTCGCGGACAGGCTTCGGCCAATGCGGTTTTCGGCAACCAGGCGAGCGTGCTCGTCGGCGATTTTCTCTACTCGCGTGCCTTCCAGATGATGGTGGACCTCGACAGCATGCCGATCATGCGGATACTCGCGGACGCGACCAACACGATCGCGGCGGGCGAAGTCCTGCAGCTCATGAACGTCCGCGACCCCGAGACGACCGAGGAGGCCTATCGCGAGGTCATCTACCGGAAGACGGCGAAGCTGTTCGAAGCCGGCTCCCGGATTGCGGCGGTCCTGGCCGACGCCGGAGAATCGATCGAAGGCGACATGCTCACCTACGGTCGGTCGCTCGGCACCGCTTTCCAGCTCATCGACGACGCGCTCGATTACGACGCCTCGGCCGACGAACTGGGCAAGAATCTCGGCGACGATCTCGCCGAGGGCAAACCGACACTGCCGCTGATCGTCGCGATGCGCGAGGCGAAGCCCGAGGGGCGGGCAATGATCCGGGAGGCGATCCTCGAAGGCGGCATCGATCAGCTGGAAGAGATTCGCAGGGTGATTGAATCCACCGGAGCGCTCCAGTACACTCTCGCGCGCGCTCAGGAGGCTGCGGATCGCGCCATAGGCGCTCTGGCCGGGATTCCCGACTCGGACCACAAGCAGGCACTCATTGCTCTCGCCGATTTTTCCGTCAAGCGTCGCTCCTGATCCAAACGCCACAAACGGGGTATAGCTCAGCCTGGTAGAGCGCTATCTTCGGGAGGTAGAAGTCGCTGGTTCGAATCCAGTTACCCCGACCAACACGACGCCGGTCGTGCCGCGAGGCACGGCCGGCGTTTTTCGTTGTCGGCGTCAGCCGGTCTTCTGCAGCGGCTGCCCGTCGAGGCCCAGACCTTCCAGCAGCTCCGGAATCTGTCGCTTGAGCTTGAAGTAGCCACGCCCGGCATACGGCCACGCCGCCTCGTCATAGCCGCGTCGCAGTCGATGCAGGCGAATACTGTTGTCGTCGAGTGCCGCGGCCAGGCGCTCGAGGCGTGCCGCGGCCGGCCCCGTCGGCGACCACGGGGTAACCACGGTATCGAGCGATTGTCGCTCACACCATGCGAGAACGGACTCGGCCCAGTCAGCGTCGCCCGCGAACTCGACCGGGCAGTCCCAGTGTTCGGCGACCCGCTCGAGCGCGTCGCCGACCGCGTCCCGCGCAAAGTCGTAGACCAGCGGACTGACCGGCAGGACGGAACGGTCGTTCGTCGCGGTGACGCCGATCGCGGCGACGGGAGCCCGCTCGAGCAGCCCGAGCTCCGGCGCACAGTCGTCCTCCGTCACGAGCAGGCCGTATTCCGCATGTGGCTCGGCATCGGCAGCGGGCAACGGGCGGGACCGGACGATCGTGTCTTCCGACAGCGGCGGCGCACTCGTCGCGAGCTGTCCGCGCGGGTTGAATCGGTAGTTGGTGAAGTTCGCGATGTTCGATACCCGGGCGAGATAGGTCTTGCCGCGGGTGTGCAGGCCACACACCCAGCGCCAGCCCAGGGTGTTCGACGCAGCGTCGCCGTCCAGGAGATGGCGCAGGAAGAAGTCCGCGCCGAGCTGCCACGGCAGGCCCAGCGTATACACCCAGATGCTCGCGAACCACATCCTTGCGTGGTTGTGCAGGTAGCCGGTCGCGACCAGCTCGTGGATCCAGGCATCGAAACAGTCGATACCGGTCTGCCCGGCGACGGCCTGGTTATAGCGCTCGCGGTCGTCTGCGTGCCCCTCGAGGCGTGCAACGCTCGCGGCCAGCGCTTCCTGGTAGTTGTCCCAGACGTCGGGGTGCTGCTCCAGCCAGCCCTTGAAGTAGCTCCGCCAATACACTTCCTCGATGAATTTCTGCGCCTCGCCGAAGCTGTGGCGGCCGAGGACGCGCTCCAGCAGCTCTGCTTCGAGCA
>JAZBNZ010000263.1:0-11594 GCA_036350895.1 Woeseiaceae bacterium
GAGGGACGAACGGGTATCGGGCAAGGCTGCGTTGAGCGTCGCTCATGTACCTGCAGTACACGACGCTCCTCTCGCCTTGCCTCGCCCGATACCCGTTCGTCGTGTGCTTCGAGAATTCATCAGAGTCTCCCTGGAGAGACGGCGCCTTTCTCAGGTGCCGTCGCCGGATTCGGCCTTGCGTCGGGCCCCGAGAATCGTGACCGGGGTCGTCAGGATCTGGCCGGCCGTGTAGGCGGAATCGCTCTCCGCGTCCGCCGCCTGGCCGTGGATTGCGTGCACGACGTCCATACCGCGGACGACGCGGCCGAACGCGGCGAATCCCTGGCCGTCCGGGTTGCGCATGCCGCCGAAATCGAGCGACGGCTGGTCACCGATGCAGATGAAGAAGGCGCTGCCGCCGCCGCTACCCGGTTCCGTTCGCGCCAGCGAAATCACGCCGTCCTCATGACGAAGCCCGGTTTCGGCCGTGGTCTCGTGCCGCACCGGCGGCAGCGTCCGGGCGGGATCCTGCACGCCACCCTGGATCACCGAGATCGCCGGTGTGCCGTTGTCGTTCTCCGGCATGACGGTCCGGTAAAACGAGGCACCGGCGTAGAGTCCCTGGTCGACGTATGCCAGGAAGTCTCCCGCTGACACCGGTGCGCGACCGGTATCGACCGCCACTTCGATTTCCCCGAGTGCCGTATCGAGCACGACATGAACCTCTTCGGCGGCGGCCGGGAACACGCAGACACTGAGGAAGGTCGCGAGCCAGCCGGCATGGCGGCAGTGGGTCATTGCTTGCATGGTGAACTCCGGGACAGTGAAAGACGCATCGTGGATTCGCCGCCGGGGCATTGCAAGCGCCCGTGCGCGCACGAAAAAAGCCGCGACACCTCGCGGTGTCGCGGCCTCTAAAGGCAGAGACGTGTGGTCTGGCTGCTAGTTCGTCTGTGCCAGCTGTGTGCGGCTTTCGAAGACCGATACGGTCATTGAATCCATCGACAGGCCCAGCACATCCAGCCGCTGTTCGCAGTCGGCAGCGCAATCGTTGCTGATGAAGAAGTTGTCGACCGCACCGTTGGTGCCGTACCAGCCCGAATCGAAACTGGCCTCGAGCGTGATGGTACCGACGTAAACGGCATCGTAGTCGGCAGGTACCGTGAAGGCGAAGCCCGCGCCGGTCTGTTCGCGTTCGCCGCGGTTGTCGAAACCGATGGTCGTGATCTGGTAGGTCCCGGGCTTCAATGCCCAGGCGAACTCACCGTGCTTGCCGACCTTGCCGACGATCCCGCTTTTGCCGTCGCCGTTGACGACGTGGAGTTCCGCGGTTGTCGCGAACAGGCCGTCACCGATAGCGGCTTCCTCGCCGTTTCTGACGAGGCGGAACTTGCCGAAAATCACTTTCTCGTTGCCGTCGACGGCGTTGGCGAGTTTTTCGCTGGAATCGATCGTGCCCGTGGTAGAACATCCGGCGATGACCAGTGCCCCGGCGAGCGCGAATGACGTAACTCTGAAGCATTGCATTAGACGCTGCATAATCGTCTTCTCCTCGGAATTTGTATATACAGCGTACATCAACTAAATAGCTATTGCATACCTTTTTTTACATTTTTGTGACAAAGGTCATATGCAGCCCGTACAAGCATCAGCCGCGGCCATCGCCGCGCTTAAAATAGCTAATAAAATCAGGAAAATAGATTGAAGCCGGCGCCGGCGGTCGCGGCACACTGCCAGGGAGTGGAGCGCTGCACCGGCACTCAGTCGTCGAGTTCGCCTTTCTCGTAACGCTTGAGAAACCGCTTGATGTAGCGGCGAACCTCGCGTGCGGCGGTCGTGTCGAGTTCCTTGCAGACCCTGACGAACTCGTCTCGGAGCTCCCGGTTCAGGCGCAGGACGAGCTGGGCGTCCTTGGCTTTTTTCTTGTCTTTATTCTTGGGCTTGGCGCTCATACCTCAAGTGTATATACATAGGCTTCGCAAGGTCTATAGCGCAGCGGGGTTATCGACCGCCTTCCGGGTCCCGGGTCCGGCCGGTCCCGGCGACGGACGCTGCCCGAATCCGGCGTCATCAGGACGATCGAACAGCCCGGTCGCGTCATGATTGGCCTTAGCCGTTCACCTCCATTAGAGTTCGGTCTCCGCGACGGCCTTTATCGACAACCGGATGAAAAAGATTCCTCGGGAACTCCTGTTGCACATGGCCTCGGCCGTGTCCGCGGAGGACCGCGACGAGATGGCGATACCGAGCTATCTGCACAGCAACCCGGCGATGCGCTGGATTGCGTGGCGCCGGCTCGACGTCGTCGCGCGCTTCCTCGACGACCTGTCGCGCCGACAGGCACTCGAGACCTGTGTCGACTTCGGGTGCGGTACGGGGGTGCTCTTCGAGGAACTGTCGCGCCATGCGGAGCGGGTCTACGGGATCGATATCGTCCGTGAGCCGGCCGAGATACTCGTCGACGAGTGGAATCTCGACAAGGTCTCGATCCTCTCGCCGGAAGCAGCGCAGACAGAGATAGCCCCGGGCAGCGTCGACGCCATCGTGGCGGCGGAGGTGCTCGAGCACATCGAGCCGCTCGACGATACGCTGGGCCTGTTCGGATCCCTGCTACGCCCGACCGGTCGCCTGCTCGTCAGCCTGCCGACCGAGAACCGGCTATATCGGCTCGGCCGACGACTTGCCGGTTTTCACGGCCATTATCATGAAAGTAATGCCGCCTCGATCCATCAGCAGATACTTGCTGCGGGATTTCGGCAAGCGCGCACGGCGCGGGTCCCTCTGCCGGGACCATTGGCCATCTACTGGGTCACCGAGTACGCCCGCGCCTGATGCCCGGCCGGCAGACAGGTATTGACGAACGGTTGCCGAGGTGAGCTTCCGCGCATTCCTTCCCGGGCTTTACGCCGTGGCGCGTCCGATCCTCGTCGTCGGCATTATCGGCTATCTCGTGGTCCAGCTGATTGCAGGCCGGGAGGCGATCGCGGCCCTCGAACCACGCATGGAGCTGCTCTCGCTCGGCGGCGCCTTCATCGCCGCGGTGCTCGCCTACCAGTGCCTGTTCGCGGCGTGGCTTCTGCTGCTCCGCGTCTCGGGACATTTTGAGCCTGCCGACCTCGGCCGCTATGCGCGCATCTGGTGGATTTCCTACCTGTATCGATACGTTCCCGGCAAATTACTCCTGGTCGTCGAGCGGGCGAGGCTCGGCCGCTACGTCGGCATCCCGGCGTCGATCGGCGCTGCACTGGCCGGTCTCGAAAGCGTCTTCGCCATCCTGGCCGGAAGCGTCGTCGGATTGCTCGCGCTGCCTTATTACTTCACGGGTTCCGCACTGGGCGCGGAACTGGTCTTTGCCGGCGTGACCTTCGGCTCACTGATTATCCTGCCGGTACTGTCGCGCTGGATAACGCGACGCAGCATCGTTCGGCGCCGGTATCCCGAGCTGGACCGGATCAATCTCTCGTTCGCAACAACGCTGCTGATCCTGCTGCCGTACATCGCGCATTATGCGTTGCTGGGACTGTCGTTCTTCCTGCTCGCGCAGTCGGTCGTCACGCTGGAATGGCAGGATCTCGCCGGACTCTGTGGCATCTATGCCCTGTCCCATGTCATCGGCCTGATTGCGTTCCTCTCACCGGCCGGCCTCGGGGTACGTGAGGGGACACTGGCCATCCAGCTCTGGCGAATCGCACCGGTCGGCGTCGCCGAAGCACTCGCGATCGGCATACGCCTTTGGTTCACCGCCGTGGAACTGCTGTGTTTCGGCCTGGTGGCGGGCTTGTGTCCGCGGCTGCCCGGGCAAGTGCGCGTGACTACGGGATCGGGGACCGCGAACTGATCAGTCGGGACTCCGGCCTTCGGAACGGGCTCGCTTCAGGTTGTAGAGCATCGTCTCCTGGTTCATGCGGATCCGGACCAGCATATCGCCAATGATGCCCGTGACGAGCGTAGACACGCCGAGGAAGCAAAGCGAGCCGCCAACGAAGCCTGCCCATATGTGCGGCGAAAACTGCGACGTCTGAAGATAGTGCCAGCCGAGAAATCCGAGCAGGCTGAATCCGGCGAGGAAGCACACGGCGGCGATCGACACGAAGAGTCGAAACGGCCGGTAGGAGATGAACGCCCGCAGCATGATCTTGAGCGAGCGAATTGCGTAGCGAGGGATGCTGGATGCGATACGCGACGTGCCGAACTCACGCACGCCGCGAACGCTCACCGGCACTTCAATTATCGCCAGGTCCTTGAAGATCAGGTCGATGAAGGACTCCTGCGTGTAGGTGAAGCTGCCGAACAGGTTCATCCGCAAGAGCGTCTCTCGCGAGAACGCGCGGAAGCCGCAGGACACGTCCCGGAATCGCTTGCCGGTCAGCAATTTGACGATCCATGCGACGGCATGGTTGCCCCATAGCTTGACGCGCGGCATTTCGGGGATCAGCGACCTGTCGAGGAACCTGGATGCCGTGACCATGTGCGCGTGACCCGCAATCAGGGGATTAACCAGTTTCGGAATATCGGCAGGATCGAACTGGCCGTCGCCGTCGATGTGGACCATGACATCCGCACCGCGCTCGATCGCGATGCCGACAGCTTCCTGGAATGTTGCGCCGAGCCCCTGGTTGCTCGCATGGCTGACGACATCGGCCCCTGCTGCGCGTGCCCTCTCTGCCGTCCCGTCCGTCGAGCCGTCATCCATCACCAGGATCTGGATCTTTTCAACACCGTCGATCGCTGCCGGAACGCCTGCCACGACGCTGGCAACCGTGTTTTCCTCATTCAGACACGGTATGACCACGAGAACAGACAGCCCCGCCGCAACGTCCCTGGAGGTCTGCATGCCCTCGTTCACTTCATATTCCCCAGTCGGGCGACTACGGCTTCGTACAGCGCAGCAGTCCCGGCAATGTCGGCCCGCCGCTCGTCGAGCATTTGATCGATCAATGCCGCTGCCGCATCCGGATCTCCACCGGAAATCAGCGCATTGGCCGCGCTCAGGTAAAAGAACGCGTCTGCCGGAAAACGCCGGGAAGCCTGGCGGTAAACGTCGGCTGCCAGGTCGTACATCTCACGCGAGTCGAGTAACTCACCGAAACCTGCATAAATCGTTCGCGCCAATGCGCGACGGTGCCCTCTGCCATTGGCATCGATGCCGTCCGCCGCCCCGAGCATATTGAGTGCCTCTTCGAAACGCCCGTGACGGATCAACAAATCGGCCGCCGTGTAGCTGGGTAGTGCATCGTCAGGGGTCGCGGACTGCGCGCCGCTGTAAGCCAACAGCGCCACACCCGGGTCTCGCACGGATTCCAGGAGTCTCGCCTTGGCCATCAGCAATTGCTGATGATCCATGTCCGAACGGATCCGGGCCGACAACATGACATCGAACATGGCGAGCAGACGTTCGTCGTCGACCCGGCAATCATGGTCCACGATCGACGTAACCAGGGAGTTCGCGCTGGAGGTCGTATGCGCCTCGACAACGCCGTGCTCGACATTTCGAATAGCCGCGATCCTGTCCGCAGTCAACGCCCCGCTTTCGAGGCAATCCAGAAAGAGTCCGTGCAATACGCTACCGAAACCGGATCCCGTGCGCAGCAGGTGGCGCCGCGCTGCTGTGAAGTCTCCCGTTGCGGTTGCAGCATTGGCGAGCACCAGGTTGACGCGCGGTGACGCCGGATGGCTCTCGTAGGCGGCGACGTACAGTTCACCGGGAGACGACCATGTCTGGACCCTGTCGAACGTGAGTGCGCTGGTGATGATGACGAGGACGGCGGCCGCTGCAGCCATCGCTGAGGGTTTCGGCACAACCTGCCTGAGCAAATCGCCGCCGGCCAGCAGGATGCCCAGCAGGCCGAGATAATTTCGGTGCTCGAACATCAGCTCGAGTCCGATCACGGTTGATTCGAGAAGATGCGTCGCGAAGAAAAACAGGATACCGAAAGCGTACAGCGGCAGTCGGCGCCAGGCGACAATGGCGCTTCCGATCAGTGCAAATACGACAAGCCATGCGGCCAGGGTCGTTGCAGGATCGAGGAAACCCCTGGAAACGACGATATCATCGTGAAAGAAGCCCAGCTGTCCGGGCACGGGTACGAGTATCTGCAACAGGTAGGCCACGAGGACTCGAGGCTGAGTCAGGACACGCTCAGCCAGTGAAAAATCGCGGTAGGCATAGGAGTCGCGCACAATGCCGGCGACGTCGAACAGGACGACGACCGCACAGATCAAGTAGCCCAGGGCAAGAAATGCGTGCAGGGCTTTGACCTGCATACCGATCGAGCCGTGCCCTTGCATGCGGAAGACGAAAATCTCCAGCAGTGTGCAGTAAAGTGGTAACAGTACGGCGTTTTCCTTGCTCAGCAAGCCGAGCGGATAGAACACGCCGAACGCTACTCCGATCAGTACCCAGCCGCGGACGGCTGAGCGTTCGTGAGCGATACGACCGAGCGCGTAACACAGCAAGCCCGCAAGGACGAACAGCGTCGATAGCTCCGTCATTCGCTGCACCGTGTAAAGCACGGTGCTGACCTGTAGCGGATGCAACAGCCAAAGCGCCGTAACGGCGACACCGAACATACTCGGCCGGATCCGTGGAGAAGCTTGAGTGTGTCCGACGAGGACCGTCGTCAGCGCAAATACCAGGATTCCGCAAGCGAGGTGTATCAGCACATTGGTATGCTTCCACCACCGGGTATCGTCGCCGTGGAGCACTGCATCAGCGACAAACGTCAGCATGGACACGGGACGTCCGAGTGGCCCGCTCGTGCTGATTGCGAAAGCATCTACCAGGTCACCCGGCGGCGAGTCCGCCTGGCTGAGTATGGGCTGCAGCTGCGGACTGTCGTCGAGCAACAGGGGACCGCCGAGACCCTGAAAGTAAATCAGCCACGTCAGCGCTAGCATCAATATGCTGGCAGCGGGCAAGAAAAACCTTTCGGGCAACACAATCATCGACCATAGTCCTCGGAAGCTGCTACTGACCTTCCGGCTGCCGCAAGCTCACCTTCAGCCTCGATATCTGCGATCCGTGCGGCGATTTTGCTAGCCCTGGCTCGAACGAAACTCGCCGTCAGGTGCCGCGCGTCGCGGTACACAACGCGCCCATCAGGCGCTTGCGCGGCGCAGCGGTCCGCCGGACATACCAGATCATTGAGACTGAGAACGCTCACGCCTTCCAGCTCTGCGGCAGCGGTAAACAGGTGGGCAACAACATCTTTGCTGCGTCTGTCTGTCAACGCCTCCTCGCATTCACGACGGCTGTCGGCCAAACGCCGAGAGAATCTTCCGGGTGACTCGATACAAGCAGGCCCATGAAAACTCAGCGACGGCGTGCCGGGGATGATCATGACGCTGCCAGCTGCCTGGCTGAGTTCTGTCAGAATGCGCCGGGAGCCGGCTATCCACTGACTCGGCGAAAAATCATAGTGTGAGGAACTACCGACGATGACAAGTTCCGGCGATATCTCTCTAACGTAGTCGAGCGCCGCACGCCGCCATCGTGCACAGATTTCGTATTCGCCACCGACCGGGGCGTAGTAGTACGTTTCATCGACCATCGCACAACCCGACTTGGTCAAGACAATCAATTCCCAGTCAGGTGGCCCGTACAGCAGTTCGAATGCCGGCGCCCACTGCACGCCAACACTATCGCCGAGCAACACTACCGTAGCGGAACCTCGATCACCTTTGGTGCGACAGGGGATGAGCTCGGCGCTTCGGTACCAGCTGTCACAGTCCCGGTCATTGTCATAGAAATGCGGGCGATCGAGCCTCGGCACCGTGTCATCGTAAGCCCGAGTGACATCGCCGCGGCCTGACGACATGACAGTAGTGCCGGCGCCAAGCGCTACCGTAGCTACCATGACACCGACGGAAGCAGCGAGAGTCTTGAGCTCTGAGGCTTTACTGAACCTGCCCTTCCAGAAAGGCAATTCAATGTATCGATAACTCAGATCGGCCAACAACAGAGAGACGGCCAACAGAAACCCCGTACCACCGGGCGAATCATCCAGTCCGTACGAATTACCCAGCTGGAGGGTGGGCCAGTGCCAGAGGTACAGCGAATAGGAACGATCTCCAAGCCAGGTCAACGCTCGACTCGAAAGCAGCGACGTTAGTATCGTCGGCGACGCCCCGGCAATAATGATCAACGCTGCGCCCGAAGACGGCGCAATCGCGCGAAACGAAGGATATGTGACGCCGGAGTGCAGCATAGTACTACTGAGGATGATTAGTAGTAGACCGGCGCCACCAGCCATAAGGAAAACGCCTGGTGGAACGGAATTACGCTCATCACGGCCGGAAACCCCGAGCAATACGAAGACCAGGGCACCCAGCGCAAACTGCCAGCCCCTGGAAGGCATCATGTAGAAACCGAGCAAGGCGTTGTATTCACCCCAGTGCACACACAGCCCAAGGCAAGCAAGAAGCACCGTTGCCAGCCCGTATATCAGTACCTTCCGCCGATAAAGGATGCTTTGGCCTGCAGCGAGCCCGGCCATGCAGGCCGCAAGCACCCAGGGCCAGACGACGTAGAACTGCTCCTCTACGCCGAGTGACCAGGTATGCAGGAACAGATCGTTCTTACTGAGTTCCTCAAAATAGTCAAACTGGTTCAACGCGAAGTACAGGTTGCTCGTCCATGTCGCCGCGAAGGCGAATGATTCTGTCTGTATACGTGCCTCGTAGTCCGACAGGAGGATACTGGCGAGCACCATGACCCCCATGACCATTACGAGCATGCCGGGCAGTAACCGTTTCAGGCGCCGGGCCAGAAAGCGGCCGTAACGGATGCGCCCGTTTGCCGAGAGTTCGCTCAGCAACAAGCCGGTTATGAGGTACCCTGAGAGTACGAAGAAGACATCGACGCCTACGAATCCCCCGGAGAGTCCCGGAGCTCGAGCGTGAGCGAGTACAACCAGGGCAATGGCGAGCGCTCGCAGGCCCTGAATATCCGCTCGGTAATCGAGTCGCTGTAAGTCTGTCGTCATATTTTGCGGGAACCGGATCAGGTTGGCCCGGTCACCCGGGCATTATGACAAACGGCAGCGTACCATTCGCCAGAACCCAAAACTGTGACGCAGATTGCAGGGTTACCGCGCCATGGCAGGGCTGCCGCCGGTTCCGAGAGCGACGGCGGCGTACTGGCTGGGATATCCTGCAGCACGAGCCGCCGGGCGATGCGACTCGCCTGAATGCCAACCGGATGGAGACGACTGCCGATGACCGATAGAGATCCCGAACTCGAGAACGTCGACAGCTTCATGGAGTGGCTGTGCGAACGACACCCCGGTGAAACCGAGTTCCACCAGGCCGTCCGTGCCGTAGCGACGAACGTCCTCGATATCGCGCAGGAGAACGGCACCTACCGGAAGCATCGGGTCCTGCAACGGCTGACGGAGCCGGATCGCACGATCAGTTTCCGCGTCGCCTGGGAGGACGACGAGGGCCACCTGAACATCAACCGCGGTTATCGCGTCCAGCTCAGCAACGTCATCGGCCCGTACAAGGGCGGACTGCGCTTCGACCCGGCCGTCAACCAGAGCGTGCTGAAGTTTCTCGCCTTCGAACAGCTCTTCAAGAACAGCCTGACCGGGCTGAACCTGGGCGCCGGAAAAGGCGGGGCCGATTTCGACCCGAAGGAACGTTCCGACGCCGAGATCATGCGCTTCTGCCAGTCCTTCATGACGGAGCTGTCGCGGCACATCGGGCAGCTCACCGATGTGCCGGCAGGCGATATTGGCGTAGGCACGCGCGAGATCGGCTACCTCTTCGGCCAGTACCGGCGCCTGAAGAACCGCTTTGCCGGGGTCCTTACCGGCAAGATGGTCGGCATGGGGGGCAGCAAACTCAGGATCGAGGCGACCGGTTACGGTGCCGTGTACTTCCTGCGGGAAATGCTGGCGGCGGCCGGCCTGTCGATCGAGGGCCAGCGCATCGCCGTGTCCGGCGCCGGTAACGTCGCAACGCATGCCGCGCTGAAGGCGGAGACCCTCGGTGCGACCGTGGTGACCCTCTCGAACCGGGTCGGGACGCTCCGCAAGCAGGACGGCTTCAAGATGGGCGATATCCGCACGATCATGAAATCCTACCCCTCGGAATGCACGCTGGATGCGCTCGCCGGCGAGACCGGCGCGGAATGGCTCGACGGCAAGAAACCGTGGTCCACGGAATGCGACGTCGCCATGCCCTGCGCAACGCAGAACGAGATCGACGAAGACGAAGCGAAGGCGCTTGCCGACGGCGGCTGCAGCTTCGTCGTCGAAGGGGCCAACATGCCCCTCACAGACGCCGCACACGCGCTGCTGCGTCAACGCAGTGTCTGCATAGCCCCGGGAAAGGCGGCCAATGCCGGCGGCGTGACCGTCAGCGGCTTCGAGATGGCCCAGAACCGCAGCGGCCAGATCTGGACCGAGGAACAACTCGATATGCGGCTCAGGGAAACGATGAGCGATATCTATCGGCGCTGCTGCGAATTCGGCCAGACCGACGACGGTATCGACTACTCGCGCGGTGCCGATCGGGCAGGCTTCGAAAGGGTGGCGGGCGCCCTCGCCGGCTCGGGCTTCATGTAGCTGCGTTGCGCGGCCGACGCATTGCCGTCCCGTCCATTATCTCCACTCCGAGCCCACTTTCCGCGTGAAAAGCGGCGCGGCGCGGCACCGGCGGTGCCTTGACTCCGGGAAAATGAACCCCAATACTCACGTTCCGCCTGCATTCATCCGATTTATACGCTAACAGCCGTCCTCGCGCTGAAACTCGTCGAGTTCACGATCTTTCCCTTTCCGTACAGTCACATCGCGGCCTCGATTGCGCCGCCGGGAATCGTGCCGCGCTGAATCCGGATATCAGCCATTTACTCTCAAACAGGAGTCATTCATGTCACAGGCAAAGCCCGGAGACACGGTCAAAATTCACTACACGGGAACGCTCGACGACGGCACCCAGTTCGACTCGTCCTCCGGACGTGACCCGCTCGAGTTCGAAATCGGCAGTGGCCAGGTCATCCCCGGGTTCGACAAAGCCGTCGAAGGCATGAGCGTCGGCGAGAGCAAATCCGTCAGGATCGAGCCCGCCGATGCCTACGGCCGCCATCACGATCAGCTCGTCCAGACGGTTTCCCGCGACGCGCTGCCCGAAAACATCGCACCGGAGGTCGGCATGCGTCTGCAGAGCCAGAACCCGGACGGCCAGGTCATCGAACTGACGGTCACCGAAGTGAATGACGACACGATTACGGTCGACGCCAACCATCCGCTGGCGGGCCAGGCACTCAATTTCGATGTCGAGCTGACCGCGATCGGTTAGTGCGCCAATGCCGGTCATCGACCGGCGTTGCGGATCGGTCCGACTGCCTGCATGCGTCGGGCCGCAGGCGGCACGGGCGGGACCCCCCGCCCTCTGCCGCCGGGTTCGTCGGGTACCCCGGCTAGGGTAGACTCGCCGTCTGCGATTCGACGGAGAGACACCTTGACCCGCCCCCAAAACCTGCTTCTTACCTTCTGTTTCCTGCTCTCGAGCGCTGCGCTCGCTCAGCCGATCCCTTCCGACGTGCGGCGGGCAGCCGCCGAACTCAGGGATTCCGCGCTTGCAGGCAGCGCTGCCTGGGACGTCGTCGAATC
>JAZBNZ010000264.1:0-4893 GCA_036350895.1 Woeseiaceae bacterium
ATATTGACGTGGGTGCTTGAAAAACCGCACCTTAGGCCACTCACCCAAAAACCTTCCACAATGTTATCCACAGGTTCTGTGGATAAACGGAATGCTCCGGAGCGGGCTATTTTGCATCTGCGGTGCGGGGTTGCAGGGGGCAGGGCGACGGCGTATATTACGCGCCCTTTTCGCCAGGCAGCGTCACGCCGGAGAGCTATTCAAATGAAAGCCGATACGCATCCCAACTACACCGAAATCAAGGTGACCTGTAGTTGCGGCAACGAGTTCACGACGCGTTCGACCCTGGGTGAGGATCTCGCGGTCGAGGTCTGCTCCTCGTGCCACCCTTTCTACACGGGCAAGCAGAAGATTCTCGACACCGGCGGCCGCGTCGACAAGTTCCGCAAGAAATACGGAATGGCCAAATAGCGCCGGACGGCGACAGCCTCCGCGGCGCACCCCTCTTCTGAACAATCTTGTGCCAAGTCACGCCACCTGAGGCGGCGGGCTTTGCTAAAATCCCGGTTGCCGGACAAGAACGACTGACGGCAAGCCCTCGCGTCGCGCCCCCGCGACCGGGAGTCAAGAACAATCCCGCCAGCACGCCCCGTTACCGGGCGTGCAGCACTTGTGCGCGGTCCGCAAGGGGCGGACCCAACGAAGAGGAAGATCATGAGCCAGGACGCCTTTCGCCTTATCAGTCCTTCGGGTAACGAACTGGAACTTCCGGTTCGCTCCGGCACGACCGGCCCGGACGTTATCGACATCGGTCAGCTGTACCGGCAGCAGGGCGTCTTTACCTACGATCCGGGCTTCGTTGCGACGGGCAGCTGCTCGTCCGACATCACCTTCATCGACGGCGAGGAAGGCGTGCTCATGTACCGCGGCTACCCGGTAGAGCAGCTCGCCGAGCACTCCAACTTCATCGAGGTCTGCTATCTCCTGCAGCACGGTGACCTGCCGACCGCCGAACAGCTCGCCGAGTACGACAACAACATCCGTTATCACACCATGCTGAACGAGGGCATGCTGAAGTTCTTCAACGGCTTCCGGCACGACGCTCACCCCATGGCCATGCTCTCGGCCGTCGTCGGCTCCATGTCGGCCTATTACCACGATTCGACGAACGTGCACGATCCGGAGCACCGCAACATTTTCGCGCACCGGATCCTCGCGAAGCTGCCGACGATTGCGGCCGCGGCCTACAAGCTCAACATCGGCCAGCCGTTCATGTATCCGCGCAACGATCTCAACTACTGCGAGAACCTGCTCTACATGCTGTTCGCGGTGCCGGCGGAGGACTACGAGATCGACCCGATCGCCGCCGAGGCGCTCGATCTCCTGTTCATCCTGCACGCCGATCACGAACAGAACTGCTCGACCTCGACGGTGCGCATGGCCGGCAGCTCGGGCGCCAACCCGTATTCCGCCATCGCGGCAGGCATCTCGGCGCTCTGGGGCCCCGCGCACGGCGGCGCCAACGAGGCGGTCCTGCAAATGCTCGAGCAGATCGGCGACACGAGCCAGATTCCGAAGTTCCTCGAGAAAGCCAAGGACAAGGACGACCCGTTCCGGCTGATGGGCTTCGGGCATCGCGTCTACAAGAACTTCGATCCGCGCGCCACGATCATCCGCGAGATGTGCCACAAGGTGCTCGCGAAACTCGACCGTACGGATACGCCGCTGTTCGACCTGGCGCTCGAGCTCGAAGAGATCGCGCTGAAGGACGAGTACTTCATCGAGAAGAACCTGTACCCGAACGTGGATTTCTACTCCGGCATCATCTACCGGGCGCTCGGCATACCGACGTCGATGTTCACCGTCATGTTCGCGATCGGCCGCTCGGTCGGCTGGACCGCGCACTGGCGGGAAATGATCTCGGACCCGAAGGGCAAGATCAGCCGTCCGCGGCAGCTCTACACCGGGCCCGACAAGCGCGACTACGTGCCGGTCGCGCAGCGCTAGCGCTCGTCCTCGTCGAGGAGTTCGACGACCGTCTTGCGGTCAGCGCGCTGCATCGGCCGGCCGTCGATGGGGCTGATCGGTGCCTGCCGCAGCCCGTCGAACGGGAATACCGTCGCCTCGATGCAGGCCTCGGCGTGCAGAAAACGAAAGCCCGCGTAGGTATCGATGCGCCCCTGGCGGCTTTTCAGTCGCCGCTCGTACGATCGATACTGCAAACCCCGGTCCGCGAGTGACAGCGCCACCATTTCGGGCGCGTCCGCAAACACGTGCAGGTTGACGGCCGAGTGGTCGTCGGCCGTGCCGTTCAGCACCGGCCCCACGAGCCGGGGCTCGAAGTCAGCCAACAGGCGCATGGCGGACACGGCGGCTTCGCGCAGCAGGTTCAGGAATGCCGCATGCTCGGCCCCGCCGAAAATCTTGTGGTGTTCGCCGACGGCCGCCTCGATCTCGGTATTACCGGGCAGTGAGCCGTGACCTCGCAGGCCGAGCTTTTCGGCAGCCTTGATCTTGGCCGTGCGATAGTCGCGCATGCCCTGGTCGACGATCAGCCGTGCCGCTTCCTGGGCGACGAGCTGGCGCGCGCGTTCGCTGTTGAATTCGGTCTTCTTCCCCATGGTCGGTTTCGCCCTGGCCGCGCCAGCCTCAGAAGATGTCTTCCTCGGTCGGTTCTTCTTCCTCTCCCGCCTCGGCTTCGGCAGGCTCGTCCGGAGCGCCGAACAGGTCGCCCATACCGCCGGTATCGTTGAAGACGTCCGGAAGCTGTTCGGCGGTTTCGCATTCCGGTATGTGCCCGGCCTCGAAAACCTCGAAGATCGCGTTGGTCTGCCCGGCTCGCGCGGGACAGCCGGTCTCACGGTCGATGCGGACCGAGACGATGCCCTCCGGCATCGGCAGCGTGTGGTCGGGGACGCCCTCGTACGCCGTCCGGGAGAAGTCTATCCAGATCGGCAACGCGGTCCGCGATCCCTCCTCGCCGGGTCCGAGCGGAGAGTCGTTGTCGAAGCCGACCCACACAATGCTGGCGAGATCGGCGTTGAAACCCCCGAACCAGGCGTCACGGCGATCGTTGGAGGTGCCGGTCTTGCCGGACAGGTCCCGACGCCCAAGCGTCAGGGCGCGCCGGCCGGTGCCGCGCCGGACCACGTCACGCATCATGTCGGAGATCAGGCAGGCGTTCTCGGCGGATATCGCGCGTGGCGCGACGTTCACCTCGGCAAAGAGTTCGGGGGCCTCGCTCGGCTCGGGGCGGTAATCCAGCATGGCGTCGGAGACGTCGGCGAGCAGCGGCGTGGGGCCGGTGTCCGGTGTGTCCCGGGCTGCCTGCACGGCTGCAGCCGCGTCGAGCGCGCCCGGGTCGTCGATCTCCGCGGCCCGGCCCGACGGGCCGCCAGCCTTGCGGATGGCCTCGCGTGCTTCCTCGCACGCCGGGCAGGCGACGAGCGGGTCGGCCCGGTAGAGCGTTTCACCCTCGGGCCCGTAGATCGCGTCGATGACGTAAGGCTTGATGGCGAAGCCGCCATTCGCGATCGTTGCGTAGCCCTGCGCCATGTCGAGCGGGGATGCGGCGCCGCCGCCCAGGGCGAGAGAGCCGTTTCTCGGCAGTGCGGCGTCGCCGAAGCCGAACTTCGCGATGTGGCGGACGGCATTGCCGACGCCGGTTTCGAACAAGAGCAGGCGGACAGAGACGAGGTTCATCGAGCGAACCAGGGCCTCGCGCAGGCGCGTCGGCCCGTAGAAGCGGCCGCTGTAGTTGATGGGTCGCCAGACGCCCTCGAGCTCGGACGAGTTGATGACGACGGGAGCGTCCAGGACGACCGTCGCTGGCGTGTTGCCGTACTCCAGTGCCGCCGAGTAGATGAAGGGTTTGAAGGACGAGCCCGGCTGCCGAGCCGACTGCGTGGCCCGGTTGAATTTGCTCATCGCAAAATCGAAGCCGCCGATGAGGCTGGTGATCGCGCCGTCTATCGGATCTATCGAGACGATGGCAGATTGCGCGACAGGCACTTGTGCGAGCGACCAGAAGCCTGCGCGGGTCGGCATCACGTACACGACATCGCCGACGGCAATGACGTCGGCTGCCGTCTCCGGCGCCGGGCCGGTCGTCTCGACGTCGATGAAGCGTTTGGCCCAGGACAGGCCGGCCCAGGGGATGGCGTCTTCGGTGCCGTCGGCGAAACGGATCGACACGCTGTTGTTGTCGCGTATCGACGTTGCGATCGCGAGGCTAAGGCCGCCCGGCGCATACTGGTCGAGCGCCTGGCGAATCTCCTCGGGCCATTCCGGCACCGGTCCCGAGAGCATGTCCGGATCGAGCTCGAAGTGGGTAAGCGGCCCGCGGTAGCCGCGGCGCCGCGTGAATGCGAGCAGCCCGTTGCGAACCGCGTAGTTGGCGGCGCGCTGCAGCTTCGAGTCGAGGGAGGTGACGACCCGGTAGCCTGCCGTGTAGGTCTCTTCGCCGTAGCGGGACAGCATGTCGCGTCGCACCATCTCGGCGACGTAAGGTGCGTTCAGCTCTACGGCGGCGCCGTACACTCGCGACTCCAGCGGCCACGCCATTGCCGTTTCGTACTCCGAATCGGAAATGAACCCGAGATTCTGCATGCGCCCGAGGACATAGCTGCGTCGCCGCTCGGCGTTCGCCGGGCTGCGGGCCGGGTTGTACAGGGAGGGCGCGGGCAGCACACCGGCAAGCGTCGCGGCCTCGGCGACGTTGATGTCGGCGAGCGGCTTGTTGAAGTAGACCTGCGAGGCGGCCGCGACCCCGTAGGCGCGCTGCCCGAAGAACATCTTGTTGAGGAACAGCGCCATGATCTGTTCCTTGGTGAATTCCTGCTCGATCTTGTACGCGAGGAAGGCCTCCCGGATCTTGCGGGTCATGAGGCGTTCGCGCGTCAGGAAGTAGTCCCGCGCGAGCTGCTGGGTCAGCGTGCTGCCGCCGGCCTGCAC
>JAZBNZ010000265.1:0-5182 GCA_036350895.1 Woeseiaceae bacterium
CGGCGATACGCGGCCGGCGTCTCCAGCGCGGTCGCGCCGATCGCGAGCTGCAGCTGCTGGCGCCGCAGGCCGCGACGCTGGCCGCGTTCGAAATCGGCCTCGGAGATGCCCTGCGCTGCGAGTGCCTCGCGATAGGCGGCACGGTCGAAACGGCCGTCCTCACCCTGGAACTCCGGGATGTTGCGGATCGAGTCGATGACCTGTTCGTCACCGATACGGTAGCCGGCGTCGTTCAGGTAGCTCTCGAGCAGTTGCTCGTAGATCAGGCCGTCCAGGATCTGGCGGCGTACCTGCTGGCGCTGCGCGTCACCCGCCGTTGCGAGTTCCGGGTTGTTCGTCACGACCTCGCGATAGCGTGCCTCGAAGTAGCCGAGGCCGACCTGCTCGCCGTTGACCTTGGCCGCCCAGGCGCCGCCCAGGAAGCTGTAGTTGGCACCGACCCCGACGAACACGAAGGGGATGGCGAGCAACGCGAGGATGATGAGGGCGAACGTGCCCGTGAATTTTTCGCGGATATTCTGAAGCATGAATGGGGTGAGCTGTTTCTCGGGAAGGGGCGGGATTCTAGCTGAGACAGGGGGTTAGGCCAATAGGCGCGACGCGGGTTCCGTGGAATTCGGTGAAGTGGCGGCGGTTTGGGCGGTTTGGAAACCCGCGGGATTCGGGGCCATCGTGGTCGCGGCTCGAAGAGCCGCTCCTACAGCCCACGTTTCCAGCGGTGGCGAGAGAGTCTGCTGTAGGAGCGCCTCTTCAAGGCGCGACAGTGATGGCGTGACGGCAGGGAAAACCTTGAATCGAGGGACGGCACAAGAGTCTCGACGGGGGCGATGCTCCTGGCGGACGCGCGGCTTTGAGGGCGTCTCAGTCGCGGCTTGAAGAGCCGCTCCTACAGCCCACGATTCGGCTTCGGCGTGCGGGGCTGTGGCTTTTGGGCACGATGACAACCCGCGCGGTTGGGGTGCGTCTCAGTCGCGGCTTGAAGAGCCGCGCCTACAGCAGACGCGTTCACCACTGCTGAATCGTGGACTGTAGGAGCGCCTCTTCAAGGCGCGACCGTGACGGTGTCTCGGCACGGCAGGTTTTCACCGCACGAATAAAAAAGGCCTGCCCCTTCTGGGACAGGCCTTTCCTTTAGTGGCGGAGTGGACGGGACTCGAACCCGCGACCCCCGGCGTGACAGGCCGGTATTCTAACCAACTGAACTACCACTCCGAACCTGGTGGGTGCTGACGGGATCGAACCGCCGACCCTCGCCTTGTAAGGGCGATGCTCTACCAGCTGAGCTAAGCACCCGAAAAAATCTTGCACCCGAGATCGGATTTCGCGGGGCATTTACCCCGCGTTCGAAACCGATTGAAACGGCTGAAAGCCGCGCCGTTGGCCGCTTTCAGGGATCTCCCGGTCCCGAAGGGCGCGCTAGTTTACGGCATCCTTCAGGGCTTTACCAGCCTTAAATCCGGGCACATTGCTGGCCGCAATCTGGATGGTTTCGCCGGTCCGCGGGTTACGTCCGGCGCGGGCTGCGCGAGCCTTGACCGAGAACGTGCCGAAGCCTACGAGCGAGACGGACCCGCCGCTGGCGAGCGTGGAGGTAATGCTGTCGATCGTGGCATCGACCGCCTTGGTGGCGTCGGCTCGTGAGAGACCTGCCGCATCCGCTACCGCTTCGATTAATTCGCCTTTGTTCATGTTTCACCTTGCAGATTGATTTCTGTCATTTAACACGACATCCGTCGCGGATGCCCGTGCCCCCAAAATACGCCGGCCCGAGTTCCGGCCCTACGATCAATCCAGCGATCTCCCCCGGTGAGTTGCAATCCGCTGAATCGCCGTGCGCGACTCCGTGCTACCGCGCGCGGCTGCGACGTTTATACCTACTGGCAAAAACAGCGTCAAATAAGCCTCAACCGCGCGGGTTTCACGAATTTAGTGTGGCCGAACGACCTCTTCCGATTTCACATCGTCCGCAGACGTCTCCGACTTGCCCTCGGCCGGCTCGTCCTTCGTGCTCGGCACCGGCATGTGTACCAGTGCTTGCTCGAGAACCTCGTCGATCCATTTCACTGGAACAATCGTGAGCTTGTCCTTGATGTTCTTCGGTATTTCAGCGAGGTCCTTCTCGTTCTCCTGCGGGATGAGCACCTTGTTGATGCCACCGCGGTGAGCCGCGAGCAGCTTCTCCTTCAGCCCGCCGATCGGCAGTACCTCGCCGCGCAGCGTGATCTCGCCGGTCATGGCGACGTCCGCCCGCACCGGGATGTTCGTCAGCGCCGACACGAGGGCCGTGCACATGCCGACTCCCGCACTCGGACCGTCCTTCGGCGTTGCGCCCTCGGGCACGTGGATGTGAACGTCGTACTTCTGGTGGAAGTCCGCATCGATGCCGAGCAGCGGCGCACGGCTCCGGACCACGGTCATCGCGGCCTGGATCGACTCGGTCATGACCTCGCCGAGCTGGCCCGTGTGCGTCAGCTTGCCCTTGCCGTCGACGACGGCCGCCTCGATCGTCAGGAGTTCGCCGCCGACCTCGGTCCATGCGAGTCCGGTGACCTGCCCGACCTGGTCGTTCTCCTCGGCGATGCCGTAGCGGAAACGACGCACGCCGAGGTACTTCCCGAGCGTTCGCGGCGTCACCGTGACGCGGCTCTTGCGCGGCTTCAGCAGCAGTGACTTCACGGTCTTGCGGCAGATCTTCGAGATCTCGCGCTCGAGGTTGCGGACGCCCGACTCACGCGTGTAGTAGCGGATGATGTCGCGAACGGCGGCATCGGAGATCCTGAGCTCCTTCTCCTTGAGGCCGTTTTCCTTCATCTGTTTCGGAATCAGGTAACGGGTCGCGATCGCCGTCTTCTCGTCCTCGGTGTAACCCGGAATCCGGATGACCTCCATGCGGTCGAGCAGCGGCGCCGGGATGTTCAGACTGTTCGCCGTGCAGACGAACATCACGTCCGACAGATCGAAATCGACCTCGAGGTAATGATCGGCAAAAGCGGAATTCTGTTCGGGGTCCAGGACCTCGAGCAGTGCCGACGACGGGTCGCCGCGGAAGTCCATTGCCATCTTGTCGATCTCGTCGAGCAGGAACAGCGGGTTCCGGACGGCGGTCTTCGACAGGTTCTGGATGATCTTGCCGGGCATCGAGCCGATGTACGTACGGCGGTGACCGCGGATCTCGGCCTCGTCGCGCACGCCGCCGAGCGACATGCGAACGAACTTGCGATTGGTCGCGCGGGCAATGCTCTGACCCAGCGACGTCTTGCCGACGCCGGGCGGGCCGACGAGGCAGAGGATCGGGCCCTTCAGGCGCTTCACGCGCTGCTGGACCGCCAGGTATTCGAGGATGCGTTCCTTGACCCGTTCGAGGCCGTAGTGATCCTCCTCGAGCACCTCCTCGGCGCGCTTCAGGTCTTTCAGGACCTTGCTGCGCTTCTTCCACGGCGCCTTGAGGAGCCAGTCGATGTAGTTGCGCACGACCGTCGCCTCGGCCGACATCGGCGACATCAGCTTCAGCTTGTTGAGTTCGGACGTGGCCTTCTCCCTGGCCTCCTCCGACATGCCGGCTTCCTCGATCTTCGCTTCGAGGTCGCCGAGTTCGTTCGGCGCGTCTTCCATCTCGCCGAGTTCCTTCTGAATGGCCTTCATCTGCTCATTCAGGTAGTACTCGCGCTGGCTCTTCTCCATCTGCTGCTTGACGCGACCGCGGATCCGCTTCTCGATCTGCAGCACATCGATCTCGCCCTCGATGATCCCGAGGATCTGCTCGAGGCGCGACTTGACGTCCTGGATCTCGAGGATCTTCTGTTTCTCGGACAGCTTGAGCGCCATGTGCGCGGCAACGGTGTCCGCGAGCCGGCCCGGTTCGTCGATACCCGACAGCGACGTCAGGATCTCGGGCGGGACCTTCTTGTTCAGCTTCACGTACTGCTCGAACTGGGCAATGATCGAGCGGACCAGCACGTCGACTTCACGCTCGTCGTGGCGGTCTTCCTCGTCGAGCAGCGTGATCTCGGCGGCGAAGTGATCGCCGACGACGATGCGATCGACCAGGGCACGCTCGCCGCCCTCGACGAGCACCTTGACCGTGCCGTCGGGCAGCTTCAGTAGCTGCAGGATCGTCGCGACCGTGCCAACCTCGTAGAGATCGTTCGGCTGCGGGTCGTCGAGGTCGGCCGCGCGCTGGGCGACGAGCAGGATCTTCTTGCCTGCCGTCATTGCCTTGTCGAGCGCCACGATCGACTTCTCGCGGCCCACGAACAGCGGGATCACCATGTGCGGGTACACGACGACGTCGCGCAGCGGCAAAACCGGCACGCTCGAATATTCGTTCGTCTCGTCGACGACCGTTCCTACCAGATCTTCTTCAGACACGCGTTACCACCTCTTGGTCCGTTGACTGAGTGAAATGTGTGCGCCACAGGGGGAATTCAAGGCTTCGGCGCCTCGGGAAGCGATCATCGAATACGATACGCCAAATGGCGGGTAATGTCTGCCCGGGAGGCGGTCCGGCGGCAGCGGGAGGGCGAGCGCCGGGATCGTGCTCAGAGGCGCTTTTCCAGCGCCGAAGCGGCCGGATGGGTTCGTGCCGGGCGTGGTTTCGGCCGGGTCTCGCGCGGTCGCGGCTTGAAGAGCCGCTCCTACATCAGAAACATTCGAGATAGCTGGAATCGTAGACTGTTGGGCCCGTCCTGGTCGTGGTTGCGGTCGGGTCTGGCGCGGTCGCGGCTTGAAGAGCCGCTCCTACAGCAGAAACGTTCGACATGGCTGGAATCGTGGACTGGTGGGGCCCGTCCTGGTCGTGGTTTCGGTCGGGGCTGGCGCGGTCGCGGCTTGAAGAGCCGCTCCTACAGCAGAAGCGTTCGACATAGCTGGAATCGTGGACTGTTGGGCCCGTCCTGGTCGCGGTTTCGGTCGGGTCTGGCGCGGTCGCGGCTTGAAGAGCCGCTCCTACAGCAGAAGCGTTCACCATCGACGAATCGTGGATTGGTGGGGCCCGTCCGGGCGTGGTTTCGGTCGGGTCTCGCGCGGTCGCGGCTTGAAGAGCCGCTCCTACAGCAGAAACGTTCGAGATGGCTGGAATCGTGGACGGGTGGGGCCCGTCCGGGTCGTGGTTTCGGTCGGGTCTGGCGCGGTCGCGGCTTGAAGAGCCGCTCCTACAGTCCGCGAATCGACATTGAGGAACGCC
>JAZBNZ010000266.1:0-3281 GCA_036350895.1 Woeseiaceae bacterium
CGGCGGCCGCAACCTCGCCGACGAATACTTCGGCCTCGACGAGGGCCCCAATTTCCGGGACCTGGAATTACTGCTCGGCGGGCCGATCGTGCAAACCGTCGCCGACGAGTTCGACGATTACTGGAACGACCGCTGGTCGTTCCCGATCGAGACGATCTCACATGCGAGCGCATCGCCCGAGATGCTCGACGAGGCCCGCAGGATCACGGACGAGGCGACGCACGTCCATGAAGAATCGTCGACGGAAGAACTTGCCGAACGCTGGCTCGCAGCCATCGCCGCCGCCGACCACGGCGAGTCACGACTCTTCGCTGACGAGCCGCCGGAAGACAACCCGAAGAACCGCGACGAGGCACCGGTAGAAGTTGCCAATGAACTCGTCCGGCTGTTCGACGAGGCCGACAGCGAGATATTGATCGTCTCCGCCTACCTGATCCCGACGCCGGATCTCGAAGGCGCGGTGCAGCGGGCGATCGACCGCGGCGTGCGCGTGCGCATACTCACGAACTCGATCAGCTCGAACAACCACCTGACCGCGCATGCGGCTTACCGCAACCACATCGACACGCTGCTCGAGAGCGGCGTCGAGCTGCACGAGGTGCGTACCGACGCGAAGGACCGGGAGCGCTACATCCTGACGCCGATCGGGCGCAAGACGCTGGCACTGCACGCCAAGGCGCTGGTCATCGACGACGACAAGGTCTTCATCGGCAGCGCGAACCTCGACCCGCGCTCGCTGCGCATCAACACCGAGATGGGCTTCCTCGTCACCAGCCGCGTCTTCAACGAGGAGGTCCGCCGCGCACTCGAGGGCGATTTCTCGGCGGAGAATGCCTGGCGCCTCGAGCTGCAGGAGGACGGCCGCGTGTTCTGGGTATCGGACGACGAGACGCTGGAGTCGCAGCCGGCGACGTCGTTCATGCAGCGCATCGAGGACTGGTTCTTCTCGCACCTGCCGATCGAAGGCGAGATGTAGGACGGCGCGTCCGCCGCACGCCGTCACCGCTGCCGTGTTACGCAGCTGCCGTTCTCGCGACGGACGAAGCGAAAATTGACCGGGCGAGTCCGGTCGAACGGACCGATCCGGAACCATGCCTTGTCGTCATCGCGGCAGGTGACCTCGATGGGGATCTCCTCCACGCGGGTTGCTGTCTCCTGGGACAGGCGAACGGTTGCCGGGCTGCCTCCGGCCGAGAACGGGTCGACATCCGGGGACGCGCGCGTTGCCGCCAGCAGGCAGAAAGCGACCAGGATCCTGGCGTACGTCCCCATCGTCGTGCCTCGAAAACCTGTCATAAGTCCTTGTACCGCTTGCGCGCTGCACATTCCGGATGAAAAATTGACGGAAACCTCCGTAAGCTAGGGCTCATGGACAAGGCGACGCTCCAGGCGGGATTCCGGTTCGAGGAGTTCCGGGTGTTTCCGGATCGCGGGGAGATCCGCGACGACGGCGGCACGCGGCGTCTCGAACCCCGCGTCATGGATGTGCTCGTCCTCCTCGCCGCCCACGAGGGCCAGGTCGTGTCGCGCGACACGCTGATCGAGGAAGTCTGGCGCGGCGCACTGATCTCGGACGACGTCATCTCGCGCTGCATCTACCAGCTGCGCAAGGAACTCGGCGAGCGCGGCCGCGAGCTGATCAAGACGGTGCCGAAGCGTGGCTATCGACTCAGGGGCACGATTGCCCCGATCGACGAATCCTCGCCGACGCCAACGCCCGACACCGAGTCGCCTGCACGGCCGACGGAATCCAGGCGGCGCAGCGCCACGATCTTCCTGCTGGCGCTGGCCGTGGTGGCGATCACCGCAGGCTATTACATCGCCTCGCCGTCGTCGCCGACGGCGGAGCACGTGACGATCGCCGTGTCCGCCTTCACGGGAAACTCGGCCGAGGACGACGACATACTGGGACCCGGCGTCGCCGAGGGGCTCCTGTACCGCCTCAGCCGGAACCCGGCACTCACGGTCCTGGCGCGCGCCAGCAGCTTCCAGCCGTCAGACGACCTGAAGGAAGCGCTCCCGGACAGTAAGCTCGCGGTGATCGAGGGAGAGATCACCCGGCAGGGCACCGAGTGGCTGCTCGACGTGCGACTCGTCGATGCAGGCACCGGCGGCGAGATCTGGCGGACACGGTTGACCACCGAGGACCTGCCGATGTCCGAGATCGAGAACCGGGTGGAACTGGGCATCCTGCAGGCGCTGAATGCGATCCCCGACGGGCTGACGCTGCCGGGCACCGGCTTCGCCTCCGACGACCTGGAAGCATACCGGTCGTTCCTGCGCGGCCGGGAACTCATCCACAAACGCACTCCCGAATCGATGCAGGAAGCCATGAGCCTGTTTTCGACCGCCGCCGCGCTCGACCCCGACTACGCGGCGGCTTACGCAGCCTTCGCCGAAGTCAGCGCGCACATGAGCATCTACGCCGGGCGCAACTGGGCCGACTACCGCGAGGCGGCCCGCGCCTCGATCGAACGTGCGCTCGCTCTCGACCCGGATTCCGCCTACGCGCATGCCGTCATGGGCCTGGTCCATTTCGCCGACGACAACATGCCGCTCGCGGAGCCTGCGCTGCGCAAGTCCATCGAGCTCAACCCGGGATTCGCGGAAGCCTATGCCTGGCTGGGTCTCGTGTACATGGACGCGGGACGCATGGAAGAGGCGCTCGATATTCACAAGACGAGCGCACTGCTCTCGCCGCTCTCGTCGACGGCGCAGATGAACATCGGGATGGCCCACCAGTCGCTCGGCAGGTTCGCCGAGGCGATCCGGCATTACGAAAAAGCCATCGACATTACGCCAGACTACGGCAACGCCTACTGGGCAGCCGCGTATGCCTGTTGGCGGCGCGGCGTGTTGTCTCGGGCGATTGTACTCTTCCGGCAGGCGGACGAACTCGGACTCGTCAGCGCTGACTTCTTCTCGCAGTATGCCCTCGCCCATTTCGATGCGGGTCTGCACGATGCCGGTCGGGACTACACGGACCGGGCCAACAGCATCGACCCGACCCGTCTGTGGAGCATCCGGGCCTCCTGGGCCAGGCACGTCATCGCCGGCGACTTGGACAACCTGATTGAGCGCTTCCGGAAACTCGAGGAAGGCAATTCACCGGGCACGTCGATGCCCCTCAACCTGGCCCGGGGCTACGCGCTTCTCGGGCAATGGCGTGACGCGTCCTCGCTGTACGAGACCCACTACCGGACCTCGGATCCCTGGTTCTTCTACCACTGGGATGCGGAATGGGGGGTGAGCCACGGCCTGATGCTTGCCGTCGTCCGCAA
>JAZBNZ010000267.1:0-8179 GCA_036350895.1 Woeseiaceae bacterium
ACAGAGGGCGACGAGTTAGACGTGCTCGTAACGTTGGTCGATGCCTACGAGAACGAACACGTTGCGATTGATGCACCGGATCCCATTGAGGCGATCAAGTTCCGCATGGAGCAACTGGGACTCGATAGAAAAGACCTGGAGCCGTACCTGGGATCACGTGCGCGAGTCTCTGAGATTCTAAATAGGCGCAGAGGGCTTTCGTTGACGATGATCAGGGCGTTGCACGAACACCTCGAGATTCCGCTTGAGGCGCTTATTGGGCGAGAGACCTAGTCTGCCCGCATAATCCATATATGCGTATAATGTATATTATGTTAAATAGCGGATATGGTCAGGCAGACCTCTTCACTCCAGACCACCCAGCCGCTGAATCGTCGCCGCGACCTCATCAACGCCTTCTCCCGCCTTGATATTGGTAAACACGAACGGTTTGTCGCCACGCATCTTGCGTGCGTCCCGGTCCATGACGCCCAGATCGGCCCCGACCAGTTCGGCCAGGTCGATCTTGTTGATCACGAGCAGATCCGATCGCGTTATCCCCGGACCGCCTTTGCGCGGGATCTTGTCTCCGGCCGAGACGTCGATCACGTAGATCGTGATATCGGCCAGCTCCGGGGAAAACGTGGCGGCAAGGTTGTCGCCGCCTGATTCGATAATCACGAGGTCCAGGTCGCCAAAACGATTCGAGAGCTCGCTGACGGCGGCGAGATTCATCGACGCGTCCTCCCGGATGGCAGTGTGCGGACAGCCGCCCGTTTCGACACCCATGATCCTGTCGTCTGGTAATGCACCCGCGCGCATCAGGAATTCGGCGTCCTCGCGCGTATAGATGTCGTTGGTGACGACCGCAATTGAGTACATATCTCGGAAACGCCGACAGAGCGCTTCCGTCAAGGCGGTCTTGCCGGAGCCGACCGGGCCACCGATGCCGACTCGCAAAGGTCCGTTTCCGCTCATGATCGGAACAACCGTGTGTACTGGCATTCGTGCTGCATGGAGCTGATATCCCCCATAATAGTTGCATTAGAAACCGTATACCGGGTGAGGGCATGCGCGTCTCTCACCGCGCCGTCGACGGCGGCCTCCAGCTCGGCCGTAAGCCGCTGCCCGTCCGTCTGGCCCAGTGGCACCAGCCGCACCGCCGCCGACACGAGGTTGGCGACGAATGCGTGCGCATAGGCCAGCATGATCGACTCTTTCGAGACGTTGTGGACCCTGGCGACGCATCCCACGATCACGGGATACGGCTGGCTATCCCCCAGCACCTTTAAAGCCGTTCGCAGAGTTTCGTGAGGCCAGGCCTGCTCGGTGACGGCAGCGAATGCCCTCCCCTGTGCAAGGCTTTCGGTCCGCAGTTCGCTGGTCGCCTGGTAGGCAAGGCAGTAGTCGGCGATCTCGCGCAGCTCACCCGGTGATTCAGCCGACTCCCAGGCCTCACGGAGAAACACGAGGTCGGCGCGGCCGTTGCCCAGCTCGACGAGATCGGTGATCCAGGCGCCGGCAGAGGCACTGTCCCGAACCTGGCCAGCCTCGACGGCGTACTCGATCCCGTGGGAGAACGCGTAAGCGCCGACCGGGTACGACGGCGACAGCCAGGTCATCAAGCGGTAGAGGCCGGGCTCAGTGCTCATGAGCGTACGCGCCTCCCTCCGGCTGGAACGGCGCCTCGCGCCGCTCGACCCGTCCGCCGAGACCCGCAATCATCTCGACGAGCACGTGGTCGTAAGGAATCCTGAGCGTGTTGCCGAGTATCTGGGTGGGCCAGTGCCGGTTGCCGAGATGCCACGCGATGCGGGTCAGGGTCTCGCTGTCTGCCGCGACGATGTCGGCGACCGTTTCCGGCCTGGCCTGGACCAGCACTTCGGTCCCGTCGTCGAGCACGAGGCGATCCCCGTCGGCAAGCGCAACGGCGTGCGCAAGATCGAGCAGGAATTCCGTGCCGCCGGTCGTTTGCATGCGGATGCGGCGTCGATGACGCTCGTCCCAGGTCAGCGCTATCGTGTCGCCGGCGGGTTGGCCGGCACCGTCCTTGGCGGGGATGACGCGGGTTGCACGCAGGAGCAATTCGGACACGTTCGTCACTCAGTACAGGAAGTAACGCTGGGCCATCGCGAGTTCTTCGGCCGGCTCGCAGGTCAGCAGTTCGCCGTCGGCCCTGACCTCGTAAGTCTCGGGATCGACTTCCATGTGCGGGCAGTAATCGTTGAGGCGCATGTCACGCTTGCCGATGCTGCTGCGCGTGTTGCTGACCGCCAGCAACGACCGGCTTAGCCCGAGCTTCTCCGCAATGCCGTCGTCCAGGGCCGCACGGGAAACGAAAGTCACTGCACTTTCGGTCATCGCTTTGCCGAATGACGCAAACTGCGGCCGGTAATGCACGGGCTGCGGTGTCGGTATCGACGCGTTGGGATCGCCCATCGGTGCGGTCGCAATGCTGCCCATCTTCAGCACGAGGTCCGGCTTGACGCCGAAGAACGCCGGCGACCACAGCACGAGATCCGCGAGCTTGCCTTCTTCGATGCTGCCTACGTGGTCGGCGATACCGTGGGCGATCGCGGGATTGATCGTGTATTTCGCAATGTAGCGCCGGACCCGGAAATTGTCGTTGTCGCCCTGCTCGTCCGGCAGCCGCCCGCGCTGCTTCTTCATCTTGTCGGCCGTCTGCCAGGTCCGCAGCAGCACTTCACCAACGCGGCCCATGGCCTGGCTGTCGGACGCGATGATGGAGAACGCGCCCAGGTCGTGCAGGATGTCTTCGGCCGCGATCGTCTCCTTGCGAATCCGGCTCTCGGCGAACGCGATGTCCTCCGGGATGGAGGGATCGAGATGGTGACAAACCATCAGCATGTCGAGATGCTCGGCCACCGTGTTGACCGTGTACGGCCGCGTCGGGTTCGTCGACGACGGCAACACGTTGGGCAGTCCGCAGACCTTGATGATGTCCGGTGCGTGGCCGCCGCCGGCGCCCTCGGTGTGAAAGGCGTGTATCGTCCGGCCGGCGAAGGCTGCGATCGTCTGTTCGACGAAGCCCGATTCATTGAGCGTGTCGGTGTGAATCATGACCTGCACGTCGAGCTCGTCGGCGACGCCGAGGCAGCAGTCGATCGCCGCCGGCGTTGTGCCCCAGTCTTCGTGGAGCTTGAGCGCCGCGGCACCCGCCAGGACCTGCTCGCGCAGTGCGCCCGGGAGCGATGCATTGCCCTTGCCGGCGAAGGCGAGATTCATCGGGAACGCCTCGGCTGCCTGCAGCATGCGGCCGATGTGCCAGCTGCCGGGCGTGCAGGTCGTCGCGTTCGTCCCGGTCGCGGGGCCGGTGCCGCCACCGAGCATCGTCGTGACGCCGGACGTCAGCGCCTCCTCGATCTGCTGCGGGCAGATGAAATGGATGTGCGCATCGAAGCCGCCCGCGGTGAGGATCTTGCCTTCGCCGGCGATCGCCTCGGTACCGGGGCCGATCACGATGTCGACGCCGCGCTGGGTATCGGGATTGCCCGCCTTGCCGATCTTCGCGATGCGGCCGTCGCGAATACCGACGTCCGCCTTGTAGATGCCGGTCACGTCCACGACCAGCGCGTTGGTGATGACGGTATCGACGGCGCCCTCGGCACGCGTCGCCTGCGACTGGCCCATACCGTCGCGTATCACCTTGCCGCCGCCGAACTTGACCTCGTCGCCGTAGATCGTGTGGTCCCGTTCGACCTCGATGACCAGGTCCGTGTCGGCGAGCCGCAGCCTGTCGCCGGTCGTCGGGCCGTACATGGCCGCGTACGCGGCGCGCGAAAGTGTCGTCATTCGAGTTCTCCCATCACGCCCTGGTTGAAGCCGACGATCCGGCGCCGGCCGGCGAAAGCAACCAGCCTGACCGTTCGCGATTGCCCAGGCTCGAAGCGCACCGCCGTACCCGCCGGTATATCGAGACGCATGCCGCGAGCCTGCTCGCGGTCGAATTCGAGGGCCGGGTTGGTTTCGGCGAAATGGTAGTGCGAGCCTACCTGGATCGGCCGGTCGCCCGCGTTGGCAACGGTGAGCTCGATCGTATCGAGACCCTCGTTGAGCGTGATGTCGCCGGCGGCGGTAAACAGTTCTCCGGGTATCATGACGCGCTCCTAGCGAATGGGCTGGTGAACGGTGACGAGCTTGGTCCCGTCCGGAAACGTCGCTTCGACCTGCACGTCGTGGATCATCTCCGGGACGCCCTCCATAACCTGATCCCGGGTCAGTACGGTGGCGCCCTCCTCCATCAGTGCCGCTACCGACTTGCCGTCGCGAGCACCTTCCACGATGAAATCCGAAATCAGTGCGACGGCTTCGGGATGGTTGAGCTTCACGCCACGCTCGAGCCGCCGTCGGGCAACCATCGCGGCGACCGAGATCAAGAGCTTGTCCTTTTCCCTGGGTGTCAGTTGCATGCGGGTCTCCTAGTGTCCTGTCCGGTCAATTCGCATGATTACAGAGCCCCCGGAATACGCCCCGCTGAAATTATGCGAAGTAACCGGACAGGACACTAGAGCGACCAGACCGTGGGTAGATGAATAGCGTCGACACGCCCGGCGACGACGCCGATCAGGCTCGCGAGCGTGCCGTGCAGTGCCGCACCGCTGCCCGCAGCGAGTCGGGCAACGACGAGATTGTCGAGCCGTGTCGCCCCGAAATGGATGTCCTCGTACGCGCTGTCGGCGGCAGAGCGACGCAGTGCGTCGACTATGTCACCGGGCTCCGGCGCAGCGAACAGGAATGTCGCAAAGGCAATGGCGCCGTCGAGTACCGCGGGCCGGCGACGGAGTGCATCCAAAGATGGCCCCGACAGTGCCTGGGCATCCGCGAATGCCAGCCGGCCGTCGACACGAACCGTCCAGCGGTCGCTGAGCGCGCCGTCCGTCACGGTCTCGCCCATTGCCGTCCTGCCAAGGACGGCGGATTCGATGAGCAGGAGCGTGGCGGTCGGCGCCAGCTCGACGTCCAGCCGCCGGACGACCCGGCCGCCGTCGAAAACGATCGTTTCCTGGGGAATCCAGGCCAGGGTCGCGGTTTCGCCGACCCTGAGCGTCGTCGAAATCTCCGCGTCACCGGCGCGGGAACGGTAGATTCGCTCAGCGGCCTGGCTGGTGACGACGGCCGCCGCGCCCGGGGCGCACTCGATGCGGGTTTCCAGGATGTCGCCATCGGTCAGCCCGCCGCTGGTGTTGATGCAGACGGCCTCGGCGCTGTCGATCGGTAACCGCGGGAGGCGCGCCTTCAGGCAGCCGTCCTGGTAGAGCCGTGCGAGCACCGTCCTGTCGCCGAGGCGTTTGAAGCCGATGGCGAGGGCTCCGCGGGATCGCTGCAGGACTGCGGTAGCGGCCGTCATTGAAAGGTCACGGGCACCGGCTGAAGCGAGGCAGCATGGACCGGGCGCACGACCAGGGGAACGCGAAATCGGCGGCTCGCCTCCGTGGCGGCCGGCAGCAGGAAACGATAGTCATGTCGTCAGCCCCGGTAGAGTATCGACGGCGGTCTTGTTCTGTTGTCGTTGCAGTGTACCCCGATAGCGCAGCGCCCCACTACTTGGCTATCCTTGGCCGTCATGCGTCCCGCTCCTCTCGCCCTCGTCGCCGGCATCGTGCCGACTGCCGGAATCATCGGCGCTTATATGCTCAGCGCGAACGCCGGCAACGTACCGGTCTGCAACCCGTTCTGGGACGGTTGCGCATCGATCAGTGCGACGGGTCGGCACCCGCCGGGGGCGCTCCTGTTTCGCGCGGTCGAGTTTCCGTTTTCGGTCGTCCTCGCGGTCACGTGGTACCTGTGCGTCACGTGGCTTCGCTCGCTGGGCGCACTCTCGCCCCGGGCCGCGCGGGGCATCCTGCTCGCCGGGCTGATCGGCGCCCTCGCCCTCATCGTCTATGTCACGTTCCTGGGGACCACGACGCCGGTCTATTCCTTCATGCGGCGCTTCGGCATCTACCTGTATTTCCTCGGCACCTTCGTAGCCCAGCTATGGGTGGCGCTGGCGATGCGGCGGGCGGCACCGAAGTGGCGGCTGGGGGGCAATGCACGGTTCATGCTTGCCTGCTGCGTAATGCCGTTCGTCCTGGGCGTGTTGAATATCGTGCTGAAGTCGACGCTCGAGAACCCGGACCCGCCGGAGAATACGATCGAATGGCTGTCGTCGCTCAGCATGCAGGCCTGGTTCCTCGGCCTGTACGCGGCGTGGCGTCGAACGGATTTCCGGATCGGCGCCGCGGTCACGCCGCCGGGCTGAGCGCCGGCGCCGCGCGCGGCGAAAAAATCAGGATTTGGCCGAGCCCGCTTCCGGTGCGACGAGATCGGAGGCCTCGTTGGCGCCCTCACCGTCGGCGTCAGGTGCCATCGAATAGTCGAGAACCCCCGTCGCGATCATGTCGGTGGAGGCCTGGGCGATCGAAAGCTCGGTCTCGACTTCGCGAAGCTTTACTTCGGAACGAAGCGTTTCCTCCGCCCGGTCGGTCAGCTCCTGGCGGAGCTCCCGCGTCTTCGCGACCGATTCCTTGAGATCCCTCTTGAGCTGCTCGACCCGGGACTGCTGGTGACTGATGACGTTGTCGCGCTTCTCGATGCTGTCGTTGGCATCGTCGAGTTCCTTTTCCGCGACTTCAAGCTTCTCCCTGAGCTGTTCGGCGTCGCTGTTCGCGATGCGGAGCTCGGCCTCCAGGGCGCGAATACGGTCATCGCGGGGATCCCGGCGGCTGGCGCGCACCCGGCTGCTCAGGCGGGCGCTGATCGACGACAGGATCCAGCCGAGCAGGAAAGCGCCGACCGTCATCAGTATGAGTTCCTGGTTTACGTCGATGAACATGGGTCCTGGCATCCAAGCAGTCGTTTACGTTCTCGTCTTGCGCATACCCTCAAGGGATTGGGGACTTTCACCCGGCATTACCGCCATGTCAAACAGCGTAACGCGTATTTTGAGAGAGAAAACAGGAAATTACCTGACCGTATTCACAGTTTCGGGCTCTACCCGGCAAAAGCCTCGTCGCGGAGCCGGACCGCAAGGTCCGGAAAATCGGTGAAAATCCCGTCGACGCCGAGGTCGGTGAAAAAGAAGCCGAGGAGCTCGTCGAAACTCCCGAAGCCGTCGGGCAGCGCGTCCCGCCGAAACGTGTAGGGGTGCACTGCGAGGCCGGCGTCGTGCGCTGCGCGGACCACGCCGCTCGCCACCGGACAGCCGTCGATGACCTCCATGTCGTAGAGCTGGTTGAGCCACGGGCCAATCCCCTGCGCGACCGTGGCGACCTCCTCGAGGCCAGCGGGCGTCAGCAGGTGAACGTAATCGGTATCGGACTCGTTCCAGGCCGGATTGGCGATGAGCTGGATCAACGGCAGGCTGCAACCGAGTTCCCGGCGCATTCGTTGCGTTTCGGTCCAGTCGAAACATTGCACGAAGACGGGCGCATCGGGTCCCTCGTAACCGAATTCCGCGAGCGTCGCGAGCATCCGCGCAGCCAGGTCGACGCCCTCCTCGTGGTGCCAGGCCGGTGCCTTGATTTCCGGGTAGATGCCGACGTTTCGTCCTGTCGTGCGGTTCAGTTGCTGGATAAAGGCGATTTCCTCATCCAGCGTGTTGATTCGGAAGCGGCCGGTATGCGGGGGAAAGCGGCCCGGGAACACCGGTTCGCCGTCGTGGCCGAGGCGCTCCGTGACGGTGAGCGTGCGAATCTCGGCCAGGTCGAAATCGCGGGCGTAGAAGCGGCCGTCGCCGCGGGCGCGTTCCGGGTAGCGGCGCTTCACGTCCGTTACGCGGTCGAGGTGAATGTCGTGGCTGACGATCAGGTGGTCGTCGCGCGTGGCGACCACATCCTGCTCGAGGTAGTCGGCACCCATGCCGTAGGCGAGAGCCTTCGCCGCCAGCGTGTGCTCGGGCAGGTAGCCCGAGGCGCCACGGTGGGCAATGATCACAGGTAAGTGGTTAGAGTTCACCTCAATAAATAGCCATAAAATTCTGTATTTACTACGTTAATCATTCGACTCGATTTCGCCGTTCTCGTCCCAGCCCGGGAACTCGATGACCTCCCAGCGCGCCGTATCCTCGTTGCGCCCCTGCCGTCTCAACGCGTCGGCCAGTTCCCGGGCATTCCACTCGATGTGCTCCTTGCAGCGCGCGATCAGTTCGCGCGGCGTCTCGGTGACGTGCCCGAAAGGCCGGATGACGATCATCGGCACG
>JAZBNZ010000268.1:0-27388 GCA_036350895.1 Woeseiaceae bacterium
AAGCCTCCGGGTCATGCCGAACCTTAAGGTCTGGCGTCCCTGCGACACCGTCGAAACGGCCGTCGCCTGGGTCGACGCCCTCGAACGCCGCGACGGCCCGACCGCTCTCGTGCTGTCGCGCCAGGGACTGCCGTTCCAGGCGCGCGACGACTCGGCGCTCGCCGCGGTCCGTCGTGGCGGCTACGTGCTTCGCGACTGCGAGGGCGAACCCGAGCTGCTGCTGATCGCGACCGGGTCCGAGGTGGCGCTGGCCGTCGACGCTGCCGCCCAGCTGGCCGGCGACGGTGTCCGCGCGCGGGTCGTATCGATGCCGTGCACGAGCCTGTTCGATGCGCAGGACGACGCATGGCGGGAGTCGGTGCTGCCGGCGGCCGTCACGGCGCGCGTCGCGATCGAGGCGGGATCGCCGGATGGCTGGTACCGCTATGTCGGGCAGGGCGGCCGCGTCATCGGTATGACTACCTTCGGTCAGTCGGCCCCCGCGGGCGAACTATTCGAGCACTTCGGCTTCAGCGTCGACAACGTCGTCGCCGTGGCGCTGGACGTACTGGCCGGCAATCATTAAGCACTGACGCTGCCGCAGCCGCGGCAGCGCACTTCGAACACCAAGGGAGACTGAAATTATGAGCATCAAGATCGGTATCAACGGCTACGGACGTATAGGCCGCAACATCGTGCGCGCTATCCACGAGTACGGCCGCGCAGGCGAATTCGACGTGGTCGCGCTGAACGACCTCGGCGATCCCGAAACCAATGCGCACCTGACGCGCCACGACACGGCACACGGTCCCTTTGCCGGCACCGTGGAAGTCGACGGCGGCGACATCATCGTCAACGGCGACCGGATCAAGGTGCTTTCGGAACGCGATCCGGCCAAGCTGCCGTGGGGCGATCTCGGCGTCGACGTCGTTTTCGAATGCACCGGGCTTTTCCGCACGCACGCGGCTGCCGGCAAGCACATCGACGGCGGCGCGAAGAAGGTGATCATCTCGGCGCCCGGCGGCGACGGTGTCGAAAAGACGATCGTCTACGGCGTCAACCACGACGTCCTGACGGCCGAGGACCAGGTTATTTCCAATGCGTCCTGCACGACGAACTGCCTCGCGCCGCTGGTGAAGCCGCTGCACGATGCGATCGGCGTCAAGCACGGGATCATGACGACGATCCACGCGTACACGAACGACCAGGTGCTGACGGATGTCTACCACAAGGACCTGCGCCGGGCGCGGTCCGCGACGATGTCGCAGATCCCGACGTCGACCGGTGCCGCCCGCGCCGTCGGCAAGGTACTGCCGTCGCTCAACGGCAAGCTGGACGGCTTCTCGATGCGGGTGCCGACGATCAACGTTTCGGCGGTCGACCTGTCCTTCGTCGCCGAGCGCGAAACGAGCATCGAAGAGATCAACGAACTCCTGAAGGCAGCCAGCGAAGGCGCGCTCAAGGGCATACTCGCCTACAACGAGGCGCCGCTGGTGTCGGTCGACTTCAATCACAACCCGGCGTCCTCGATCTACGATTCGACGCTGACAAAAGTCATCGACGGGACGCTGGTCAAGGCCATCGCGTGGTACGACAACGAGTGGGGCTTCTCCAACCGGATGCTCGACACGACCGTCGCACTGATGAACGCGTCCTGACGCGGCTTTGAGGCAGGGCCCAGCTATGAAAGTCGACCGCATGACCGACCTCGACCTCGGCGGCAAGCGCGTGCTGATTCGCGAGGATCTCAACGTGCCCGTCACCGATGGCAGGGTCACGAGCGATGCCCGTATCCGCGCAGCGCTGCCGACGATCGAGGCGGCGCTCGAGCAGGGGGCCGCCGTGATGCTCGTGTCGCACCTCGGCCGGCCGGTCGAGGGCGAGCCGGACCCCGCGTTCAGCCTGGCGCCGGTTGCGGCGCGACTCGCCGAGCTGCTCGGCCGTGACGTCCCGCTCGTCGCGGACTGGATCGATGGCGTCGAGGTCGAGCCCGGCCAGGTCGTGCTGCTGGAAAATGTCCGCTTCCTCGCCGGTGAGAAGAAGTGCGATGCCGCCCTCGCGAAAAAAATGGCGGCGCTGTGCGACGTTTTCGTCATGGACGCGTTCGGCACGGCGCACCGCGCGCAGGCCAGCACTTACGGGGTCGCCGAGCACGCGCCGGTTGCCTGCGCCGGGCCGCTCCTGGTGGGCGAGCTCGAGGCGCTCGGCAAGGCCCTGCACGAACCCGCGCGGCCGGTCGTTGCGATCGTCGGCGGTTCGAAGGTCTCGACGAAGCTCACCGTGCTCGAGGCGCTCGCCGGTATCGTCGACACGCTGATCGTCGGCGGTGGCATCGCGAACACGTTCATCGCCGCCGCCGGTAACGACGTCGGGAAGTCGCTGTACGAGGCCGACATGCTCGATATCGCCCGGCAGCTGGCGGCGAACACCAGCGACCGGGCCACGATACCGGTGCCGACGGACGTGGTGACCGGCAAGGCGTTCGAAGCCGACACGCCCGCCGAGGTAAAAGCCGTGACCGACGTCGACGGGGACGACCTGATACTCGACATCGGTCCGGAAACCGCTGCCGCGTTCGCCGCGATCGTCCGTGACGCGGGTACGGTCATCTGGAACGGCCCGGTCGGCGTATTCGAGTTCGACCGATTTGCCGACGGCACGAAGGTCCTCGCCGAGGCGATAGCCGGGAGCGATGCCTTCTCGGTCGCCGGCGGCGGCGATACGCTGGCCGCTATCGACAAGTTCGGAGTTCGCGACCGGATCTCGTATATCTCGACGGGCGGCGGCGCGTTCCTCGAGTTCGTCGAGGGCAAGACCTTGCCGGCGGTCGCGATACTGGAACAGCGGGCCGCCGAGCGCGGCTGAAGCCGGTCTAGGCCATCGAGTAGAGCGTTTCCCACGGGCCGGTGATCGCCACCGTCGTCCCCGGGTACTGGATGTTGACGAACAGCGTTCGCCCGTCCGGCGCAAACGTGATGCCGGCGAGCTCGGAGTCGCTGTAGGCGTTATCTGCCACGGCGTACAGGCTGCCGTCCGGCCGGACGCCGACGATGCCGCAATGATCGGCCGTGTCCTCGCAGACGAACAGGTCGCCCCAGGGCGCCATCGTCAGGTTGTCGTTGTTCCTGAGCATCGAGTCGGGCCCGGCTTCCGCGAGCAGCGTGAGCCGGCCGGGTGCTTCGGCTTCGCGCTTCGTACCCTCAAAACGGCTGGGCGTATACACGAAGATCTGGCCGAGCCGGGAGGGGCCGCCGATCGTGCAGCTGAACGCGAACTGGTCGCCGGCACGGCACAGGCCCTCGCCGCGCGCAAAGCTTGCCGCACCTGCCGCGGCCCCGCGCAGTCGCAGGTCGTTCTCGTCCGGGTCGACGTCGTCGAGGTCGATCCACTCGATCTCGACCGATCGGCCGGGCTCGAGCAGGGGCTCGCCCGACCAGTTGTGCGTGCGGGCTGACGGACTCCCGGTTATCGCAAGCGCCTGCAGGCGGCCGCCCTTTGCGAGTTCTCCCGGGACATTGGGCAGATACCGGTAGAACAGGCTGCGATGCCGGTCCTCGGTCATGTAGACGATGCCCGTCGGCACATGCACCGCCGCCGCCTCGTGTTCGAAACGACCCATCGCGCGTATCGGCTCCGCCTTGACCAGCCCGGTGGCCCGGGCCGGAACCTCGAACACGTAGCCGTGGCGTTGTTCGCGCCTGACGATGCGGCCGTTCGAAAGTCCCATGCCGGGATCGGTGAAGCATTCCTCGCAGGTCAGCCAGGTGCCCCAGGGGGTCGGCCCGCCGGCGCAATTCAGCTCTGTGCCGCCGAGGCTCAGGTGCTGGCGCTCGGTCTCCCGGGTCCGGGGGTTGTACACGGTTGTCGTCGTACCGCCCGCCCCGGGCGTCCGCTTGCCGCCAGCGTCGTAGACGCGTTCCTGAACCTCCGCGGGCAGGTCGGTGAATGCCGGGCCGAATGCGCTCTCGCGCGTATGAGACGGCGGCAGCTCGTGGTTGCAGACCAGGATGACGCGACCGTCCTCGCCGTCGAAGGCGGCCATGCCGTCGTGCGCAGGCGGTACCCTGAGACCGTCGTCCATCAGGTCGCCGGCTCGCGAGACGACCCGGTAGCTGAACCCTGGCGGCAGGTCGAGCAGCCGGGCGGAGTCGGCCACGAGAGCGCCGTCCGCCGCGAGGACCCCGTCCTGGCGGAGAGCCGCTGCGGGGAGCGCAAGGGCAGAAAGGGCTTGCAGGAAAGTGCGTCGATGCATGGCGGCAATGATAGTTCAATTCGCGTCGCGTCGTGCGGTCACTTGCGCCCTTTTAGTGCACTGCCGCGGCCGATAATCGCCGCTTAAACGTGTCGCCACTGTGCAATAATCCGCGGCATGCAAAAACGTACCAAGATCGTGGCAACTCTCGGTCCCGCTTCCGAGGATCCTGCCGTACTTCGCAAGATGATCCGCGCCGGGCTCGACGTCGCGCGCATCAATTTCTCTCACGGTGAGGCCGACGAGCATCGCGCACGGGCCGAGGCTCTGAAGCAGGCGGCGCGCGACGAAGGGCGTGACATCGGCCTGCTCGGCGACCTGCAGGGACCGAAGATTCGCGTCAAGCGCTTCCGCGAAAACAGCGTGAATCTCGTGGACGGCGCGTCGTTCTTTCTCGATTCGTCGCTCGGTCTCGAGGACGGGACCGTCGAGGGCGTCGGCGTGGCGCTCGAGACGATGCACGAAGACGTGGCACCCGGCGACACGCTGCTGCTGAACGACGGCCTGATTTCGCTGGAAGTCGAATCCATCGAGGGCACGCGCATCCACACGCGCGTCGTCAACGGCGGCATCCTGTCGGATCACAAGGGCATCAACAAGAAAGGCGGTGGGCTGTCGGCGGAGGCGCTTACCGACATCGACAAGCAGAATATCCACCTCGCCGCCGAGCTCGAGATGGATTTCCTCGCGGTCTCGTTCGTCCGTACCGGCGAGGAGGTCGAGGAAGCCCGCCGCTTGTTCCGCGAGGCGGGTGGCAAAGGCCATATCGTTGCCAAGATCGAGCGGACCGAGGCCGTCCGGAACATCGATTCGATCATCGAGGCGGCCGACGTGATCATGGTGGCCCGCGGGGATCTCGGCGTCGAGATGGGTTACGCCGAGCTGATCGGCGTCCAGAAAAACATCATTCACAAGGTCCGGCGCGCGAGCAAGGTGGTCATCACCGCGACGCAGATGATGGAGTCGATGATCCAGCACCCGATCCCGACGCGCGCCGAGGTGTCCGACGTGTCCAATGCCGTCATGGACGGGAGTGACGCGGTCATGCTGTCCGGCGAAACCGCGGTGGGCAAGCACCCGGTCAAGGCCATCCAGGCGATGGCGGAAGTGTGCGTGGGCGCCGAGCAGTATCCGCTGCCGCCAGGGCGGACCGGGCACCGCATCGGCGACTATTTCGAGCGTGTCGACGAGGCGATCGCGATGGCGGTGATGTACACGGCCAACCATCTCAAGGTCAGCGCGATCATTGCGCTGACCGAGTCCGGGTCGACGACGCGCTGGATGTCCCGTATCCGTTCCGACATTCCGATCTATGCATTCACGGCCCATAGCGAGACCAGCCGGCGTGTCACGCTCTACCGGGGCGTATACCCGGTGGCTTTCGAGCTGGATCACCAGGACTCGCGGCGGCTGTATCCCGACATCTTCCGCACCCTGCTCGCGCACGATCTCGTCGACGTCGACGACCTGGTGATCTTCACCAAGGGCGATCTCGACCGCGTGGCCGGCAGTACCAACGCGATGAAGATCCTCAAGGTCACGGTGCCGGAGCCCGACTGAGCATGCGCTGGGTCGTCCGCCTGGCCGCACTCATTGCGGGCGTCGCGGTCATCGCGATCGGCGTGGCATGGCTCGTCGTGCGCGCAAGCCTGCCGGGAATCGAAGGTGACTACGAGGTCACGGGCCTGGGCGCGGCGGCAACGATTGCCCGCGACGGCGACGGCATACCGACCATCACCGCGGTGGATCGTGCCGATCTCGCGTACGCGACGGGCTACGCCCATGCGCAGGACCGTTATTTCCAGATGGACCTGATACGCCGGCGGGCGGCCGGCGAGCTGTCCGCGCTGATCGGCCCCGCGACGATCGAAACGGACAAGGCATATCGCTTCCATCGGTTCCGCGCGCGGGCTCGCTCGGTACTCGCGGCCCTGCCGAGAGAGCAGCGGCTCATCCTCGATGCTTACGCGGCGGGGGCCAATGCCGGCCTCGACAGCCTTGCCGTGCGGCCGTTCGAATACCTGCTTCTCAATGCCCGACCCGAACCCTGGCAGGCCGAGGATTCCGTCCTCGTCCTCTACGCGATGTTCATGACGCTCAACGACTCGCGAGCGACTCGCGACGTCCGGCGTAGCTACGTTCGTCGCGTGCTGCCGGATGCGGCGTATCGCTGGCTGTACCCGGACGGTACCGGCTGGGATGCCCCCATCGTGGGCGAGCCGCGGCAATCGCCGCCGGTGCCCGGTCCCGACGTGCTGAACCTGCGCGACGTCCGGATCAATACGGGTGTGGAGAGCGACGAGGTCGAGCCGCCGATACCCGGCAGCAACAACTGGGCGGTCAGCGGCCGGTATACCCCCACGGGTGCGGCGATGGTCGCGAACGACATGCACCTCGGCATCGCGGTGCCGAACATCTATTACCAGGCTCGTCTCGTGACGACCGGAGATGCTCCCCGCGACGTGATGGGCGTGACGCTGCCGGGCTCGCCATTCGTCGTCGCCGGCAGCAATGCATCGATGGCGTGGGGATATACGAACAGCTACGGCGACTGGGCCGATGCCGTTCTGCTGGTGCCGGGCGCCTCGCCCGGAACCTATGCCACCCCGGACGGCGATCGGGCGTTCGTGACGCACCGCGAGCGCATCGACGTCAAGGGGCAGAGCCCGGTCGAGATGAGCATTCGCGAGACCGTCTGGGGACCCGTCGACGATCGCCGGTATCCGCACGGCGATATCGCGGTGAGCTGGATCGCTCACCATCCCGAGGCTGTAAATATCAACATCCTCGGTCTCGAGACGGCCCGGACGGTCGAGCAGGCGATCGCCGTCGCCAACACGATGGGCATCCCGCCGCAGAACTTCGTCACCGGCGACGCCGACGGCAACATCGCCTGGACGATCGCCGGCCGCATCCCGGTGAAGCGGGGTTTCGATCCGACCCTGCCCGCCGACTGGAGCGTGGACGCCGGATGGCAGGGCTGGCTGGAGCCCGGCCGCTATCCCCGGGTCGTGAATCCGCCGTCCGGTCGTATCTGGACCGCGAACACGCGGGTCGTCGACGGCGATGCGCTGGACCTGATCGGCGACGGCGGCTATGACCGCGGCGCCCGTGGCAGCCAGATCCGCGATGGACTCTTCGCGCGGGATACGTTCTCGCCGGAGGACATGCTGGCGATCCAGACGGATCATCGGGCGCTGTTCCTCGGTCGCTGGCAGGACTTGCTCGTCGACGTGCTGACGCGCGCCGATGCGGCGGGCGACCCGACCCTCGCACGCTACCTCGAACTGACGCGCGACTGGGTGCCGGCGGCGGCGCCCGAGTCTGTCGGCTATCGTCTCGTACGCAGCTTCCGTCTCGCGGCACAGGCGATGGCCTGGGATGCAGTGACCGCGCCGGTCCGCGAGGCCTACGGGGACTCGGTCGAGACCTGGCTGAGCCCGCAGTTCGAAGGGCCGCTCTGGCAACTCGTCAGCGAGCGTCCGGAGCACCTGTTGCCGGCGAACTATGCCGACTGGGACGAGTTCCTGCTCGATGCGGTCCGCCGGTCTGCGCGCTATTTCGAGATGGAATACGGTCCCGAACTCGGGCAGCGAAGCTGGGGTGAGCGCAACACGGCCGAGATCCGGCATCCGCTGAGCCTCGCGCTGCCGGCGCTCTCCGACTGGCTCGACATGCCGCGCGAGCCACTGCCGGGCGACGCCGACCTGCCCCTCGCGCAGGGCCCGGGTTTCGGCGCGTCGGAACGCTTCTCCGTGTCGCCGGGGCACCGCGAACAGGGACTCATGCACATGCCGGTGGGGCAGAGCGGTCACCCGCTGTCGCCGTACTATCGTCGCGGTCACCGCGACTGGGTAGACGGTCGGCCAAGCCCCTTCCTGCCGGGGCCGCCACGCCATACGCTGACGCTCCGGCCCGCCGGCTAGACCGGCGCGACCCTTGTGCCGGCTCGCCGAGCCGGTACACTGAACGGCCACCAACGGTACGGAACATCATGGCAACAGAGCGCTTTTCGGGCACGTCCACCTATATCGCGACCGACGATCTCAAGATGGCGGTCAACGCCGCCGTGACGCTCGAGCGGCCGATCCTGGTCAAGGGCGAGCCCGGCACCGGCAAGACCCGGCTGGCGATCGAGGTCGCCCGCTCGCTCGGCCGGCCGCTGTACGAATGGCACATCAAGTCGACGACCAAGGCCCACCAGGGTCTCTACGAATACGACGCCGTGGCGCGCCTGCGTGACTCGCAGCTCGGCGACGATCGCGTTCACGACATCAGTAACTACATCGTGCGCGGCAAGGTCTGGGAGGCCTTCGAGTCGGAGGAGCGGCCGGTCCTCCTGATCGACGAGATCGACAAGGCGGACATCGAGTTCCCCAACGACCTCCTGCAGGAACTCGACCGGATGGAATTCTTCGTCTACGAGACGCAGCAGCTGGTCAAGGCGCGGCACCGGCCGATCATCGTCATCACGAGCAACAACGAGAAGGAGTTGCCGGATGCATTCCTGCGGCGCTGTTTCTTTCATTACATCAAGTTTCCCGACCAGGAGACGATGGCGCAGATCGTCGACGTGCATTTCCCGGGGCTCAAGAAGTCGCTACTCAAGGAAGCGCTCAATGCGTTCTACACGGTTCGCGACGTCGCCGGGCTCAAGAAGAAGCCGTCGACGTCCGAGCTGCTCGACTGGATCAAGCTGCTCCTGGCCGAAGACATCCCGCCGGAAGCGCTCAGGACCGACGACAACCGGAAAGCAATCCCGCCGCTGTACGGTGCCTTGCTCAAGAACGAGCAGGACGTGCACCTGTTCGAGCGCCTGGTGTTTCTCGACCGCCGCGCCAACTCCTGATCGCAATGCTGTTGCCGTTTTTCTTCCTGCTGCGCGAGGGAGGCATGAAAACCTCCATCACGGAGCTGCTCGTATTGCACGAGGCGCTCGAGAAACGCGTGCCGGGACAGAGCGTGGACGATTTCTACTACCTTGCACGCGCGACGCTCGTCAAAGACGAATCCCATCTCGACCGCTTCGACCGGATTTTCGGTGCCTACTTCAAGGGCGTCGACGATTCGCTGGGCGACCTGTTCGAGGAACTGCCCGAAGACTGGCTGCGGCGCCAGGCCGAACTGCTGCTTACCGAGGAAGAGCGGGCAATGATCGAGTCGCTCGGCGGCTTCGACGAACTGATGAAGGCACTGGCCGAGCGTCTCGAGGAGCAGGAGGACCGTCACGAAGGCGGCAACAAGTGGATCGGGACCGCGGGCACCTCACCCTTCGGTGCCTACGGTTACAACCCGGAAGGCATCCGGATCGGCCAGCACTCCGGTCGCCATCGGAGTGCCGTGAAGGTCTGGGACCGGCGCGATTATCGCAACCTCGACGACTCGGTGGAGCTCGGCACGCGCAACATCAAGGTGGCCCTGCGGCGCCTGCGAAAGTTCGCGCGCGAAGGGGCCGCCGACCAGCTCGATCTCGACGACACGATCGACAAGACGGCGCGCAACGCCGGGCTGCTCGATATCCGCATGGTCCCGGAGCGACACAACGCCGTAAAGGTCCTGCTGTGTCTTGACATCGGCGGCTCCATGGACGACCACGTTCGCGTCTGCGAGGAGCTGTTCTCGGCATCCCGGAGCGAGTTCAAGCACCTCGAGTATTTCTACTTTCACAACTTCATCTACGAGTCGCTGTGGAAGGACAACCGGCGCCGCCACGCCGAGCGGGTGCCCACGCTCGATATCACCCACAAGTACGGTGCCGACTACAAGTTGATCTTCGTGGGCGACGCCACGATGAGTCCGTACGAGATCGTCTACGCGGGCGGGAGCGTCGAGCACTGGAACGACGAGCCCGGTGCGGTCTGGATCAAGCGGCTTCTGAATACCTACCCGAAGGCGATCTGGCTGAACCCCGAGCCACGCGAGCGCTGGGACTACACGCCGTCAATCAAGCTGACGCGCGAGCTGATGGACGACAGGATGTATCCGCTGACGATTGCCGGGCTGGACGAAGGGATCAAGGCGCTTCACTAGCGAGCTGCGACTCCGCTTCGGTCGCGGCCTCCGGCGCGGCCAGCGCCTCGAGGTCGGCGAGTACCTGTGCCGAGTGCGTCGCCGGTTTTACCTTGGCGTAATGCATCGCGACGTTGCCGTCGGGGTCGATGATGAACGTCTGCCGGCGGGCGACGGTCCAGCCGAACATCCGCGTCTTGACGCCGTAGGCATCCGCGACGGCGCCCTCGGCATCGGCCAGCAGCGGGAAGGGCAGGCCGTGCTTCTCCGCGAAGCTCTTGTGCGACTCGACGTCATCCAGGCTGATGCCCAGGATCTGGGCGTTGAGGTCGCGGTAGGCGAAGATGTTGTCGCGAAACTCGCAGGCTTCGGTCGTGCACCCGGGCGTGTCGTCCTTCGGGTAGAAATAGAGCACGACCCAGCGGTCCCGGTAGTCCTCCAGCGAATGCAGCTGTCCGTCCTGGTCAGGTAGCTCGAAATCCGGCGCCGACTGACCGACAGCGGGCTGGTCGGCGATCGCGGCGGGGGCGGCGAGGAGAAGGAAGATGAGCGTGCACAGGAATCGGATCATGCGTCTGTCCATGTCGAGGAAAAGAGGCTCGCCGCGACGGCGGGCAAGCGTCGGTCCCAGCCTTTATACTACAGCGGCAAACGGATTTGGAAACAAGCAGGACAATGACGCCACGCGGTAGCGACAATCCGCTGCAAGCCCGGACCGCCCTGGTTTTGCCCGGGGGCGGTGCCCGCGGGGCGTTCCAGGTCGGCGTGCTGAAGGCCCTCGCCGAGCTGCTGCCCAAGGGCACCCGGAATCCCTTCGGCATCATCAGCGGTACCTCGGCCGGTGCGGTCAACTCGATCGTACTCGCGTCGAAGGCCCGGCGCTTCAAGACGGCCGTGGCTGAACTCGAGCGCGTCTGGTCGGCGTTTCGCTGTCACCACGTGTACCGCACCGATCACCTGACGATGCTGAAGAGCAGCCTGCACTGGCTGGCCTCCGTGATGCTGGGTGGCTTCCTCGTCGGGACGCCGCGGTCGCTGCTCGATAACTCCCCGCTGCATTCGCTCTTGTCCCGCAACGTCCGCTTCCCTCGCATCGACGACGCGATCCAGAACGGCTGGCTCGAAGCGGTCGCAATTACCGCGGCCGGCTACAGTTCCGCACGATCAGTGTCGTTCTTCGAGGCCGGCGAGCACCATGCCGAGTGGTCGAGGACGCGTCGCGGGGGACAGGCGACGAACCTGCATCTCGATCACGTGATGGCATCGGTCGCCGTGCCGATGATCTTTCCGCCGGTCCGCATCGACGGCGAGTTCTTCGGTGACGGGGCGATGCGCCAGGCGACACCCCTGAGCCCGGCGGTGCACCTGGGGGCCGATCGCATCCTCGTCATCGGCATACGTGACGAAACGGCGGATCCCTCGCCCGACCGGATGCATCCCGACGCCTACCCGAGTTTTGCGCAGATCGCCGGTTACATGCTCGACACGTTGTTCATGGACGGGCTGTATTCCGATCTCGAGCGGCTGACGCGGGTCAACCAGCTGCTCGACCGGATGCCGCAGGCATCGAGCGACGGCGAGTTTGCCGGCATGCGGCCGATCGACACGATGTTGATCGTGCCGAGCGAGGACCTGCGCGTCGTCGCCGAGCGCTACCGCGAGGAGCTACCCTACGCGATACGGGCGCTACTGCGGGGTGTCGGCGGTCGGTCGAAAGGCGAGAGTCGGCTGCTGAGTTTCCTGCTATTCGAGCGCTCGTACACGCAGGAACTGATCCGGCTCGGGTATCGCGACGGCATGCGCGTCCGCGATGAACTGCTGGCCTTCGCTACCGGCGAACCCGTACCGAGGCTATTCGCGCCCGAGTGGATCCGGCGCGACCTGAGCACCCTGCACGGTTGAGTTGTCGGGTTGCCTGCGTCAGCGTCCCATCGCGGCGCGGGCGAGGGCGCTGTGGCGTATCGCGATCGCGTCGTGAACCGTGGCGAGCGACTTCGCGACCCGTTCGGTCATGTACACGCTGCGATGCTGGCCACCGGTGCAGCCGATTGCCACCGTCATGTAGCCGCGACCGGCCGCTTTCCAGCGCGGGATCCATTTTTCGAGGAACGCCACGATGTCATCGTGCATGTCATCGATATTCTCGGCGGCGTCCAGGAAACGGATGACCTCGGGGTCGAGCCCTGTCAGGCCGCGCAGCTTGACGGTCCAGTACGGGTTCGGCAGCGCGCGAAGGTCGAAAACGAAGTCCGCGTCGGCCGGTATCCCGTGCTTGAAGCCGAAGGACTGAATGAGCACGGACAGCGTATTGCCGCGGCGCCGGTCCACCCGCTCGCGGATCGTATCGGCCAGCTCGTAGATCGATAGCTTCGACGTGTCGATCGTCAGGTCGGCGGAGCTCGCCACGTCGGCCAGCATCTCGCGCTCCGACGCGATGGCGGCGCGGAGTTCGGTACCGTCGGCGGCCATGGGATGACGGCGGCGCGTCTCGCTGTAACGTTTCAACAGCACGTCTTTGCCCGCCTGGATGAACAGGACGTCGGTGGCGATGTCGCGCGCCCGGAAATTGCGAATCAGCGCCGGCAGCGCGGCGAGGTCGGCGGGCCGGTTGCGCGCATCGATGCCGACCGCGAGCAGGTCGATCGAGGGATCCCCATGCAGCACGATTTCGTCGACGACGGTCTCGAGGAGGCCGGCCGGCAGGTTGTCGATACAGTAGTAGCCCAGGTCTTCCAGCGTGTGCAGCGCGACGCTCTTGCCGGCGCCCGACATGCCGCTCACGACGATCAGGCGTTTCTTGCCTTCGTCATCGCTCATCGCGGTTCAGGAACCGGCCGCCTGCTGCTTCGTCGTCGGCGGAACGCTGACACTGCCGCCGACGAGAGCCTCGTAGAGGCCTGAACTCGTCCGGGCGTCGCGCAATCGTTCGCGCAACGCCTCGTCGCCCAGCGTGGCTGCGATCGCCCTGACCTCGGCGTGATCGTCGTCGGACAGCTCGGTCGGCACCATCATGCCGAGGACGAGATCGACGGGCTCCGCATCGGGGGCGTCGAAATCGATCGGTTCCGAGAGCTTGATCAGGGCGGCGATCTGGTCACCGAGGCCTTCCACGCGACAGTGGGGAAAGGCAACGCCGCGACTGAGGCTCGTGCAGCCGAGCCGCTCGCGTTCGATGAGAGCCTCGAAGATGTGTTCGCTCGACAGGTCCGGATTCGAACGCACCAGTAGCTCGCTCATGATTTCGAGGCAGTGCTTCTTGCTGCGCGCGTGGGCGTTACAGAGAACCCGGTCGGGCTTGATGATCTCGGTGAGTGCCATCGTCGTATTGGGCTGAGTCGAAAGTGAGTCCGTGCGCCAGCCCGGCCGCACGGACTCGTCTGACAGGTCAGGTAAACAGGCGTTTGTTGGCGTCGCGGGCATGATGGTCAGACAGCTTTTCCTTGTGCTTGCGCACCTGCCTGTCCAGCTTGTCCACCAGTCGGTCTATCGCCGCGTACATGTCGTCTTCGGTCGTTTCCGCGTAAATCGTACCACCGTTGAAATTAACTTTCGCTTCGGCTTTGTGTCTCAACTTCTCGACGGACAGGATACAGTGGACGCCGGAAACGATGTCGAAGTGCCGTTCGATGCGTTCGATCTTCTGCTCGACATAGCCTCGCATGGACTCCGTGACGTCGACGTGGTGGCCAGAAACGTTCAGTTGCATAAGTCGTCTCCTGTACTGGATGTGATCGCGCTCGCGGCTACGGGTTATGCCCGGGCGGGGCATGGGCCGGTCACGCGCTTGTCAAGACGGCCTGTCGGGCTCTGCAGTGGCTGTTTCCTGTCCTTTTCTCTCAGATCCACGAGCCTCTCGACCGTATTCTGCTTATTGTTCCGGGTGCGTTCGTGCACCGGTAAACCTTCGTCAGCTCGCCGGTCGCTGGCGGCGTTCGCTGGACGAAGCAATGTTCATGGCCTCACGGTACTTCGCGACCGTTCTTCTCGCAACCTTGACGCCCTCGTCCGCGAGGAGAGTGGCGATCTTGCTGTCGCTCAGTGGTTTCGCCGGGTTCTCGGCCGAAATATAGCGCCGGATTTTTGCGCGCACCGAGGTCGACGACTGGTCTTCGCCGCTCTCCGAGGCCAGGTGCGACGAGAAGAAATACTTGAACTCGAAGACGCCTCTCGGCGTGTGCATGTACTTGTTGGTCGTGACCCGGGAGATCGTCGATTCGTGCATGCCGATTTCCTCGGCGATATCGCGCAGGACCAGCGGTTTCATGTGCTCCTCGCCGTGCTCGAGGAAGCCCGTCTGGCGCGTCACGATCGAGGTGGCTACCTTCAGCAGGGTTTCGTTGCGGATCTCGAGACTGCGAATCAGCCAGCGAGCCTCCTGCAGCTGTGAGCGCAGGACGGCGTGATCGCCGGAGCCCTTGAGGAGGTTGGCGTAGGTCTGGTTCACGGACAGCCGCGGTACGCCCGTCGGGCTGATCTCCACCTGCCAGCGCTTGTCCACCTTGCGGACGAAGACGTCGGGGATGACGTATTCCGTCGCGGCTGGGCTGACCGCGAGCCCCGGTTTCGGATTGCAGCCCTTGACGAGGGCAAGTGCGGACTGCAGCTCTTCCTCGCCGACGCGAAGACTGCGCCGGAGCTCGCCGTGCTGGCGCGTCGCCACGAGGTCCAGGTGGTCGCGTGCGAGCGTGACGGCGAGTTCGAGACCGGGCGTGTCATGATCGAGCTGCGTGAGCTGCAGGATGATGCACTCGCTGATCGAGCGCGCGCCGACGCCGATGGGGTCCAGTGCCTGGACTTTCCGGAGAACCCGCTCGACCTCCTCGATCGTCGCGGCCGGTTCGGCGTCGACTGCGTCGACGATGTCGGCGAGCTTCTCGGTCAGGTAGCCGTCGTCGTTTATCGCGTCGACAACTGCCTCCCCGATGTGGGCTTCGCGAGGCGTGAAGTGCTCCATTTCGAGCTGCCAGAGGAGATGATCGCGCAGCGTTTCCCCGGATTGGTCCGCGAACTCGCTGATCGGTCGGCCTTCGCCCGAGTACCCGGACTCCGGCATGCGGTCCCCGGTACGCGTCTGCCAGACCTCTTCGGCCTTGATGGCCTCGACCTCGGCGGTGGTTTCGCTGCTGGTCCGCGGGACGTCCGGCAGGTCCTCCATCTCGAGCATGATGTTTTCCTCGAGCGCGTCCTGAATCTGCGCGTTGAGGTCGAGAACCGGCAGCTGCAGCAGGCGTATTGCCTGCTGCAGTTGAGGTGTCATCGTCAGCGTTTGCCCAAGTTTTAGCTGCAGCGATGGTTTCAGCATGGACTCAAGTATGCCCTAGAGGCGGAACTCCTGTCCGAGATATACCTCTCGGACGTGTTGATTTTCGATGATCTCGTCAGGGGCGCCGGAGGCGATCAGGCTGCCGTCGCTCAGAATATAGGCGCGCTCGCAGATGCCGAGGGTCTCACGCACGTTGTGATCGGTAATCAGCACGCCGATGTCGCGCTCGCACAGGTGCTTGATAATGCGCTGGATGTCCAGTACCGAGATCGGGTCGACGCCCGCGAACGGCTCGTCGAGCAGGACGAACAGCGGGTTGGCGGCGAGTGCCCGGGCGATCTCGACGCGCCGGCGTTCGCCACCGGACAGGCTGATGCCGAGGCTCGTCCGGACGTGGGCTACGTGCAGGTCGTCGAGCAGGGTCTCCAGTTCTTCTTCACGGCCCGCCCGGTTCAGCTCCGGCCGATTCTCGAGGATGGCCATGATGTTGTCCTCGACCGACAGCTTGCGAAATATCGAGGCTTCCTGCGGCAGGTAGCCGACGCCCAGCTTCGCACGCCGGTGCATCGGCAGGTCGGTCAGGTCCTGGCCGTCCAGCAGTATCGTCCCGGAATCGGCCGGAACGAGGCCGACGATCATGTAGAACGCCGTCGTCTTGCCGGCGCCGTTCGGCCCCAGGAGGCCGACGATCTCGCCGCTCTTGATCTCGACGGACAGGCTCTTGACGACTTTGCGCTGCTTGTAGGCCTTCGAGATGTCCTGGGCACTCAGGATACTCATGGATTCTCGGGCTCGCTGTCGTCGGGCCCTGCCGGCTCGTTAGCCTCGGGCGCCTGTGCACCGTCGGCTTCGGGCGGTGGCGTGTAGGTGATCTTGACGCGGTCGTCGCCTTCGCCGGTCGATTGCGCCTTGATTCGTCGCTCGGTGATGTTGTAGACGAGCGTATTCGACGCGATCTGGTTGCCGCCCTCGGTGATCTTCGCGTTACCCGTGAACGTAACGATCCCGTCCGCCAGGTCGTAGCGCAGCTGTTCGGCCTCGGCGTAAGTGACGTCTTCGCTGTCCGGGCGCCGCAGCTCGAAGGTCGCCGGACCGCCCTCGATCGTCGCGAGTGTCAGCACGTGGTTCCGGAACCGGAGGTCCGCCGCGTCGCAGTCGATGTGGCCGCCCTCGACGTCGATGCGGACGTTGCCGGAGAACTGCCAGGTGCTGTCTTCGAAATCGAGTTTGCTGGCGCGGCCGATATCGGCGACGACGCCAATGTTGCCCTGCGAGAGGCGCAGCCCCTCGAACATCAGCATCGAGTTCTTGCCGTCGTAATTCGTCGACTCGGCGTCCAGCGAGATGGGGAGCCTCAGGTCCTCCAGCGCGACCTGGGCGGTGGCCGGCGGCACGAATCCCAGGAGGAGCAACGGGATCAGCGCCGGAAACAGCGGGCGGGCGAGTTGTCTCATGACGATCGGTTTCCCGCCTGACGGTTATGGTAAAAATTTGCCACTAACGTTCGACTTGAGTTCGAGCCGGTCTTCGTCCAGCGATGCTAGCATGCCGGTTGCCGTCAGGCTGCGCTCACCGATCCGTATCTGCACCCGCTGCTCCGTCTCGGCGACGAAATTGTCCGGGTCGAGTTCCAGGTACTCGGTGCGGATTTCCGTTTCCGGCTGGCTTTCGCTCGCCGGGCTGACGGCGCGAACGTCTCCCGACAGCAGCACCCGGCGCTCGTCGCCGCGTATCGTCGCGCTGTCGGCTACCACGGACCACGGGACGTCGGTCTCGGGCGAGTAGTCGAGTCGTACGTTGGTGAAGTCAATGCTCTCGTCGTCGACCTGTTCCGCATGCTCGGCCTCGATCTCGTACAGCAGCTCGCCGGTCGGGCCGGTGCCGAGAATGCGCGCGTCGACGAGGTAGAAACCGCGGTGCAGGGGGTCGAGTGGCATGCGGCTCTTTTCCTCGCCGGCTTCCTGCCGCGCCAGGTACCAGCTCCCGAACGCAGCGAGCGCGAGTACCACGTACAGCGTCACGGACTTTGCGTTCATTCGGCGGCGCCACGCCGGGCCGCCAGCAGCAGCTCGGCGACTTCGCGCACGGCGCCGTGGCCGCCGCTCGAGCGGGTGACGTGATCAGAGGCGCTCCGGATATCGTCGACCGCGTTGGCGACCGCGATCGCCACGCCGACGGCCTCAAGCAGGGGCAGGTCGGGGATATCGTCACCGACGAAGGCCGTATCGGCCATCGGTATGCCGAGCATGTCGGCGAGTCCGGTAAAGTCGCGCACCTTGTCGGGGCTGCCCAGGATGACGTGTTCGACGCCGAGTTCGGCCATGCGTTTCTCGACGGCGCCGGAGCGTCGACCGCTCACGATCGCGACCCGGATGCCCTCGCGAAGCAGCGCGCGGACGCCGTAGCCGTCCTGGGTATGGAATGCCTTGGTTTCGACGCCGTCATCGGAGAGATAGAAGCGGCCGTCGGTGAACACGCCGTCCACGTCGAAACCGATCAGCCGGATGCGGGACAGCCGCCCCGAGAGGGATTCGCCCATTACATGATTCCCGCGCGGAACAGGTCGTGGATGTTGAGCGCGCCGACAAGGATGCCCTCTGCATCCACGACGGGCAGGGCAGTGATCCGGTTTTCCTCGAGCAGGTTGACGGCTTCGATCGCCAGTGCCGTGTCGATGATTGACTTGCAGCCCGACCTGACGAACTCCGACATCGGCGTCGCATGCACGTCGGCGCCCGCATCGAGAGCGCGGCGAAGGTCGCCGTCGGTGAACACGCCGAGCGGCCGGAAGTCGCCGTCCACGATCGTCGTCATGCCGAGACCCTTCGCGCTCATCTCCATCAGGCCATCGCGCAGCCGCACGTCCGGCGAAACCGCCGGGATCTCGTCGCCGGTGTGCATGATATCGCTGACCCGCAGCAGCAGGCGCTTGCCCAGGCTGCCGCTCGGATGCGAGCGGGCAAAGTCCTCGGCGGTGAAGCCGCGATGCTCGAGCAGCGCAACCGCGAGCGCGTCGCCCATTGCCAGCGTCGCGGTCGTGCTTGCCGTCGGCGCGAGGTTCAGCGGGCAGGCCTCCTCGTCGACGGCAACGTTCAGATGCACGTCGGCTTCGCGCGCGAGGGTTGATCGCGGCCTGCCGGTGATCGAGACGAGTTTCGCGCCCATGCGCTTGACGACGGGAATGATGGTCAGGACTTCTTCGGTCTCGCCCGAGTAGGAGATCGCCAGCAGGGTGTCGTCGCCGGTGATCATGCCGAGGTCACCGTGGCTGGCTTCCGCCGGGTGCATGAAAAAGGCCGGCGTCCCGGTGCTGGCGAGCGTCGCCGCGATCTTGGAGCTGACGTGCCCCGATTTGCCCATCCCCGTGACGACGACGCGCCCGCGGGTGCCATGGCAAATCCGGCAGGCCTCGGCGAACGCCCCGTCCAGCCGGGCACCTATCTCGGCGACGGCGCGCGACTCGATGTCGAGCACCCGGCGCGCAGCGGCGACCAGGGCTTCGTCTGACAGGTTGCCTTCCATTCAGGATGCCGGTTACTGAAAACGCGTAGTGTAAACGTTTTGCCCTGCCAGAGGCATAACGCCGAAGCGCGACCGAGGCTTTAGAACGCGCCGGCGAACACGTAGGACTGGTAGGCGATGAATGCCGCGAACAGCGCGATTCCCTCGATTCGGGACAGTTCGCTCTTGCCGTCGTAGTCGTAGGTCATGGCGAACAGCACGAGCGTGAACGCCACCATGACGAACACGTGCAGGGCCAGGATGGACTGTTCGAGCGTGGTCGGGTCTATCGCGGCGGCAACCCCGATGACGGCCAGGAGGTTGAAAATGTTCGAGCCGACGATGTTGCCGATCGCGAGCCCGTGTTCCTCCTTGAGCGCGCTCACGACGGAGACCGCCAGTTCGGGCAGGCTGGTCCCGAGCGCGACGAGCGTAACGCCGATGACGACATCGCTGACGCCGATCTCGCGGGCAATGCCGATCGCCCCGTCGACCAGCAGTTCCGCACCGACAAGCAGCGCGCCCAGCCCGACGATGAACCAGAATATCGCGACCTTCATGCTGACGCCGCCCGGTATCTCCGCCTCGTATTCCGCGATGATCGGGTCGTTGGCGGCCGAGCGCATGCCGAGGCGCGTCAGCCAGATCATGACGATGACGAGCCCGATCAGCATGACGGCGCCATCGACGCGGGACAGGAACGAATCGAGGAACAGCGCGACCGTCAGCAGGGTGACCGCCAGGAGTGCCGGCATCTCGCGGCGGAGCGTTGCCGACCGGAGCTGGATGGGTTTGACGATCGCGACGATGCCGAGGACGAGGCCGATGTTGACGATGTTCGAGCCGATTGCGTTGCCGAACGCGAGCATCGAATCCCCCCGGGAGGCCGCAAACACGGACACGAGGATTTCCGGTGCGGATGTCGCGAAGGCCACGATGGTCAGGCCGATCAACAACGGCGCGACCCCGAGGTTGCGGGCGCCGGCGCCGGCGCCGAGTACGAAGCGATCCGCGCCCCAGATCAGCAGGATGAGTCCGCCGACCACGGCTATACTGTCTATTAACATAGTGTTAGCTAAGGCATCGAGTTCTTCAGCGCCCGGGCGCAACCGGCCGGGTATCATACACAAAGACCGCTGGCCTTTGGGAAGGCGGCAGAATCCGGGTAAACTTCGCGCCCTTTCAAGGTAACGAGGACCACCAATGGATCCGACCGAAATCACGCGGCTCATCGAAAACGGCTTTGCCGGCGCCGTCGTCCGGGTGGAGAGTGACGACAACACGCACTTCGCCGCGCTCGTCGTTGCCGAGGAGTTCGAGGGTGTCAGGAAGCTTGCCCGGCACCAGATGGTCTACCAGACCCTGGGTTCGCTGGTCGGCAACGAGATTCATGCGCTTTCGCTCAGGACCCTGACGCCGGCGGAGTACGCCGACGCAAACGGCTGACGCCGTGGACAAGCTCAGGATTACCGGCGGCACGCCGCTCGAGGGCACCGTCCGGATTTCGGGTGCCAAGAACGCGGCGCTGCCGATCCTCGCCGGCACGCTGCTGGCGACCCGCCCCACGACGATTCGTAACGTACCGCATCTCAAGGATGTGACCACGATGCTGTCGCTGCTGCAGTCGATGGGTGTCGAGGTGACGGTCGATGCGGATCTGAACGTCGAGATCGATGCGGGCAACGTCACCGCGCGGCGCGCGCCCTACGAACTCGTCAAGACGATGCGGGCGTCGATACTGGTGCTGGGGCCGCTGGTCGCGCGTTTCGGCGCGGCGGACGTATCGCTCCCGGGCGGCTGTGCGATCGGTGCGCGGCCGGTCAACCTGCACGTCGACGGTCTCGAGGCGATGGGCGCAACCGTCAACGTGGAAGGCGGTTTCATCAAGGCAAGGGCCGAGCGTCTCAGGGGTGCGCACATCGTGTTCGACACCGTGACCGTAACCGGCACCGAAAACCTGCTGATGGCCGCCGTGCTCGCCGATGGCGAGACGGTCCTGGAAAATGCGGCACGCGAGCCGGAGGTGCTCGATCTCGCCCGGTTCCTGAATGCGATGGGCGCGAAGATCGAGGGTGCCGGTAGCAGCACGATCACGGTGACCGGCGTCGAAGCGCTCACCGGTACCGACCATTCCGTACTTCCCGACCGGATCGAGACCGGCACCTACCTCGTGGGCGCCGCGATGACGGGCGGGCACATCGTGGTCCGTTCCACCGCGCCCGATATGCTCGAGGCGGTCCTGATCAAGTTGGCCGAGGCCGGCGCCGATATCCATACGGATGCGGATACGATCGAACTCGACATGCGTGGCAAGAGGCCCGGGGCCGTTGATGTCCGCACGGCGCCGTACCCTGCGTTCCCGACCGACATGCAGGCCCAGTTTTGCGCGCTCAACGCGATCGCCGACGGTTCTGGCACGATCACCGAGACCATCTTCGAGAACCGGTTTCAGCACGTCCTGGAGCTGCAGCGCATGGGAGCCGACATCCGCCTCGAAGGACATACCGCGATGATCCGCGGCGTCGATTCGCTGTCGGCAGCCCCGGTGATGGCGACGGACCTGCGCGCGTCCGCAGGCCTGGTGCTCGCGGGCCTCGCCGCCCGTGGCGAAACCCTTGTCGATCGGATCTACCACGTCGATCGTGGCTACGAGCGCATCGAGGAAAAGCTTCGCCAGCTCGGCGCGACGATCAATCGCGTCCCCCGCTGAGCCGACCGGCCCGGGGCTGCACCTACTCGGGATCGACCTCCGGCCGCTCGCCGACGGTAGCGGTCGTGGTCAGCCGAACACCGTCGCGGATCAGGACGATGTCGAGGCTGTCCCCCGGCGCGCTGCCGGCGACGATGAGGCGTGCCTGCCGTGATGAACTGATGGCCTCGCCGTTGATCGCAATGATGATGTCGCCGCTGCGAAGGCCGGCTGCCGCCGCCGGCCCCCCGGCGTAGATGTTGACCAAAAGAATACCGGTGTCGCCCTCGAGACCGATCGCGGCTTTCTCGGCCGAGGTCAGGTCGTCGGGCTCGAGGCCGAGCCAGCCGCGAATCACGCGGCCGTGTTCGCGAATCTGCGCGACGACGCCGCGGACGAGATCCACGGGGATCGCGAAGCCTATGCCTTCGGTGCCGGAGTCCTGCGCCAGGACCGCGGTGTTGATGCCGACCAGCTCACCGTCGGTGTTGATCAGCGCACCGCCGGAATTCCCGGCGTTGATGGCGGCATCGGTCTGGATGAAGTTTTCGAAGGTTGCCAGGTTGAGATTGCCGCGACCCCTCGCGCTGACGATGCCGAGAGTCACCGACTTCGTGAGGCCGTAGGGATTGCCGATGGCGAGTACGATGTCGCCGATGCGGAGATCGGCGGAACGCCCCAGCGTCATCGCCGGCAGTCGCCCCATCGCGACCCTGAGCAAGGCCAGGTCGGTCTCGCGATCGACGCCGACGATCTCGGGCTCGGCGATCCGGCCGTCGGCGAGCTGGACCCTGATTTCCGCGGCCTGGCCGACGACGTGGTAGTTCGTCACCAGGTAGCCCTCGGGATCGATCACGACGGCGGACGCATAGCTCGTGAGAACCCGAAAGCGCCCGGGCCCGGCGGCGGAGTCGGTCTCTACCAGGCGCTTGATGTAGACGTTCGCGACGGCGCCGCCGCTCTTGTCGACGGCGTGCGCGTAGGTCGCCGGTCCGCCGACCGGGCTGCGGCCGAGGTCGGGCATGAGGTCCGGCCGGAGCAGGACGACCACAAATGCCACCGCGAGGCCGACGACGACCGACTGCACCAGGAAGGCCAGCGCTGCACGGAATCGAGGGAGCCAGGACATTCTTAAGGCGGGTTCCGAGTTACCTGGGGAGAGTGACGATGCTATCGATGCACCGCGACGCCGCCAACGGCGCCCATCGCTCATAGGGGAAGGCCATAATTCTCTCCTCGCTCCGCCCGGCAGCGGACTTGATTGAACCGCTTCTAGTAGCCAATTCTGAAGGGGCCGGTGTATAATGGCGAGCTGATTCCAGCAATCCAGTCCCGTACGGCGCCATCCTGACGTTTACACGGGGCGTAAGCAAATCTACCAGTTCGATTACACAAGCAGAAAAGCGCGCTGCACAGAGGCTGTTAATCACGAATCGGCTGCCTTGGGCCGGGTTGAAACGAAAATTTCGTAACAGATCGTTTCCGTCCGCTTGAGATTGGCCGTTCGCCGCCCAGACACTCTCGGGTGAAGCGTGCGCATTGGAGTGCCTGATGAAAGAAGAAGACGTTGATAACAGCAGACGTCACTTCCTGTCGATCGCCGCTGGCGCAGCCGGCGCGGTAGGCGTGGTCGGCGTTGCCGTCCCGTTCCTCTCGTCCCTCAAGCCGAGTGCCAGGGCCCAGGCCCTGGGTGCGCCGGTCGAGGTCTCCGTCGGTGCGATGGAACCCGGAGAGATGGTGCGTGTCGTATGGAGGGGCAAGGTCGTCTACGTGCTCAAGCGGTCAGACGCCATGCTGGAGCGTCTCGCCAGCAACGAAGACCTGCTGCGCGATCCGAACTCCGAGGTTGCCGAACAGCAGCCGGAGTACACGAAGAACGCTACCCGATCTGTCAAACCCGAATACCTGGTGGTGGAAGGCGTGTGCACGCACCTCGGTTGCGCGCCGCTGCAGGACTTCGAGGTACGGCCCGCCGAGAGCTGGCCCGGCGGATTCTTCTGTCCGTGCCACGGTTCGAAGTTCGACCTCGCGGGGCGCGTCTTCAAAGGCGTTCCGGCCCCGACGAATCTGCGCGTCCCGCCCTATCGATTCGTACGCGATGACCTGATTCTCATCGGTCAGGACACTGGAGCAGCATAAATGGCAAAAGTAGAAGCGGAAGTCGGCAAGCCGAAAAACGGCTTAATGAGCTGGATCGATGCGCGCTTTCCATTCACGGATACGATGGAGCGGCACATAACCAAGTACTACGCGTCGAAAAACTTCAACCTCTGGTACGTCTTCGGCGTGCTGGCATTCGTCGTCCTGGTTATCCAGCTTCTCACGGGCATCTTCCTGACGATGAACTACAAGCCCTCGGCGACCGAGGCCTTCGCCTCCGTCGAGTACATCATGCGCGATGTCGAATGGGGCTGGCTGATCCGGTATATGCACTCCACCGGGGCCTCGTTCTTTTTCGTCGTCGTCTACCTGCACATGTTCAGGGCGATGCTGTACGGCTCCTACAAGAAGCCGCGTGAGCTCATCTGGATCATCGGCATGCTGATATTCCTCGTGCTGATGGCGGAAGCGTTCGCCGGCTACCTGCTGCCCTGGGGCCAGATGTCGTACTGGGGCGCACAGGTGATCATCTCGCTGTTCGGTGCGATCCCGGTCGTTGGCGATGCGCTCGTGGAGTTCATCCGCGGCGACTACTCCATCTCCGACATCACGCTGAACCGGTTTTTCGCGCTGCACGTGATCGCGCTGCCGCTCGCCCTCGTGGGCCTGATCTTCGTGCATATAGTGGCACTTCACGAGGTCGGGTCGAACAACCCCGACGGCGTCGAGATCAAGGAGAAGAAGGACGAGAACGGCGTGCCGCTCGACGGGGTCGCGTTCCATCCCTACCACACGAGCAAGGACCTGGTCGCGATCATCATCTTCCTGATGATCTTCTCGGCGGTCGTGTTCTTCGCCCCGGAGATGGGAGGCTATTTCCTCGAGCACGCCAACTTCGATCCTGCGAACCCGGGCGTAACCCCCGAGCACATCGCGCCGGTATGGTACTTCACGCCCTACTACGCGATTCTCCGGGCAGTCCCCGACAAGCTCTGGGGCTTCATCCTGTTCGGTATCTCGGTCATCCTGCCGCTGTTCCTGCCGTGGCTGGACAGGTCCCGCGTCAAGTCGATCCGCTACCGCGGCTGGATGTACAAGACTGCGCTGACGCTGTTCGTCATCAGCTTCCTGGCCCTGGGCTGGCTGGGTGTGCAGCCGGCGGAAGGCATCTACGTGCTCATGGCGCGCCTCGCGGCCGTGGTCTACTTCGCCTTCTTCCTCCTAATGCCGTACTACTCGAGCATCGACAAGACCAAGCCCGTGCCGGAAAGGGTGGTTTACCATGGCTAAACGCGTACTGACTTCACTCCTGGCCGCAGTGGTGCTGGCCGCTTCGGGCGTTGCCGTCGCCGCCGGCGGCAGCGTCGCGCTGGAACACGCGGACATCGATCCCGGCAACATCAAGTCGCTGCAGCGTGGCGCAGCCAACTTCATGAACTATTGTTCGGGCTGCCACTCCGCCAAGTACGTCCGGTACAAGACGATCGGCAAGGATCTCGAGCTCTCCGACGAGCTCCTGATCGAAAACCTGATGTTCAACGCCGAGAAGACGTTCGAGACGATCAAGGTGAATATGCCGCCCAACTCCGCAGAGAAGTGGTTCGGCGTCACGCCCCCGGACGTGTCGCTGATCGCCCGCTCGCGCGGCGCGGATTACATCTACAACTTCCTGAAGGGCTTCTACGTCGATCCCTCGCACCCGAACGGAACCAACAACACGGTTCTCGCCGGTACGGCAATGCCGCACGTGCTCTGGGAGTTGCAGGGTTTCCAGAAGGCGGTGTTCCACGAGGAAACCGTCGATGGCGTCACGACCCGGACCTTCGAAGGTTTCGAGCCCTACATCGAGGGCAGCCTCGATGCCGAGGAATATGATCAGTTTGTACGCGATACGACGAACTTCCTCGCCTATATCGGCGAACCGATTCGCTCGGAACGCCGGACGCTGGGCGTCTGGGTACTGATCTACCTATTGGTCTTCCTGATCATTGCAAGGATGCTCAAGAAGGAGATCTGGAAGGACGTAAAATAAGCGATTGCCACTACAGCAGGCCGTCGCTCTCAGGGAGCGGGCGACGGTACTGCCGGCATCCCGATACTTCACGCAGCTAGGAAGGATCTAACCATGGCAGTGATTGCCAATCGACGTTCGGTCATGACGTTGTTCTCGCGCCCGACCGATATTCACAGCCACCGCACGCGGCTCGTGCTGGCCGAGAAAAACATCAATATCGAGATCGCCAACGTCGCCGGTCCCGACCTGCCGGAAGACCTGATGGATCTGAATCCGTACCACACGGTGCCGACGCTGGTCGACCGCGATCTGACGCTGTATGACTCCCGGGTCATCATCGAGTATCTCGACGAGCGCTTCCCGCACCCGCCGCTGATGCCTGTCGATCCGGTGACCCGCGCGCAGTTCCGCCTTGCGCTGTTCCGTATCGAGACCGACTGGTATTCGCTGGCCGAGGAGGCCGACGCCGCCGATGGCAAGCTGAGCGCCAAGTCGCGCAAGATGCTTCGCGAGAGCATTCTGCAGAGCAATGAGCTGTTCGCGGCCAAGCCGTTCTTCCTGAGCGAGGAGTTTTCTCTGGTCGACTGCACCATTGCGCCCGTACTCTGGCGGCTGCCGGTCTACGGTATCGAGCTGGGCAAAGAGGCCTCGCCGATCGAGGACTACATGGAGCGTGTCTTCGAACGCCGCTCCTTCCAGCAGAGCCTGACCGAACTCGAACGCGAGATGCGCATGTAGTTCGTCGGCGCTGCCGGCTTATGTCATGTTCGTCCGGGCCGGGTGAAACGATGATAAGCTTGCCGCCATACCGACAGGGACGGCTCACCAGGGCCGCGAAAATCCGTTGACCAGCACGACCCGATCCAAACGACCCTACCTGATCCGTGCCATGCACGAATGGATGGGTGACAACGGCAACACCCCGCACATCGTCGTTGACGCGACCGTCGAGGGTGTCAGCGTGCCGCCCGAGCACGTCAAGGATGGCAAGATCATCCTCAACATCAGCGAGTCGGCTGCGCACAACCTGCATTTACGCAACGATTTCATAACCTTTCGCGCAAGGTTCGGCGGAGTCCCGTTCGATGTCATGGTGCCAATGCCGGCCGTGCTGGGCATTTATGCGCGTGAAACCGGCCAGGGCATGATTTTCTCGCACGATAACGAGGACTCCCCGGAAGCCGCGGCGACGCCGGAAACAGCCGTGTCAGAACCGGCGGATCGACCGAAGCGGGCACACCTCAAGGTCGTCAAGTAAGACCGCGGCGCCGTCGCGCCACCCGCTGCGTCGGGTCGCTGCGTCGCTCAGCCGCCGAGTAGCGTCGAATCGATGATGTCGCAGAGACAGTGGATGACGACCAGGTGAACCTCCTGGATGCGGGCCGTTCGCGTTGCCGGCACGCGGATCTCGATATCACCGTCTCCGAATAAATCGGCCATGCGGCCGCCGTCGCGCCCGGTCAGCGCGACGACCTTCATGTCGCGTTCGTGAGCCGCGGCAATCGCGCGGCAGACGTTTTCGGAATTCCCCGAGGTCGAAATCCCCAGCAGTATGTCGCCCGGTTTGCCCAGTGCGCGCAC
>JAZBNZ010000269.1:0-9038 GCA_036350895.1 Woeseiaceae bacterium
GCGGCATCGCTCGGCAACGACGGTCGGACGCTCGGCGACCGGAACGCGCCGACTCTTACCTATGCATCGCTCGTTCCTCCCTCGGGCGAGGACGAAGACGGCGCATACATCGGCGGCCTGTTCCATGACGGCCGCGCGGCAACGCTCGAGGACCAGGCGAAGCAGCCGATCGTCAGTCCCATGGAGATGGCGCTGCTCTCACCCGCCGCCGTCCGCGAGCGGGTGCTCGCGAACCCGGCCTACGTCAATGCCTTCGAGCGGCTGCTCGGCCCCGCTTCACTGGCAACCCCGGACAGTGCGCTCGACGCCGTCGCGACCGCGCTCGCCGCGTTCGAACGCTCGGCGGAGTTCTCGAGCTTCGACTCGAAGTACGACCGCTACCTGCGCGGCGAAGCCACGCTGACCCGGGAGGAGGAACTCGGCCGCATCCTCTTTTTCTCGGACCTCGTCAACTGCAGCCAGTGTCATTTACTGGATGGACGAGCCGACCAGGCCGGCGAAACCTTCTCGAATTATCGTTACCACAACATTGGCATCCCGCCGAACGCGAGGGTTCGCGCAACCAATGCCGACCGGCGACCCGACCCGGGGCTGGCAGGCCATCCGGACGTCGGCACTGCCGGCGAGCGCGGCCGGTTCCGCGTGCCGAGCCTGCGCAACGTCGCCGTCACCGGCCCGTACATGCACAACGGTGTCTTCCGCGACCTGAGGACGGCCATCGTGTTCTACAACCGATTCCTCGTCGAGAACGCGGCGAGCGAGATCAATCCCGAGACAGGCCGAACCTGGGACGACCCCGAGGTCCCCGAGACCGTCGACCTGGATTTGCTGAAACAGGGCCAGCCCCTGACAGAGCAGCGCGTCGCGCAGCTCGAGGCGTTCCTGAGGACCCTGACCGACCGTCGCTACGAGCCGCTACTCGGGCCCTGACTCGCTGGCGACGAGCGCCCGGCGATGCTTCTGCGGGTCGGCAAGGATCGTCTTGCGCGCCGCGGCCACCTCGCGCTTCGTGTACGGACGGAATTCCCGCGGCAGCGTCGCCGCGTTGAACTCGGTCAGTATGTAGTTGAGAACCGCGGCGAGGTCGGCGTCATCGAGGCGGGACTGGAGCACGCCCGGGACGCGGACGAGGTAGTCACGGCCACCGGGACGGGCGACGATCTCGCCCAGGGTGTTGCGCAGGGTCGGCACCTCCGGCGGAACACCGCGACCATCGGCGAGATGACAGCCCCGGCAGCCGAAGAGGTAGTTCGCGCGAACCGGGTCGGGCGACTCGGCGGCCGCTATCGTCGTGATGCCGAGCAGCACGATGCCGGCCAGGCCGCGCATGCGCGTCAGTCCGCCGCCTCGCCCAGCACGACGGCGACCGTGCAGTGATACGCGCGGCTTTCCGTGCCGAAGCACCACAGCACGCTGTTGCTGTTGGTCGGGTAGTAGACGGGGCGATCCCGCTCGGCGTTGCCGCAACCGCAGCGGGCACAGACCGCCTTGCCGCAGCAGTCGTTGTAGGAGATCAGGTAGTCACGATCGTCGACCGGGTTACGGCAGGTGCCCACCCAGGTGATCGGCGAAGCCTCCGCTCCCGGCGGGCAGGACTTGTGGGTGCCGCCGCAGCAGGCGCAGAGCGTCCCCCCCAGCGCACAGTAGCGCCAGTAGTCGCAGCTCTTGGGATCGCCCATCTCCTTGAGTTCCGGTTCCGCGGCGAACGATCGCGCAACCGGCAGCAGCGGCAACATCGCGGCACCGGCGAGCATCGCGCCCAGCCGGCCGAGGAAGCTGCGCCTGGAGATGCGCCTCGCGAGCAGTCTCGCGCTGTCGCGCGCCGCTTCGTCGAGCCAGTAGTATCCCTTGTCGATCAGATTTTTTGTTGTCATGACACCTGTTCCTTGACCGGCGTGTCGATGTCGGGCGCCGACTCCGCGCTCTCGCGGACGAAGTCCTGCAGCGTGGCGTAACCCGAGTCCATCGCCTCGATGAGGCTCTCGAGGTGCTCGCGGGTATTCACGAGACCCTTGCTCTGCAAGCTGCCATCGGCACCGATGAGCACCGCGAACGGCAGCTTGCTGACGTGATAGGTCATACCCAGCGTCTCGGAGAGCACGTAGGGGTAGTCGTCGAGGCCGAGGTCCCGGGTGTAGGCCTCGTGCTCGGACCGGTCGTCACCGTCGCTCGCGAAGACGAGCCGCATGCGCGAGGACTCCTTCCGGGCGAGGGACTTCGCGGTCGGCACGAGCGACTTGCAGACGGGGCAGGTCGGCGAGATGAACATCACGAACGTGCCGAGCCCGTCTGCATCGGCGCCGCCGATCGTTACCGGACGCCCGGCAAGGTCGGTCAGCGGCATTGCCCTGGTCAGTTCGCCGACCTTCGGACCCTCGGTCGGCTGCAGCGCGCCGGCGGGTGCCACGCGCTCGTGGAGTATCCCCACCTGCCGCGCCAGCGCCAGAACGACCAGCGCCAGGACGACGACGAGCACCCAGAGCAGGACGTTGGATATCACCAGCATCTCAGTCATTGCGGTTCACCGTGCGTCGCCACGCCTGGATCGCGGCACGGTTACGAATGAGCTGATTACTGGCCGCGAACAGCAACACGGCCGCGAGCAGCGCCGCGACCAGCGTGAAATAGTCGAGTCCGCCGAAGGCACGCCCGGTCGCCGGCAGCAGTGCCATTCCGGCGCCCGCCACGAGGACGAGATTGCGGCCGACGAGCCCCCAGGACAGCAGGTCGTCGCCGCCGGCGGACCGGCCGAAGCTGCAGCCGCAGCTGATGTGCGTACGACCGCGGAAGAGATTGATCGCGATGCCGCCCGCATAAACGGACAGCAGCGCCGCCGTCACGATGGCCGGAAGCGATTTATCGGCGGCGAACAGCCAGGCCCCGCCGAGTACGGCCTCGAGCACACCGACGCCGGCGGCGACCGGGGCGACCAGCGCGGCAGGCAGGAGCCGGTAGTCGGCGAGTATCGCGCGGAACTCCGTGAGCGACGTGAGCTTGTGCACGGCGCCCAGCAGGAACAGGAGGCCGAAGCCGACCGAGACTGTCGTTACGACGAGCGGATCCAGCACGCGTCAGAAGCCCGAGAAATACGCGAAGCCCGGGCCCGGGTCCTCGATGGTCTGCTCGAGCGAGAGCGTGATCGCGTCGTAGACGTGCACGCCGCCCTCCTCGTCGGTGACCAGCAACTTCGGCTCGTCCGACTGCGTGACGTAGAGCGCGCCGGCGGGCACTTCGAGCTCGATGCGCTCGATGCGCCGTTGCTCGCCGGCATGCATGACCCAGATCTCGGTGCCCGGATCGTGATGCGTGAAGTCCTTCTCGGCCTGGTGCATCAGCACGTAGGTGAGCCCGGTCGACTTGTGAACGGAAACGAACTCGCCGCCGCCCGGCACCCAGCCGGCATCCTTCTCCTCGTCGTCGACCAGCGACCAGTCGTCGCCGAGACGAATCCGGCTGCCGTCGACCGTGACTTCGAGTACGCGGCCGGTGCGGGACATGAGCAGCCAGCCGTCGGCGGTCGGCGCGGGCCGGTCGAAGATCGGGTCGTCGAGGACGTCGAAGAACTTCTTGCTGCGCTCGCGATTCGCCTCGGTACCGTCTTCGGCGAGCTGAATCAGCTGCAGCGTGCCGTCGCCGCACATCATCAGGAAATCGCGTTCCTGGACCGGCATGATCATCGCGCAGCCCGGCGTCGAGATCTCGCCGACGAACTCGCGGGTCTCGACGTCGACGACCGTCACCGACTGCCCGGGCGTCATGTTGAACACGAGGAAATGCCGACCGTCGTTGAGCATGCCTACGTGACGACGGAACGGGAGCACCGCGATCTTTTTCGGGATCTCGATCTCGGCGACCGGCGCGAGGTTCTCGAAATCGTAAACCGCGACGATGTCGGTTCGCTCGCCGTGGACGGCGCGTGAGAAGTAGGACTCGGGCGCGTAGATCTCCCGGCGCTCATTGCTGATCTCGAAGGATGACGTGAAGTTGCTGAACGAGACCAGGCCGTGCATGTCGCCGGTATCCGCGTCGTAGACGTAGCCACCGTTGCGCGATTTCGCGATGAACCAGTTCTTGCCCGGCTCGCCGAGCGTTTCGTTGCCGACCAGTTCCGGCGCGAGCTGTGCAAACGTCGACGTCGCCCAGAGCGCAAGACCGATGGATGCGAGGATGCGTTTATGCATTGTTGTTGTCCTCTTTCCCGGAAGCGCCCCCGTCAGCGGCGCGGTTCGCGGGAGTCTAGCACGCGGTCAGGTACACAAGTCATTAATTCGACTGGGAGTTCAGGCGAAACCGGTACGGCAGCAGCGCATCCTCGCCCGCGTAGTCCACACCGACACGCGGGCCGGAGCGGATGGCCTCGTCCGCGACCTCGATACCTCGATCCTCTATCCACACGCGCTTGCCCAGCAAGGACTCGCCCGTCAGCGCCGTGGTGATGCCGAGGCCGCGGGCCAGCGAACCGGGACCGGCGAGGAGTCGTCTGTCGTCTGCCGGCATGCCGCGCCGCCTCGCAATGATCTCGTGTCCCTCGAGCGGCGTGCTGGCACGGACGAGGACAGCGTGCGGCACGCCCTCACCGGCCGTGACGACATTGAACAGGTGATGGATGCCGTAGCAAAGGTACACGTACGCAATGCCGCCGGCGCCGAACATGGGCTCGGTACGGCGTGTGCGACGGTTGCCGAAGGCGTGGCTCGCACGGTCTTCGACGCCGGCGTAGGCCTCGGTCTCGGTGATTACGACCCGGGTAACCGTGCCGTCGAGACTCGAGCACAGCACCTTGCCGAGGAGCTCACGGCTGATCGCGAGCACGTCCTCCCGCTGGTAAAAATCGCGGGGCAGTTTCATTATGCGTCGAACCTCGAGTCAGCCCTCACCAGGGCACGACTGCATCCCGTCGAATCGAAAAAAAACGGAAGCTGCCATGCGCGATAACGATAACAAACCCGACCCTGACACGATCAATCGCCGCCGGCTGCTGCTCGCGGCACTGGCCGGCGGCGCCGGCGCCGCGCTCCCCGCCTGCGCGCGACGAGCCGAACCTGATGCTGCCAACGGCGACGACCTCTGGGCCGGCTTCGACGACCGCATCACCGAGCGGACGCTGGCCGAGGCGGAAAAGCTCTTCGCCCTGAGCTTCAGCGAGGCGGAACGCAGGCAGATTCTTGGCGGGCCGATCGAGGCAGCGGAGGACGGCTACTTTGCCGAACAGATCGAGTCCCTCCGGCGCCGCCGCGAGTTCGACCTGCCCAACACGCTGCAGCCGGCGCTGGCCTTCGACCCGCGACTGCCCGGCATCGACTACGGCACCCAGGACGACCGGGTCGTGCTCGCAGAGAGCGAATTCGGCGAACGGCCGGCCACGGCCGAAGACATCGCCTTTGCGCCGGTCGCGGCGCAGGCGCACTGGATGGCAACCGGCCAGCTGTCGAGCCGCGAGCTGACGGACATCTACCTCGACCGCATCGAGCGCTATGGCCCGTTGCTGCAATGTTTCATTACCGTGACACCGGAGCTCGCGCGGGCCGAGGCCGACCTTGCCGACCGCGAACGCGCGGCCGGCAAGGTTCGCGGCCCGCTCCACGGCATCCCTTACGGCGTCAAGGACCTGATGGACACAAAGGGCATCGCGACGACCTGGGGTGCGATGCCTTTCAGGGACCGGGTCCCGGACGGCGACAGCGCCGTCGTAACACGGCTGAGAGACGCGGGCGCCGTCCTGCTCGGCAAGACCGCGGTCGGCGCACTCGCCTGGGGCGACGTCTGGTTCGGCGGGGAGGCCCGCAACCCGTGGAACCCGAAGGAAGGCGCATCGGGCTCCTCGGCGGGGTCGGGATCGGCGACGGCGGCGGGCCTGTGCGCGTTCGCGATCGGCACCGAGACGCTCGGCTCGATCGTCTCGCCGTCCGATCGCAACGGTGTCACCGGCCTCCGGCCGAGCTTCGGGCGCGTCTCGAGGGCCGGCACGATGGCGCTGTGCTGGTCGCTCGACAAGGCCGGGCCCATGTGCCGCTGCGTCGAGGACACGGCGCTGGTGCTGGCCGCGCTCAACGGCTACGACGCCCGGGACACCGGCTCGATCGCCATGGGCTTCGACTACGACGGCAGCGCCCCGATCGACGAGTTCGTCATCGGCTACGACCCGGCCTGGTTCGAAGGGGACGGCGTGCTGGATGCGCACCGGGCGGCGCTCGATGCGGCCGGCAGACTCGGCGCCCGGCTCCAGCCGCTCACCCTCCCGGAGTTGCCCACCCAGGAAATCCTGCCCGCGCTCGGCATCGAATCGGCGGCCGCCTTCGAGTCCCTGACGCTGTCCGGGGACGACGAGCTGCTGCGCCGCCAGGTCGACAACGCCTGGCCCAACAGCTTCCGCGAATCCCGCTATTTCTCGGCGGTCGACTACGTGCAGGCCGACCGGCTGCGCCGGCTCGTCATGCAGGAGATGCACGCCTTCCTCGGCCAGGTGGACGTCGTGCTGGGGCCGAGCTTCGGCAACCCGATGCTGGTCGCGACCAACTTCACCGGCCAGCCGAGCCTCACGCTGCGGGCCGGCTATGACGAGATCACACCGCGGCCGCTCTTCAGTCGACCCGAGAACGACGCCGACACGACGACAGCGCGCGTGCCGCGCTCCGTGACGCTCTGGGCGCCGCTGTTCGAGGAACGAAGACTCATGACGGTCGGGCGTGCACTGGAGGCCGAGCTCGGGGTCGCCGCCGAACGGCCGCCGCTGGCCTGAAGAGCCCCCCGGCGAAGGCTTGCAGCTGCAGCCGAACGGCAAACGTTATAGTCTTCGGGCGGGGGAAGCGCGCTGCCAGCGCGCACAATAATAATCTCATGAGGGAGCAAGCATGAACCGACGACTCTTCCTTGGCTCGACGCTGTCGGCCGCCGTCACGGCGGCTCTGCCGGCCGGTGCACAAGGTGCATTGTGGCATTCGCTCACGACGGTCTCATCCGCGATCGCCGCGCAAAGCAACACCGGCGACGAAATCACGCTGGAGGCGGCCGCGCTCGAGGAACTCAAGGGCGAATTGCGCGGCAACCTGCTGCTGCCGGGCAACGCGGGTTACGACGTCGCCCGCAAGGTTCTCAACCCGTCGATCGACAAGCACCCGGCACTGGTCGTTCAGCCCAGGGTCCCGGCCGACGTCTCGACCGCGGTGAATTTCGCGCGCGAGCGCAATCTCCTGCTCGCGGTCAAATGCGGCGGCCACAGCTTCTCCGGCAAGTCGACCTGCGACGGCGGCATGCAAATCGATCTCGGCCTGTTGCGCGGCGCGCGCACCGACGTCGGTCGAAAGCGCGCTTACGTCGCCGGCGGCAGCCTCCTGGGCGACCTCGACCACGAAACGATGGCGCACGGTCTCGTAACGACGGCCGGAACGGTTTCGCACACCGGCGTCGGCGGACTCGCGCTCGGCGGCGGCTTCGGCCGTGTCGGCCGCAAGTACGGCCTGACGCTCGACAACATCACGGCCGTCGACATCGTTTCGGCCGACGGCGTGATGCGGCGCGCCAGCGCGGACGAGAACCCCGAACTGTTCTGGGGCATCCGCGGCGGCGGCGGCAACTTCGGCATCGTGACGATGTTCGAGTTCGCGCTGCACGAGATGGATCGCACGGTCATTGCCGGCGACGTCGTCTTCCCGCTGGAACGGGCGAAGGACGTGGTGCGCTTCTATGCCGAGTACAGCCAGGAGGCGCCGGACGAACTGCAGACCGACCTGGTGATGGTCGCACCGCCCGGCGGCCAGCCCGGTGTCGTCATCCTGTCCCCCGTCTGGTGTGGCGATCACAAGGACGCCGAGAAAGCGCTGGCCCCGATCGCGAAGCTCGGCGACCCCATCGCGAACTCGATCGGCCCGAAAGACTACGTCGCGCTGCAGCAGTCCGCGGACAACTCCGACCCGCGCCACGGCGGCCAGTACATCAAGGGCGGTTTCGTCACCGACATCTCGGGCGGACAGATCGACGCGATCGTCGACGGCTTCGAGGGCCACCCGGATCGCGCCACGGTCTTCTTCTACCAGCAGTCGGGCGGCGCGATCACTCGTGTCGCCGAGGATGCGACCGCATTTGCGAACCGCGACGCGATCAATGGGCCGGCAGCCGTCGTCTCCTGGAACGTGGGCGTCGATCGCGAACCGCACGTCGCCTACATCAAGGAGTACTGGGCCGGCATCGAGAAATTCACCGACGGCTTCTACACCAACGGGGCCGATTTCGAGACCCAGAAGAGCATCAACCGGAACTACGGGAGCAATCACGGAAGGCTGGTCGCGCTCAAGGATCGCTACGACCCGGGCAACCTTTTCCGACTGAACACCAATGTGGAGCCGTCCGGAAAGGATGCCTGAGACCAGGCTCGACAAGACCCTGCCAGGCAGGGGACTGCAGCGCCTGTGCCTGCTGTGGGCTGCGCTGCTGCTGGGCGCCTGCGCCTCGCTCGAGCCGGTCGATCGTCTTCCCGAGTACACGCCGCCCCCCGCGGAAACGCCGCTCTGGTCGACGGTCGAAGCGGCAGCCGGGGCCGACTGGCATATCCTGCTCAACGACGGACCGGGTGCGCTCGACTGGCGGCTGACCGCTATCGACAGCGCCTCGGAGCAGATCGACCTGCAGACCTTCCTCTGGCATTTCGATACCGCCGGCGCGATGGTGCTCGATCACCTGCTCCGCGCCGCCGATCGCGGCGTGGTGATCCGGATGCTGATCGACGATACGTTCCTCGTGCACGAGGACGAGCTGCTGCTCGCGCTCGCGGCACACCCGAACATCGAGTACCGGGTGTTCAACCCTTTCAAGCGCCGCTCGGGCGGACTCGCGACGCGCCAGTTCCTGAACCTGGCCGAGTTCGGGCGTCTCGATCACCGCATGCACAACAAGGCCATGGTCGTCGACAACCAGGTCGCCATCGTCGGCGGCCGCAACCTCGCCGACGAATACTTCGGCCTCGACGAGGGCCCCAATTTCCGGGACCTGGAATTACTGCTCGGCGGGCCGATCGTGCAAACCGTCGCCGACGAGTTCGACGA
>JAZBNZ010000270.1:0-17749 GCA_036350895.1 Woeseiaceae bacterium
CTCTCGTTGAGCAGCTCCAGTATTTCGATGACCCGGTCGAGCGATGCCAGCACGTGCGATTCGCAGATGCCGAGCGAGGCCAGGCCGAGCGACATCAGGTCCAGTTGCAGAGGCCGGATGTCATGCCTGCGAATCGCGAGGTAGTGGATCAGGTTGCAGGCGCTCGCGCGCTGCGTACCCGGCAACACGCCGAGTTCGCCCGCACGCGCAGCCTCGGCGGCAATGGCCTCGTCGCGAAGGCCGTACAGGGAAGCCAGCAGCCGGGCAACGAGCGCCTTGTCGACGTCGCGTGTCACCGTCCGCGCATCACAGGTTCGCGCGAACCCAGCGGACGATATCCTGGACCCCCATGGCGCCCGGCTGGCGGGCAATCTCCCGGCCGTTCCTGAACAGCGCCAGGGTCGGGATACTCTGGATCCGGTACTGCGCGGCGGTCGCCTGGGCGTGTTCCGTATCGAGCTTGGCCAGGCGGACGTCGGGCTCGAGTTCGGCGGCAGCCGCCTCGAAGGCGGGCGCCATCATCTTGCAGGGGCCGCACCACTCGGCCCAGAAATCCACGACCACCGGCACGTCGCTCCGGCTGATGTGGCGGCTGAAATTCGCATCGTTCAGAGCGAAGGGCCGCCCCGTAAACAAAGCATCGCCGCACTTGCCGCACTTCGGGTGCTCGGCAAGGCGCGCCGCGGGGATCCTGTTCACCGCGTTACAGTGCGGGCACACCGTGTGTTTCATATCACTCATCGCCTGTCTCCCGTCCCGAAGCCCCGTCAGCCCCTGCCGTCGTCAGGCAGGAGCCGGCCGAGGCGCTCCCGCAGTTCATTGATTTCCTCGAGCAGGTCGAGCGCAAGGGCGATGCCAGGCAGATTCACGTCGAGATCCCGCTGCAGCCGTCTCGCGGCCTGCGCACGAACCAGGCTGGTACCCGTGAACCGCCAGTGGTCCGCCTCCGTGTCCACCGGCTCGAGTACGCCCTCTTCGACCAGTTCGACGACCCAGGTCGACGATTGCGAACACGCCAGGCAAAACTCGTCGAATGTAAGCTCGACCGCGTCGTCGAGCACGATACCGCTTAGCAGTCGCTCGTTCATCGTCAGGCTCCCATCCGCTCGCGCGGGTCGTAGGCCAACTCGTCGCGCATGTTTTCGTAGAGCTTCTTCGCCTTCTCCGAGTCGGCCGGCGGCAGCGTGATGTCGAGTTCGACGTACAGATCACCCGGCGATTTCCCGGGAATGCCGCGCCCCTTGAGCCGCAGCTTGCGCGAACGTGTCGTGCCAGCCGGCACCTTCATGTCCACATCGCCAGCGGGCGTCTTCACGGTCACGCTGCTGCCGAGCGCGGCTTCCCAGGGGGCGATCGGCAGCCGCATGAAGACATCGCGCCCCTCGACCCGGTAACGCGTGTGTGGGTTGAACTCGATTTCGAGGTACAGGTCGCCCGCCGGGGCGCCGCCGATACCGGGCGAGCCCTGGCCGGCCAGCCGAATGCGCTGACCCTGCCGTACGCCCTTGGGGATACGTACATTCAGCGTGCGTTCTCGCGTCACCACCCGCCCTTCCGGTGTGAGCTCCGGGGCCTTCAGGCTTATGCTGCGGCTCGCACCCCGGTAGGCATCCTCGAGATCGATCAGGACCTTCGCGTGATGGTCTTCGCCCTGGACCCGGAATCCTCCCTGCGGCCGGCCGCCGGCACGGAATCCGCCCTGCCCGAACAGGCTCTCGAAGAAGTCGCTGAAGCCGCCGGCATCACCGCCGAAGCTGCCCTCGCTGAACTCGAAACCGGCATCCCAGTCCGGCGGCGGCCGGAAGTCCTCGCCGGACTTCCAGTTCTTGCCGAGCTGGTCGTAAGCCGCACGTTTCTCCGGGTCCTTCAAGACCGCGTACGCTTCTCCGACCTCCTTGAAGCGCTCCTCGGCATCCGCCGCCTTGCTGACGTCCGGATGGTACTTGCGCGCCAGGCGTCGATACGCCTTCTTGATCTCGTCCTGCGTAGCGTCCCGACTGACGCCCATGACCTCGTAATAGTCCCGAAACTCCATTCAGCACTCCCGTTGCCGAACGACCGGCACCCTAGTGTAGTGCCGGAGAGATGGGGTTTCAGTCGGCGTTTTCCACTACACGACCGCGTATCTTTACAGCAGCCGCGAAGCGATTCTCTCCAGGGTTGCCGCGAGCTCCGCCTGGCGTCTCGCCGCGATAGCGTCGCCCCGGGCGTCGGCCATGGTCCCCGCGATGCTCCTGAGTTCTCTCGCGAGCTTGCGGTTGCGCGAACCGTTCGCGAGCTCGTCACCGGCCCGACTCAACGCCGCGCGAACTTCCGCCTCGGTGGCCGCCGCCAGCGCCTCGCTGCCGGCGAGCTGATCGACATAGGCGAGCGCCACGACCGGCTCCGCCGGCCACTGGACGGTGAATTGTTGCTGCGGGTTGAAGATGCCGTCGTGGTCGGCAAGCCCGGCGGCCACCACCTCGTTTTCGGTGAGGTATTCGCTCGGCAGCAGTGCCAGCACGTCGAGCCCGCGAACCATCTCGGTCCCGTAGATGCGGCCGTTGTAGAAGTACACCGACCAGAAACCGCCGACGACGAGGTTTTCCGCATCGATCGGGCCCCGGTCGAAATAAGCGATCTCCACCGGGTTGGCCGAGTCGGTGAAGTCCATCATCGAGATGCCGCCCTGGTACCAGGCCTGCACGAAGATATCGCGCCCCGGTACCGGGACTATCGATCCGTTGTGTGCGACACAGTTCTCGGTGTCGGTCTGCGGCGCCGGCATCTTGAAGTAGCTTCTGAACACGAGCTTGCCGTCGACGATGTCGTAGATGGCGTTCGCACCCCAGTCGAGCGGGTCGTGCGCCTGGCATCGCGGCCGGCCACCGCCGCCCCATTCGTCCGTGAAGACCACCTTGGTGCCGTCGTTGTTGAACGTCGCCGAATGCCAGTAGGCAAAACCGCTGTCGACGACGGCGTCGATGCGGACGGGATTGAGCGGATCCGAGATGTCGAACAGGATCCCGTTGCCGGAGCAGGCGCCGGCGGCAATCTTCTTCTCCGGGAAGACGGTAATGTCGTGGCACTGGTCGGTGCGATTCGTATCCTGGGTCTCGTCGCCGTGATCCCCGCCGCGCCACAGGCCGGCCAGGTTGCCCTCGGCATCGGCAAATACCGCCGGGCTGTCGACGATGCGCGACTTCGAGGGATCCTCGACGGGAATCTCGATCACGTCGATCCGGAACAGCGCCGTGCGTTCGTCACCGGGCACTTCGCCGATGCAACCCTCGAGCTCGTCCTCGTCACGGACGGAAGACGTCCCCGAGTTGTAGACGATGATCCTGCCGTCCTCGCCCGGACCCGAGACGACCGAGTGCGTGTGCGAACCCCGGCAGGTCTGCACGGCGCCCACCTGGACCGGCCGGTACAGGTCACTGATGTCGAAGATGCGTATGCCACGAAAACGCTCGGCGCTGACGTCTTCGCTGATACCCTCGAGTCCGCAGTCCAGGCGGCCGCGCGTCTCCTCGACCGACATGATCAGGAGATCGTCGACGATGGAAACGTCGCCCTGACCGCCCGGGCATACGACCGAGCTCATCAGGTTCGGCAGGCCGTCGTCACCGAGCCGGTAGATATTAAAGCCGTGGTAGCTGCCCGCCACGAGGATGTCGCCCGAGAAGGCCATGTCGGTGTTGGTGAAGCTCAAGAGCGGCGCACGCTCGTAATCCTCGTCCTCGTCGTCTTCTTCCCCGGCCGGCTCTTCACCGTCTTCCCGGCTCGACGGCAGGCGCGTCGGCGGCAGTTCGGCCGGATTGCGGGGATCGTAAAAGCCGTCCGGCTTTCGTAGCGATGCGACGAGGTCGAGATTCCTGATCGCCTCGCCTGCATCATCGTAGCCGGCCGCGAGCGCGGCGCGCGGGTCGTCCGACAGCGTGGACAGCAGCGCGCTCATACGCTCGATCTCGGTGGTCTGGTCGTTGGTGACGTCGGAGGTGAACTCGAACAGGACCGGGTCGTAAGCCGAGCCCGGCTGTTCCAGCAACTCCTCGACCATGGTCACGGCACCCTCGTGATGGCGGATCATCAACGTGAGGAACAAGCGGTCGAAATCGGTACCGCTGGCGGCCGCAAGCGCCTCCATCTGTGCCGGCGTCGCCATGCCCGCCATCATGTGGCTCATGTGCATCGCGTGATGCGCCGTCGGATCGGGCACCGGTTCGCCCCGGCTGCCGAGCCAGTCCTGCATGAACCTGATCTCGTCGTTCTGGGAGGCGTTGATCCGGCCGGCGACGTCGATCAGCTCCTGCCGGTTGGTGCGGTCTGCGACCAGTTCCGCCATCTCCAGCGCCTGGTGGTGATGCGGGATCATGTCCGTCATGAACCGGACATCCGCCGGCGAGTAGCTGGTATTCGCGATCTCGATCGCCTGCTCGGCACTCAGCTCGGTGACCGCCTCCCCGGGCTTGCCGGGTTTTATGATCGGCGCCTCGGCAAAGCCAACACCGGCAGCATTAAGAAAACAGCCGCCGGCAATGGCAGCGAGAAGACGAAAGCGAAGCATTGAGGTCACGGGTTGGCTCCTTGGAACAGCGAGTCCTGTACGCCCGGCCGGGCAGCCGGAAAGCGGGTCAATCTAGCAGAAACCGTCCGAAAAGGCCTCCGCTGCCGGCCAGTGCTGCTCGCGATATAATACGAGGTCTTCAGGAAGTCACGGAGTTGCACGATGGCAGGCGGTTTCGCCAAAGACGGCGCCGTACAGGATCAGATTGACGCGACGATCGAAGACGCGGTCAGTCGCGCGCGCGACCGTTTACCGCGGGGCGAGAGTCGCTCGCACTGCGAAGAATGCGATGCGCCGATCCCGGAAGCCCGCCGCAAGGCCGTCCCGGGCGTGCGCCTGTGTGTCCGGTGCCAGGCCGAACGTGACAAGGAAGACAGCGCGTTCAGCGGCTACAACCGTCGCGGCAGCAAGGACAGCCAGCTGCGGTAGCTATCCGCAGCGGGGCAACCGCGTCGATATCGATCAGAATTCGAGCCCGGAGAGGAACGCGTGAGCGGCTGCCGCCGTTGCCAGCGGGTCCGGGGAGTCGTCGCGCTCCACGAAATAGTGCTCGAGTCCGGCCTCGCCGGAGGCGGCAAAGATCGCCGCAAAGTCGATCCTGCCGCTGCCCACATCAGCGAAACTCCCGTCCGCGGCCATGTCCTTGACGTGACACAGCGGGAAACGGCCGGGATGCCGGGTGAAATAGTCGAGCGGGTCCGCCCCGGCGACGTTGATCCAGTAAAGATCCAGCTCGACCTTGACGAGTTCGGGATCGGTCTCCGCGAGCAGCAGGTCCATGGGGCGCCGCCCTTCCAGCTCCTCGAACTCGAACTCGTGGTTGTGATAGCCGAAACGGACACCCGCCTCTTTGCACCGTTCGGCAAAACGGTTGCATAGCTCCGCGTGAGCCCGGTACTGGTCGAGCGTATTGCGCTCCGGCGGCGCCAGCCAGCCGAGCACGAGAAAATCATGACCGATCACTTGTGCAGCGTCGATGACCTCCCCGGCGCGCGAGCGCATGTCGTCGAGCTGGACATGCGCTGACGGCGCAGCGAGGCCCGCGCTGTCGAGGAACGAGCGGACCTCGGCCGGGGAGTGATCGAAATAGCCCGCGAACTCGACCTCGTCGTAACCGATCCCGGCAAGCGCATCGAGCGTCCCGGCCATGTCCGCGGCAACCAGCCCGCGAGCGGTGTAGAGCTGGAAGCCGATTTTCTCGAGGCGCCTGCCGCCCGCTGCCAGAACCGCGGCCGGGAATGACGCGTTGAGCGCAAGGCCGCACGAGGCGACGAGAAAGCTGCGTCTTTTCATAGCCGGTTTTCCGCGAGCATGTCGGCCGCAGCGTGCGCAGCACGGGCAGTCAGCGCCATGTAGGTCAGCGACGGGTTCTGGCAGGCACTCGAGGTCATGCATGCACCGTCGGTGACGAAGAGGTTCGCGACGCTGTGCGCCTGGTTGTACTGGTTGAGGACGGATGTCGCGGGATCGCGGCCCATACGGGCCGTACCCATCTCGTGGATCAGCAGGCCGGGAGGCGTGATATTCCTGCTCACGCTAATGTCGGTCAGGCCGGCTGCTTCGAGCGTATCGACGCCGTCCTCCGCCATCGCATCGAGCATTGCCTCCTCGTTGGCTCCATGCGTGCAATCGATGTTGAGGATCGGCATTCCCCAGCGATCGGTCTGCTTCTCGTCGAGCCAGACGCGGTTGTGATCATACGGCAGCATTTCGCCGAACCCGGCCATACCGAACACCCAGGGCCCCGGCTGGCGCAGGTCCGCCTTCAGGGTCTCGCCGATGCCGGCCGAGTTGCGGCCACGCCGCCAGTCCAGCCGGACGGCCCCGCCCTGGTAACCGAAACCGCGGCGGAAACGCCCGTCGGGCTCGTTGACGTTCCGGAAACGCGGCAGGTAACAGCCGGTAGGACGCCGCCCCTTGTGGTACTGGTCGAGGAATCCCGGCATCACGCCGGACACGTACACACCGCCGATGTGATCCATCAGGAAACGGCCCAGCGTGCCGCTGTCGTTGGCGATACCGTTCGGGAATCGTTCCGAGCGTGAATTGAGCATGATCTGCGTGGACGCGAGCGTCGACGCACACAGGAACACCAGTTTGCCCCGGTACTGCCGCCTGGCCTTCGCATCGCCGGCATCGATGACGCGCACCCCGGTGACACGCCCGGTTTCGGCGTCGTGGACGACGCTCTCGACCACGGCATCGGTAATCGTTGTCAGGTTGCCGGTATTCCTCGCCGCCGGCAGCGTCGCCGACAGGCTCGAGAAGTACGCACCGAACGAACAGCCCCGCTGGCACTCGTTGCGGTACTGGCAGCGCATACGGCCCAGCTTCGTTTGCTCTTCGGTCGGCGCGGTCAGGTGGGCCGCCCGGCCGATGATCAGCCTGCGATCCGGGTAAGCCGTCTCGAGCTTTGCCTTCATCGCCTTCTCGACGCAGTTCATCTGCATCGGCGGCTGGAACTTGCCGTCGGGCAGCTGTGGCAGCCCTTCGACGGAACCGGTAATACCGGCAAAGGTTTCGACGTGGTCGTACCAGGGCGCGATGTCCTCGTAGCGAATCGGCCAGTCGACGCCGATGCCCTCGGCCTTGTTTGCCTCGAAGTCGATATCGCTGAGCCGGTAGCTCTGGCGATGCCAGGTCAGTGAACGCCCGCCGAGGTGATACCCGCGAATCCAGTCGAACGGCTTGCCTTCCGGCGTCGCGTAGGGCGCCTCGCTGTCCTTGACGAAGAACTGCCTGGTGGAATCACGGAATGCGTAGCACCTGGCCTGGGTCGAGTAGTGCTTCTCGACGATGCTTTCCGGCACGTCGTCGCGGTACGGCAACTGCCACGGTGCCTGGCCCTCACCGACATAGTCCTTGCGGTGTTCGACGTTGGGACCGCGTTCGAGCAGCAGCACTTTCAGGCCGCGCTCGGTGAGCTCCTTGGCCGCCCAGCCGCCGGACATGCCGGAGCCGACGACAATGGCATCGAATACGGTGTCGGTAGTCTTGCTCATAAGTGCGTCCTAGGCGATCCCCCAGTGCTTGTACCAGGCCCGACCGATGCTCTCGAGCGGAACGCAGCCGGGCGAGCTGCCCGGCACCGGGTCGAACCTGAGCTCGACTGTCGCGCCGATCTCCGACGAATAGTAGCCGGACAGAACCAGGCTCTTCAGCGCCCGGTACGGCGCGGCATCTCCCGATCCCGGCTCCAAAAAAGCCTGCCGATCGATCTCGGCCAGTATCTCGAACTGCAGAGCCTCCTCGAGCGTCACGAATGCCCGGCCCGTCTGGGCACGAGCCGCTGCGTCGATGCCATCGAGCGCCGCCAGCATCGTTTGCCGCGACTCGTCCGCAGCGAAATCGTCCAGCATCACGTCGACGAATCGATGCACGCCCGCGTCGAGTGCACCGGGCGTATCGGTTTCCGGGATCATGAGGTCAACGACGCGCGTCAGCAGGTCAAATGCATCGGGCTCGAGGAAGCGCGGCCGGTAACCCGTCTCCGACTCGAGCGCGTGGACCAGTGGCGCAAGCTGCGTCGCTGCGACGGACCCACCGACAAGCGCGATAGCGGCCTTCAGGGCCCGCCGCCGTGACAGGTTCACGCTCTGTCTCGTGGAGCCGGATGTCTCTGTCATTCACTTCTCCCCTGGCCGGTGACAGCCACCAGATCGCGTATCGCCCGAACCTCGTCCCCCTGGTCCGGCCAGCATTCAAGACCGATCGGGCCGCCGTAACCCATGGCATCGAGCGCTTCGAAGATCCGAGTGTAGTTGATTTCGCCCGTACCGGGCTGATGCCGTCCCGGCACGTCGGCGATCTGGAGATAGCCGACCTGGTCGAGACCGGCCCTGAGCGACGCGATCAGGTTCCCCTCGGTCAATTGCATGTGATACAGGTCCCAGTTGAGCCTGACCGCCGGCGAACCGATTGCCCGGCAAATAGTTAGCGCATCGCCAGAGCCGTTCAGCACGTGACCCGGGTGATCCACGGGGTTGAACGGTTCGAGGATCGCCGTCCTGCCGGACGCCTCGAGGCGTGGCGCAACAGTGGCCAGCGCCCGCTCGATGTTCCGGAGGCTGGTTTCGTGATCGATGCCGTCCACGACCTGGTGGCCGACGATCGTGAACATTGGCGCGCCGAGGATTTCGGCGACTTCGATGGCGGTCTCGATCCCGTGCGAGAACTCGGCATGATTGGCGGGATCGGCGAGACTCGGTGCGCCCCAGCCCGTGAACTGCACGATCGACAGTCCCAGCTCGCGGCAGTGTGCCGCAATGTCGCCAACGTCACGCCCCGGCAGGTCGTGCTGCCAGAACTCGACCATCTCGAAGCCCGCCGCCGCTGCGCGCTCGAACCGCTCCATGAAGTCGATATCGGTCCACCAGCTTTCCATGTTGCAGGCCAGGCCGGCGAGTTCCATTCGGGCAGCCGTTGAAGCCGATGCGGCGTGCAGAAGCGTGGGAACGGCCGCGGCAACGCCCAGAATCTCGAGGAATGTTCTTCTTGTCGTCGGCATTGCGACACCTGCCCCGGCCTCTTCGGCTCACGATAGCCAATGGCCGGCGCGGCCGCAATAATCGGTCGGATGGCGGCCAGCTGCACCGGGCGACGAGGATGCGCTACAGTAACCGGCGTTCGCGCGTGCACGTAAGAATAACCCGGGGGAACCGCGTCGATGACCAGCGTCAACGAGAAACGACTTTTCCTTGCCAGCTGCATAGCGCTGGTCCTGACGTCGATGACTTTTGCGATCCGCGCCCGGCTCGAAACCGTCTTCGGACCCGCAGGGGTCGGTCTGACCCTCGAACAGATCGGCTACGCTTTCATGCCCGCGTTCTGGGGATTCACCCTCGCGATGGTGATCGGCGGGCCGATCGTCGAGTACATCGGCATGCGCAAGGGCATGTGGCTCGCCTTCATCCTGCATGCCATCGGCATCGTCGCGACGCTCATCGCCGCCGACCTGGTCTCACTGTTCACGGCGACCGTCTTCATCGGCGTCGGCAACGGCATGGTCGAAGCCGTGTGCAATCCGCTGGTTGCGAGCATGTACCCGGACCGGAAGACGAAGATGCTGAACCGCTTCCACATCTGGTTCCCCGGTGGCATCGTCATCGGCTCGATTGTCGGCTACCTGATTATGGACGTCGCCGGCCTCGGCTGGCAGCTGCTGGTCGCAACGCTCTTCGTACCGCTGGTCGCCTACGGTGTGCTCTTCGCAGGCCAGTCTTTCCCACAGACGGAACGCGTGCAAATGGGAGTCACCGCAAGCGAGTCAGCGAGAAGTCTCGTGACGCCGCTCTATCTCTTCGTCGGCTTCTGCATGTTGCTGTCTGCATCGACCGAGCTCGGCACAACGCAGCGGATCGAATCGCTGCTCGCCGCAACCGGCGTCAACGCGCTCTTGGTGCTCGCGTTCATCAACGGGATCATGATGGTGGGCCGTGCGATGGCGGGATCGATCGCCAACCGCATCAGCACGCTCGGCATGCTGTGGTTCTCGGCCATATTTTCGTTTCTCGGCCTGCAGCTCCTGACCCTGGCCGCCGGCAATGCCGTCTTCGCGGCCGCCGCGGTCTTCGCCGTCGGCGTCACGTTCTTCTGGCCGACGACGCTCGCCTTCATCTCGGAGAACCTGCCGGAAAGCGGTGCGCTGGGCCTGTCGATCATGGGAGGGCTCGGGATGCTCTCCGTGTCTTTCGTGCTGCCGATCATGGGCCGGATCCTCGACAGTGCGTCCGGCACGGACGCGCTGCGCACGATGAGCATCCTGCCGGCAATCCTGATCGTGCTCTACGGCGGCCTGTTCTTCGTGATGCGATCGCGAAGACGCGCTCCGGCCCGCCCGGACGCTGCCTAGACCTCGACCCAGCTCGCCCCATTCCGGCTCGACTTCACGGCCGCTTCGACGAACTCGACGCCGTGCAGGCCGTCGACGCCGGCCGGGAACAGTACGTGGCTGTCGAGGGCTTCACCCGCGTCATGCGCACGGATGGCCCGGGCCACTTCGGTGTAAATGCCGGCGAAGGCTTCCAGGTAGCCCTCCGGGTGACCGCCGGGAATGCGGGTCACTCGCTCTGCTGCCGGGCCCGCGCTGCTGCCCCCGCGGGTTATCTTGCGCGGATCTTCACCGAGCGGCGTAAACCAGAGCTCGTTCGGTGTCTCCTGCCGCCAGCTCAGCCCGCCCTTGTCGCCGTAGATACGTATCGACAGGTTGTTCTGGTTGCCAATGGCCACCTGGCTCGCCCAGAGCATCCCTTTCGCGCCACCTCTGAACCGCAGCAGCAAAGCCGCGTTGTCGTCGAGCTGACGGCCCTCCACGAACGTCGCCAGGTCCGCGGCCAGCGCCTCGAGCTCGAGGCCGGTCACGAAACAGGCGAGGTGATACGCGTGGGTACCGATATCCCCTATGCAGCCGCCGGCCCCGGCCCGCGCCGGGTCCGTGCGCCAGGATGCCTGCCGGTTGCCGGTCGCCTCGACGGCATCTGCCAGCCAGTCCTGCACGTACTCGGCCTGGACGAGGCGAATACGGCCGAGCTCACCGTCCGCCACCATCGAGCGGGCCTGGCGGATCATCGGGTAACCCGAGTAGTTGTAGGTCACCGCAAGGATCCGGTCGGCCGTTTCGGCCGCCGCGATCAATTCGCGTGACTCATCGCTGGTCACCGTCATCGGTTTGTCGCAGATGACGTGGATGCCTGCCGCGAGGAATGCTCTTGCGACCGGATAGTGCAGGTGATTGGGCGTGACGACGGCCACCGCGTCGATCCCGTCATCCCGCTCCGACTCGAGCCGCGCCATGCTCTCGAAATCCGCGTAGGAGCGATCGTCTGCGATTCCCAGCTCGCGCGCCGAGGCCAGCGCACGTTCCGGGTCAGATGACAGTGCCCCGGCGACCAGCTCGTACTCGCCATCGAGCCGCGCCGCCATCCGGTGGACCTCACCAATGAACGCGCCCTGCCCGCCGCCGACCATCCCCAGCCGGATGCGGCGCTGTCGATGGTCGCTGCTCATGCGTTCGTCACTCCAGTCCAAGGAGACGCCGGTTGGCGGCTTCGTCGATGTCGGCGCCGGCGAAATCGTCGAATGCCCGATCCGTCACCCGGATGATGTGATCGGCAATGAAAGCCGCGCCCTCGCGTGCACCGTCTTCCGGGTGCTTGAGGCAGCATTCCCACTCCAGCACGGCCCAGCCGTCGAAATCGTACTGCGCGAACTTCGAGAAGATCGCGCCGAAATCGACATGGCCGTCGCCCAGCGAGCGAAACCGGCCTGCGCGATCGACCCAGGACTGGTAACCCCCGTAGACGCCCTGCCGGCCGGTCGGGTTCAGCTCCGCATCCTTGACGTGGAACATCTTGATGCGCTCATGGTAGATGTCGATATTGTCGAGGTAGTCGAGCGATTGCAGCAAATAGTGGCTCGGGTCGTAGAGCATGTTACAGCGAGGGTGGTTGCCGACGCGCTCCAGGAACATCTCGAAGGTCACGCCGTCGTGCAGGTCCTCGCCCGGATGGATCTCATAGCAAAGATCGACGCCGGCCTCGTCGAAGGCATCGAGGATCGGCCGCCAGCGCTTCGCCAGCTCGTCGAAGGCCGCCTCCACGAGCCCCGGCGGGCGTTGCGGCCAGGGATAGAGATACGGCCATGCCAGCGCACCGGAGAACGTCGCATGCGCCTCGAGACCGAGGTTTGCCGAGGCCTTTGCCGCCAGGTAGAGCTGTTCGACGGCCCACTCCTGCCGAGCCGCCGGGTTGCCGCGGACGGACTCGGCGGCAAAACCGTCGAACAGGCTGTCGTAGGCGGGATGCACGGCGACGAGCTGACCCTGCAGGTGCGTCGACAGCTCGGTGACCTGGATTCCGTGACCGTCCAGCATGCTGCGAACGTCATCGCAATAGGTCTTGCTTCGCGCCGCTTCCCCGAGGTCGAACAAGCGTGCATCCCAGGAGGGAATCTGCACCCCGACGTAGCCGAGGCTCGCCGCCCACGCGGCAATGCCGTCCAGCGAGTCGAACGGCGCTTCGTCACCGGCGAACTGGGCAAGGAAGATCGCCGGACCCTTTATCGTTTTCATGCCATTGCTCCGTGCATCGACCGCTTAGAGGATGACGAGCCTCCGGACACCTTGCAAGCGGGCACGGGTGCTCAGTCGGCGATGAAGATGTCGAGGGGCAGTATTGCCGTAACGCCGACGTTCGGGGCATCGACCAGTTGGCCGATACGCAAATCGACAGCCACGCTCGCGATCATATAGGCCTGGGTTCGATCGTAGCCGTACCGGCTCTCGATGTGATCGATCATCGCAACCAGGGCGTTGCGGGCCGCCAGGTTGATGTCGTTCGAGAGGTTCGTGAGCTCCGCCACCTTCGCGTCGGCGAGATACGCAATCTCGCGGGGGATTTCGCCTTTCTCCTTGAAGGGAAAACCGGTGACCGCGTAAAAGCGCTCCGACGGGATCGCGAGCGCGGCAGCCGGGCCCTCGTAATGCGGCCCGTGCGGCATTGCCGGCGGCTCGTCGACGATGTCGACCGTTACGGTGATATCGGCATCCATCTCGATGGCCGTGCCGGCCACCTCACCGTCGCCCTGGGCGTAGTGAAAATCCCCGATGGCGAGCCCGCAGCCGTCGACATGGCACGGCAGGTAGACGGTGACGCCTTCACGCAGGTAGCGAATGTCCATGTTGCCGCCGAACTCGCGCGGCGGAATCGTCCGCAGGCACTCGCCGGCGCGCGTCCCCTCCTCGCCGCAGAGCGACGACGGTTCTGCCAGCTCGGTATCGGGAAGGTAGACGGTGCCACCGACATCGGCCAGCGCCTGCTCGCGCTCCAGCACCTCCGCGAGCAAGGCCTCGCTCGGCAGTGTCGCGATGACGCCGGGGAAAGAACCATTCGGGATGCGTACGCCGGGCAGGGCCTCGCTCTCCGCGAAACGCTCGTTCAGCTGCCAGACGATGAAACGGTCCTCGGTGCCGACGGCATCGGCCGCAAAGCCGAAATTCGAGGCACTGGTATAGCCGACATTGCCCGGCACGATGTCTTCGATCGTCACGGCGATCACGTCGCCCGCCACGGCACCCTCGATGTGAACGGGCCCGGTGAGCGGATGCACGGCGCCGAACGAGTCACGCGGATTCTTCCGAAGCCCGGCGTCGCGGACGGGATCCAGCTGCAGGTCGCCCGCATCCCTGCCGATGAACGTGATCTGCTCACCCGGCTCGGCGCTGACCGCCATCGGCGCCCCGGAATGAATCCGGTTGATGCAGCCGGGGTCCTCGGCACAGGACGGCACCTTGCTGCCGACGATAACCTCCGCCTGTGCCGACATCACGAACAGGCAGGCGGACAGGATGAAAGCGGCAAAGCCAGAACGAGTCGTCATGGATACATCTCCCGGGCGAGTTTCGAAGTCATAAACGCCCCGCATTCTGCACGAGATGACGGCCGCGTGCCGGCGGAGCGTAATGGAGCCGTTAACGCGCACGGGAGAATCCGCCGCCAGGACACGGCCTGGCGGCGGGCCACTCCGTAGCAAGCTCTCAGAAGTCCCAGGTCAGGTTGACGAAGTACCGGCGGCCGAACCAGTCGTACTGGGAATAGAAGGCTGCCTGGCCCAGTATATCGACTTCGTTGGCCGTCCCGAGGGACGTCATCCGGGGCGGCGTTTCATCCAGTGCGTTCGCCACACCCACGCGGGCCGAGAAGCCGTTGGTGAAGTCATAGCTGGCCGACAAGCTGTGATAGATCACGGAGTCTGCATAGAGGTCGATAGCTACCTGCTCTCCCGTCGAACTCGTCACGGTGTCACGACCGAAGCGCGCGCTGTTGTCCGTGCTTCCGATGTAGTCCATCCCCCAGAAGAAGGACCACGCGTTCCTCTGCAGGGTCATGTAGAAGTTCCCGACCGTCTCCGGACGCCCCGCCAGACCGGAAAGGTCTTCCTGCGTCTGGTCGAACAGGCCAACCACGTCCTCGAAGTTCAGCGTCCACTGCGAATTGATCGTGAGTGAACCCCAGCCACTCGCAATGTCGGTGACGTACGCCGCGGCGATGTCCATACCCTTGATCTGCTGCTTCGCAACGTTGATGAAGCTGTCACGGATATCGGTGATGGAATTCGGCAATGCTGCATCGGCGGCGTTGCGATCGAACTGATCACAGAGTGGTTCGTCCGGGAAGAACGGCGACGAGTAACACCCGACCACGATGTTGGCGCCACCGATCTTGTTGACGGTGTCCTCGACGAGGATGTCGAAGTAATCCACCGACACGCTCAATTCCGCGAACGCCGGCTGCCAGACCAGGCCCACCGTGAATGCCTCCGATGTTTCAGCCTCGAGAACACCAAAACCGCCGCCTGTCAGGATCGAGGGTCCGACGGTCGCAATGTGATCGCCCGGTATGCCGTCCGCCGCGCAGTTCTGCGCAATGCGGTCCGAGATTACGCCGAGCTGCAGATTCGTCTCCCAGTTGATACACGGGTCAGCCGCACGCGCCGAGATGGAGGTCGTCTGGTCCGCAAGGTAGAGTTCGTACAGTGACGGCGTTCGGAAGGACGTCCCGAAAGTGCTCCTCAGGCGGAACGAATCGGTGAGTCCCCAGTTGAGGCCGACCTTGAACGTCGTGTCATCGCCGTAAGAGTCGACATCCGTGTAGCGGGCGGAGCCCGTGAAATCGAGGAAGCGCACCATGGGCTTGTCGGCCAGGATCGGGATATCGACTTCGCCAAATACCGCGATCGTGGTGTCATCACCCGAGGTAATGCCCGCAGCGTCTCCCTGCCACGAGTTGCCCGACAGCACCACGGCCCCGGGCGTATCGAGAAGCTCGTCTTCACGATAATGGAAACCGACTGCCATTGCGGCGGTACCTGCCGGCACCTCGAAGACATCGCCGCTGATGAAGCCTTCGACGGACCACTGCGTGTACTCGGTGTTGCCGTTATCCACGTCGAACAGGTAGTTCTCGACCTCGCGCGGAATCGCCCCGGCCAGGAACTGTGGATCGAGCCACTGGATATCGACGCATTCGCGCCCGGAAACCGGCGTGATCTCGCCGGCACAGGAACCCGTTCGGAAGAAGGGGTATTCGAGCGCATCCGCAAGGACCACGTCGTCGACGTATTCGCCGTCCGACTTGCTGTACTGGAAGGACAGATCCCAGTTCCAGCCGGCGAGGAAGTTCTCGTTTTCACCCCGCAGACCGGCCACGTAACGCTGGTAGTCCACGGTGACCTTCTGGTCCGCGTGATCCGTGATCGACAGCGGGCTCAGCCACTGCGCGCCGGTCCAGCCCGCACTGAGCGGGTCGCTGCCCCAACCGAGATCCGCCGAATCGTAGTTGTAGATGTACGTCCAGATCTGGCGATACCCGATGTCCTCCGTCTCGCGGCGGTTGACGAGGAATTCGGCGTAGGCCGTGACGTTGTCGGTCACCTCGTATTCGCCTTCCAGGAAGAAGGTGATGACCTCGTTTTCGGGCACCAGCGTTTGCGTGCCGTGCAGCGGATGCTGCGCATCGTAGAGTGAATCGGACAGCGGATCGCCCTGCCGAATCGGGTACCAGCCCGGCGGCGTCACCATCCAGTTCGGGTTCGTGTCCGATGTGGCGAGCGGCGGCAGGCCGTTTGCAGCCAGCGATCCATCGAAGTCGTACTGCAGCAGGTAGCTCGGCGGGCCGACGTTGGTCGTGCCGTCTGCGAACGACTCGGCGTAATCGTAGACCCAGACATGTCCCCACGGCAGGTCGTTACACAGGAACTGACCGGTGCGCGGGTCGATCAGGTCCGCCCGCTCCCCGGTCTCCGGGTCGAAGGTATAGTCTTCCTCGCAGTTGAAGAAATCCCGATCCGACCGCTGCAGGATGGTCGTCTTGTTGTAGTCGGCCGTTGCGCGGAAGTAGCCGCGACTGAAGTTCTTGCCGTAGGAACCGCTGACGCGGGCTCGCTCGCCGCCCGATTCCGTCGGCTGGGAGACGAAGGCATCGAAGGTCGCACCTTCCGTCTTCTTGGTAATGATGTTCACCACCCCGGCGACGGCGTCGGAACCGTAAATCGACGATGCCCCGTCCTTCAGCACCTCGATGCGCTCGATGGCGGGGAGCGGGATCGCATTGAGGTCGAACGCGGATACGCCGCCCTGGACCCCGGACGGGCCCGCCCGGCGACCATTCAGGAGTACCAGCGTTCGGTTCTGTCCGAGGCCGCGCAGCGAGATCGTCGATGTACCCAGCCCGCCGTTGGCGACGAAAACACTGGACGAAGCGGCCGTGACCTGTGGTGACCCGGCCGCGACCGTGGTCGTCTGCAGCAGCGTCGCGACGTCGTTGATCCCTCGTACCGGCGCCTCGTCGGAGAGCACGACATTCATCGGCGCGGCACTCGAGTAGGTGTCCCTGCTGATGCGCGACCCTGTGGTGATGATTTCTTCGATCTCCTCCTGGTCGCCATCGCCGGCGTAGCCGTCGTCCTGGGCCATGACGACGGTCGCCGGCCAGACAGCGGCCATTACCGCCGCCGCGACGGGCGTCAAGGAAGGTGAAGAAATTTTGCGGCGTTCGCGGTGTTCACGGCGTTGTTTTTTTGTCACGTTACGAGCTCCCCGGCAATTTACGAGACATTTTTTGTTACCGCCCGGGCTGCAACCGCAGCCGCGATGCGAGCCTCCTGCCGATCCCCCGATACGGAATGAGGCGGGATTAATGTTGCAAGCACGCACCGTGTGGCACAATCGATAAATAGTCACAGTGCTGTGACGGTCGGTAACAACCATGCAACTCGATCGCAAGCTTCTGCCCAGCATCAGCATGCTGGCCTCCTTCGACGCCGCCGCCAGGACCGGCAGCGCATCGGAAGCGGCTACCGAGTTGAACGTCACGCACGGCGCCGTCAGTCGGCAAATCCGGGCACTCGAGAATCAACTCGGCGTCGAACTGTTCAGCCGCTCGGTCCGCGGCCTGGAGCTCACCGAGGTCGGCAAGCGATACGCGGCCGATATTCGGTCGATTATCGCGAGCTTGCACAGCGCATCGCTCAAGATCATCACGGACCCCAAAGGCAGCACCATCAACCTGGCGGTGCTGCCCACCTTCGGTACGCGCTGGCTGATCCCCCGCCTGCCGGATTTCCTCGAACGGCATCCCGAGATCACGGTCAATTTCGTCGGCCCGATCGGTCTTACGCCGGACACGGCGACCGGAATAGACGTGGCAA
>JAZBNZ010000271.1:0-4063 GCA_036350895.1 Woeseiaceae bacterium
CCGGGCGGTGCGGCGAGCAGCCGACGGCGACGTCGTTTTCATGGACTGGCATCACCCCTGGCTGTTTTTCCTCGCGACCGGCACGATGCTGCTGTCCTGCGCGGACGCCTTCATGACGCTGATCCTGCTCGATAACGGCATGTTCGAGGCCAACCCGGTGATGGCTGCTGCGATGGACGGCGGCACCGGTTTCTTCGTCGCGAGCAAGATGGCGCTGACGGCGACGGGCATCATGCTGCTCGTCTACCTCGCGAAAACCCGGTTCCTGAATCGCATCCGGACGGGCTTGATCCTCACGACGTTCTTCAGTTTCTACTGCTGCCTGGTCTGCTACGAGATCGTGAGTCTCCTCGCTCCGGCCTGATCCTCCGACGGTCGTCGACACTTTCCCAATATCAGCGGCTTACGTTACACTACCGCTCCTTCGTTCTACGGCAATCCTCCAGCGCATCCGACGACCCCTCGCGGGGCCGACAGGCTGCCTGTAACCAATGAGCAAATCGCTGACCGAGCTCTATGCGTCGACGCCCCTGTTTGGGGGTAACGCGACCGCAGTCGAGCATTTCTACGAGCAATACCTGGAAGATCCGGATTCCGTGCCGGGCGCGTGGCGCGAGTACTTCGATACGCTGGGTGCGCCCGACACCGAGGTCGCCCATTCGGAGATTCGTGAGGATCTCCTGCGGCAGGCCAGTGATGGCGGCCGGCCCAGAACGGTTCGCAGAACGGCGGGTGGCAGTGCGCTGCCCGGCGAGAAGCAGGCCGCCGTCTCGCGGCTGATCCAGGTGTACAGCCTTCGCGGCCACCAGATCGCCGACATCGACCCGCTCGGGCTGATGAATCGCCCGGTGCCGGGGGTCCTCAAGCTCGACTATCTCGGCCTGAGCGAGGCCGACATGGACACCGAGTTCTACACCGGCGGGCTGGCGGGGACCGGCAACCGGCGGATGAAGCTCCGCGACATCATCGATCTTCTGAAGACAGTCTACTGCGGCAAGGTCGGCGTCGAATTCGCCCACGTGTCACGGGCTCGCGAGCGGCTCTGGCTCAAGTCCCGGTTCGAGCGCGGCGCGGCGACCCGTACGCTGAGCGACGACGAGCGGCGCCGCATTCTCGGCCAGCTCACGAACGCCGAGGGTATCGAGCGCTACCTGCACACGCGCTACGTCGGCCAGAAGCGCTTCTCGCTGGAGGGCGGTGAGAGCCTGATCCCGATGATCGACGACATCATCCAGCAGGGCGGCAGCCAGGGAATCCGCGAGATCGTCCTCGGCATGGCGCATCGTGGTCGCATCAACGTGCTCGTCAATATCCTCGGCAAGTCGCCCGAGGAGCTTTTCGAGGAGTTCGAGGGCAACTACGATCTCGACGAACTCAAGGGCTCCGGTGACGTCAAGTATCACAAGGGCTTTTCGGCCGACATGAAGACGCCGGGCGGCAACGTTCACCTGGCGCTCGCGTTCAACCCGTCACACCTCGAGATCGTCAACCCGGTCGTCGAGGGATCGGTACGCGCCCGGCAGCAGCGGCGTGGCGACATCGAGCGCGAGGAGGTGCTGCCGCTGCTGATCCACGGCGACGCCGCATTCTCGGGTCAGGGTGTCGTCACCGAGACCTTCCAGATGTCGCAGACGAACGGCTTCCGTACCGGCGGCACCTTGCATATCGTCGTCAATAACCAGATCGGGTTCACCACCAGCCGGCCGTCGGACGCACGCTCGACGGACTACTGCTCCGACGTCGCCAAGATGATCGAAGCGCCGGTGTTCCACGTCAACGGCGACGATCCCGAGTCCGCGATCTTCGTGACGCGCCTGGCGCTCGCATACCGGCAGAAGTTCAAGAAGGACGTCGTCATCGACCTGGTCTGCTACCGGCGGCACGGTCACAACGAGGCCGACGAGCCGTCGGCGACGCAGCCCTTCATGTACAACCGGATTCGCAACCAGCAGACCACGCGGACCCTGTACGCGGACCGGTTGGCGACGGAGGGCGTCGTCAAGCCGGCCGACGTCACGGCGATGCAGGACCAATATCGCGAGAAGCTCGATCGCGGCGAGCCCGTGCCGGAGCACACGCTCGGCATGATCGGCAACGAGTACACGGTCGACTGGTCGCCCTACCACGATCACGGCTGGGACGATTCGGTCGACACCTCGGTGAGCCCGGCGAAGGTGAATGAACTCGCCGAGCGCATCACGACCGTGCCACCGGAGCTCAAGCTGCACGGACGGGTGCAGCGCATCATGGACGAGCGGCGCCGGATGGCGAAGGGTGAGGTGGACATGGACTGGGGCTTCGCCGAGACGATGGCGTACGCGACCCTGATCGACGCCGGCGTGGACTGTCGCATCGTCGGCCAGGACAGCGGCCGCGGTACGTTCTTCCATCGGCATGCCGTCCTGCACAACCAGCTCAATAACCGCGAGTACGTGCCGCTCGCCGAACTGACCGACCGGCCGAACGGCTTCCGGGTCATCGACTCGCTGCTGTCGGAGGAGGCGGTGCTCGGTTTCGAGTACGGCTACGCGACCACGGAACCGGAGACGCTGTGTATCTGGGAGGCGCAGTTCGGCGACTTCGCCAACGGCGCGCAGGTCGTGATCGACCAGTTCATCAGCTCGGGCGAAGCGAAATGGGGTCGGCTGTGCGGACTGACCCTGTTCCTGCCGCATGGCTATGAAGGCCAGGGTCCCGAACACTCGTCGGCGCGGCTCGAGCGCTTCCTGCAGCTATGTGCCGAGCACAACATCCAGGTCTGCGTCCCGTCGACGCCGGCGCAAATGTTCCACATGCTGCGCCGGCAGATGGTTCGTCGCTTCCGCAAGCCGCTGATCGTGATGACGCCGAAGAGCCTGTTGCGGCACAAGATGTCGGTATCGAGTCTCGAGACGCTCTCGACGGGTGAGTTCCAGGCAATCATCCCCGAGAGCGAGGAGCTCGATACCGCGAAGGTCGATCGCCTCGTGCTCTGCAGCGGCAAGGTCTACTACGACCTCCTGGAGGCGCGCCAGGTGCACGGGCTCGGCAACGTCGCGATAGCACGGGTAGAGCAGCTGTACCCGTTCCCGCTGGAACAGTACGCGGCCCTGATCGACGAGTACCGGCATGTCAATGACATCGTCTGGTGCCAGGAAGAGCCCCAGAACCAGGGGGCCTGGTACCAGATCCGGCACCGACTGCAGGAGCCGCTCGCCGACCACCAGAACCTGTACTATGCCGGCCGGGCGGGCGCCGCGGCTCCCGCATCGGGGATTTTCAAGGTTCACCTGCAACAACAACAGGCGCTTGTCGAAGCGGCGCTCAATATCGAGGTCAAGGCCAGCCGCTCGGCCAAGCCCAGGGACACTGAACGGAAGAAAACATGAGTATTGAAATCAAGGTTCCACCGCTGCCCGAGTCGGTCAGCGATGCGACCCTCGTCGCATGGCACAAGAAATCCGGAGACGGCGTGCAGCGCGACGAGAATCTGGTCGACCTCGAAACCGACAAGGTCGTTCTCGAAGTACCGGCACCCGCTTCAGGCACGCTGAGCGAAATCCGGATCGAGGAAGGCGCGACCGTGACAGCCGGTGACGTGCTGGCCATCCTGGAAGAAGGCGAGGTCGCGGCAGAGGCATCGGCGGACGATAAACCCTCGCCGGACGCCGAGAGCGAGAACGAGCCGGACGCGGAACCCGTTGCTGCGGATTCCGACCGGGCCCCCAAGACCAGCCCGGCCGTTCGGCGCCTGCTCGAAGAGCATGATCTCGACGCGACGATGGTCGGTGGCTCGGGCAAGGGCGGACGCATTACCAAGGCAGACGTCATGGCCTTCCTCAAGGAGGATGACAGCAGCGACGTCACGCCCGGTGACATGCCCGAGCCCGCCGGTAATGGCGGCGGTGTCGTGGGGCTCGAACGGAACGAGCAGCGGGTCCCGATGACGCGGCTTCGGGCGCGTATCGCGGAGCGGCTCGTCGAGGCCCAGCAGACGGCGGCGATGCTGACCACTTTCAACGAGGTCGACCTGACGGAAGTGATCGCGCTGCGGAAGCAATACCGCGACGACTTCGAGAAGCGA
>JAZBNZ010000272.1:0-8499 GCA_036350895.1 Woeseiaceae bacterium
TCGCCGCCGACCTCGTAGAGCGATGCCGAAATCTGGCCGAGCGACGACGACTTGACGGTCTCCATCAGCTCCGCGAAAACGTTACCGCGATCGCGGGCAACGGCCTTGAGCCGCGGCAGCGCCTTTGCGCTCTCCTCGGCATGGAACGCGTTGAATGCGCGCACGCTCTCGATCTGGTGGCCCTTCTCTTTCTCGCTCGAGCGGATCAACTCGAGCTCGTGGACCTCGTCCTCCTGGCCTTCCCGGGGCAGGAAGGTATTGACGCCGATGATCGGCAGCGAACCGTCGTGCTTCTTCGTCTCGTAGTAGAGACTCTCGTCCTGGATCTTGCCGCGCTGGTACATCGTGTCCATCGCTCCCAGCACGCCACCGCGCTCGGAGATGCGCTCGAACTCCTGGTAGACGGCCTCCTCGACGAGGTCGGTCAGTTCGTTGATGACGAACGAGCCCTGCCACGGATTCTCGCAGAAGTTGAGACCGAGCTCACGCGCGATGATCAGCTGGATGGCGACGGCACGGCGCACCGACTGTTCCGTGGGCGTCGTGATCGCCTCGTCGAAGGCATTCGTGTGCAGGCTGTTGCAGTTGTCGAAGAGCGCGTACAGGGCCTGCAAGGTCGTGCGGATATCGTTGAAGCTGATCTCCTGCGCGTGCAGGCTCCGGCCGGAGGTCTGGATGTGATACTTCATCATCTGCGAACGCGAGCTCGCACCGTAGCGTTCGCGCATTGCGCGTGCCCAGATGCGCCGGGCAACGCGGCCGATGACCGCGTATTCCGGGTCCATGCCGTTGGAGAAGAAGAAACTCAGGTTCGGCGCGAACTCGTCGATATCCATGCCGCGCGCAAGGTAGTACTCGACGATCGTGAAACCGTTGGCGAGCGTGAACGCGAGCTGGCTGATCGGGTTCGCCCCGGCTTCGGCGATGTGATACCCGGAGATCGAGACGCTGTAGTAATTCCGCACCCGGTTGTCGATGAAGTACTGCTGGACGTCGCCCATCATCTTCATCGCGAACTCGGTGGAGAATATGCAGGTGTTCTGTGCCTGGTCTTCCTTGAGGATGTCGGCCTGCACGGTACCCCGCACGGTCGCGAGCGTGTCGGTCCTGATCTTCTCGTAGGTCTCGCGGTCGACGACCTTGTCGCCGGAAATGCCCAGCAGACCGAGACCCAGGCCGTCGTTGCCTGCCGGCAATTCACCGCGATAGGCTGGCCGCTCGGCGCCGTCGAAGTAGGCGTCGATCTTCTTCTCGGCAGCTTCCCACCGGCCGGATTCGCGCAGGTACTTCTCGACCTGCTGGTCGATCGCCGTGTTCATGAAGAAGGCGAGGATCATCGGCGCAGGACCGTTGATCGTCATCGACACCGACGTCGTCGGCGCACAGAGATCGAAGCCGGAATACAGCTTCTTCATGTCGTCGACAGTTGCGATGGAGACCCCGGAGTTGCCGACCTTGCCGTAGATGTCGGGGCGCTCGTGCGGGTCTTCGCCGTACAGCGTCACCGAGTCGAAGGCCGTCGACAGGCGTGCCGCCGGCTGTCCCTCTGAAAGGTAGTGAAAGCGGCGGTTGGTCCGTTCCGGCGTACCCTCGCCAGCGAACATGCGCGTGGGATCCTCGCCTGCCCGCCGGTAGGGGTAGACGCCGCCGGTGTAGGGATAGGCGCCCGGCAGGTTTTCCCTGGACAGGAACAGCAGCAGTTCGCCCCAGTCGCGATAATCGGGGGCCGCGATCTTCGGAATCTTCTGGCGTGACAGCGATTCGCGGTAGTTCTCACCGGTAATTTGCTTGCCGCGGACCGTGTAGCTGTGGTGTTCGGAACGGACGCCCGCCTTGCGCTCCGGCCAGTTTATCAACAGTTCCCGGGACTCCGCGCTCAGTTCGCCGAGCGCTTCCTGGTAGCGCTGCCGGAGTACGAGCATGCTCGGGTCGCCCTCACCGGTGAGCGCATCGGCGCGATACGACTCGAGTTCGTCCGGCAAGGCCGGATCCTCGAGCAGCCTGAGCGACTCGAAGAGGTGCTGCGCCAGGCTGGCCGCTTCGGCCTGCTTCGCGATGTCGGCTTCGATCCCGCGGCCCTGCTCGGCGATCTCCGCGAGGTAGCGTATACGGCTGCCGGGGATCATTGCCGTCGAACGCGGCTCCCTGATGCTCGTATCGAGCTCGGCGCGCCAGGCGTCGGCGTCCAGAGAGGCCTTGGCGGCAACGCGCCGGCACAACTCGGTAAACATCCAGGTGACGCCGGGGTCGTTGAACTGGCTCGCAATCGTCGGGTAGACGGGGACGTCGGCATCGTCCATCTGGAATTCGAGATGGTTGCGCTTCCATTGCTTGCGGACATCCCTGAGCGCGTCCTCGGCGCCGCGCTTGTCGAACTTGTTGAGGACGACGAGATCCGCGAAATCCAGCATGTCGATCTTCTCGAGCTGGCTGGCGGCACCGTAGTCGCTGGTCATCACGTAGACCGAGAAGTCGACGAGGTCGACGATCTCGCTGTCGCTCTGGCCGATGCCGGCCGTCTCGACGATGATCAGGTCGAAGCCCAATGACTTCAGGAACAGTATCTGGTCGCCCAGCATTTCGCTGGTGGCGAGATGCTGCCGGCGAGTCGCAATCGAGCGCATGTAGATGCGCTCCGATCGAAGCGAATTCATGCGGATTCGATCGCCCAGCAGTGCCCCGCCAGTGCGCCGCCGGGTCGGGTCCACGGCGAGCACGGCGACGTGCTTGCCGGGAAAGCTCGTGAGAAAACGGTTCAGTACCTCGTCGGTCACCGAACTCTTGCCGGCGCCGCCCGTGCCGGTAATCCCGACGACCGGCACCTTGTTGGCCTTGACCTGCCACTCCTTGCGAAGTCGGTCGAGTTCGGCCGCGTCGAAGACATCCTCCTCGAGGCAGGAGATCATGGCGGCGATATCCACCGGTGACTCCCGGTCGACCGACGCCGGCTCGGTCGTCGCCTGCCGCGCCGACTCGGTGCGCTCAATCAGGTCCCGGATCATCGCCTCGAGGCCGAGTTCCATGCCGTCGTGAGGGTGGTAGATGCGTTCCACCCCGTAGTCCATCAGCTCGCGGATTTCTTCCGGCGTGATCGTTCCGCCGCCGCCGCCGAAGACGCGGATGTGCCCGGCGCCACTCTCGCGCAGCCGGTCCACCATGTAGCGAAAATATTCGTTATGGCCCCCCTGATAGGAGCTGATCGCGATGCCGTCCGCGTCCTCCTGGATCGCAGCGCGAACGATGTCGTCGACGCTGCGATTGTGGCCGAGATGGATGACCTCGGCGCCCTGGGCCTGGATCAGGCGCCGCATGATGTTGATCGCGGCGTCGTGGCCGTCGAACAGGGAGGCCGCGGTAACGAACCGCAGCGGGATCTGGCGGGACTTACCCGACACGCCGGGCAGGTCGCTGGCAGCGGTACTCATGTGCGAAAACTCCGGGTGTATTGCAAACGAGAGAGCCGAATATTGATCCGTTTTCCTTTAAGAAACAGTAACTTCGGATGTTGCAATTATTTTAATCGTGATTAAAATAATCGACTTGCGGGCAAAAAACAAGCCGCCCACCGTTGCCACGACCGTCCCCGGAGCTGCCATGGCCGGACCCGCCGAAGAAACCCGCTTCTCCCTGCAAAAGGACCGCATGCTCAAGGCCGCGGCACTTTGCTTCAACCGGAAAGGTTACAGCGGCACGTCGCTGAAGGACGTCGCGAGCCACCTCGGCCTGACCGACGCGGCGCTGTACTACTACGTTCGCAACAAGGAGGAACTGGTCTACCTCTGCTACCTGCGTGCCGCCGAGCTCGGCCGCGCCGCGCTGGACGAGGCGATTCATGGCGGCGGCCGCGGCATCGACCAGGTGCGCCGGTACCTGGGCCTGCACGCCGCGTTCATGGTCGGCGATCCCGGGCCCGTCGCGATCATGAGCGAGATCCCGTCCCTGAAAGCGGATCACCGCGAGGAAATCCTGTCGCTCTCCCGGGCACACTCGGCACGCTTCGAACGGCTGCTCGAGGAAGGCATCGACGACGGCAGCATACGTCCCTGTGACGTCCGCATGACGGGAAACGCGATCATGGGTGCGCTGAACTGGATTCCCAAGTGGTACCACGGCGACCCGGCAGTCGCCGAGCAGGTCGTGACGACCTTTCCCGATATCCTCGCACGCGGCCTCGAACCCTGACCGGGCTCTCCGGGTTCAGTCCAGGCGGGCGACATGGTCCTCGACAGAGCGGTGCAGCGCCTCGATGTCGAGCTGCCGGTAATCCTCGACGTCGAAGCGCGGCTCATCGAGCAGCGTCGCCAGGTACGAAAGACCACGCTCCAGGCGGCGCTCTGCCGCCTGCACGTTGAACTCGAGCCCCTGCTGGTCCGGGGTGATCATGACGATGGCCCGGTCGCCGCCCGGGATTCGCGTCCCGGTAGGCGCCGTCATCAACATGTCGTAGTCGGCCTCGACCTGGCGGAACATGACCGCGGCATCGGAATAGGTCTCCCGCAGCTCGAGATAACGTAAATCGGCGCGCGCGCGATCCCCGTCCTCGAGGAACTGCAGGGAGCGGTCGCGCACGTCGACGAACTCCCGCTTGCCGCGCTCCGCAGCGAGCCGGTACCACGCCGACGCTTCTATCAGGTCGGTATTCACGCCGACGCCGTGCTCGTACATGAAGCCCAGCATGTACTGGGCATACTTGTCGCCGATAGGTGCGAGTTCATGCAGGTAAATGAATTGCGCCCGCGTGTACTGCTCGGCAGCGAACAGGGCCTCGACCTTTTCCTGGATCCTCAGCGTTCTGGCATCGATTATCGTGCCCGAGAGCGACGGCTGCTCGGCAGCGGCGACAGCCGCGAGACCGATCAGGATTAAAGGCAGACACTTCAAAGGGGGTAAGCTCGTTGAAACGATATGTCGTTTAGAACAGCCGTCGGCGGCAGAAGTTCCGATCCGTCAGGCGGGCTTGCGCCCGGCAAAACCCGGCTCGCGCTTCTCGAGGTTCGCACGGACCGCCTCGACCTGGTTCGGCCGGCCGAGGAGCCCCAGCTGCAGCTCGGCCTCGAGGCGCAGCGCCTCGTCCCTCGACACCCCGGACACGGTATTCAAGAGCGACTTGGTCGCGGTCACGGCATCCGGTGACCGGCCGGCGATCATCGTCGCCAGGGCGAGCGCCCTGTCGGCGGGCGCCTCGGCGATTTCCGTCACCAGGCCGAGACCGAGCGCCTCCTCCCCGTTGACGACGCGCCCGGTCATTGCGAGTTCCTTGAGCCGGTCGGGCCGTACCAGGCCGCGAGCGGTGACGCTCATGCCCATGTCCGGGATAATTCCCCACTTGATCTCCATGACCGACAGCCGGCAGTCCGGTGCCGCAATGCGAACGTCGGCACCAAGAGCGATCTGCAGGCCCGCCCCGTAGCAAATGCCGTGCAGGGCCGCGATGACCGGAACCGGCAGGTCGTGCCATACCAGCGCCGGCCGCTGAAAATAATTCGCATCGCTGCCGGCCTGGGGGGCCATCAGCTCCGGCCCCAGGACCTTCGCACCCTGCTGGAAGATTCCGAGGTCGATACCGGCACAGAAATGCTCTCCGTTCCCGGCCAGCACGACGGCACGGATATTCCCATCCGCCGCAATCGCCTCACCGGCGGCCACGAGGCCGTCGATCATTCCGGTGTCGACGGCGTTGAACTTGTCGGGGCGATTCAGCGTCACCCGCGCGACATGATCCTGTGTTTCCAGACTGACCCGATCGTTCATAGGTATACCCCGGCGCTATTCCGTGCCAGCTCAGGTTTTAAGGACACAGCGGCCGTGCTTTACGACCGTAGTGCTGCGCTCGACGACACGGCACTCGAACGACACGACATTGCCGTCCTGCCAGATGTCGGTCGCAATCGTATCACCGGGCAGGACGGGCGACGAGAAACGCACATCAAAGTCGGCAATGAGCGTTTCGTCGTAGTCGAGCACGGTCTTGAGTATCGCGTGACAGGCAACCCCGTAGGTGCACAGCCCGTGCAGTATCGGCCGCGGGAAACCCGCGCGTGCCGCGAGCGCGGGATCGGCATGCAGGGGATTCAGGTCCCCGTTCAGGCGATACAGCAACGCCTGGCGGGTGTCGGTCTTGAGCTGACAGGCCAGGTCCGGTTCGCGGCTCGGGACCCGGTGCGGCGTCGGCGGGTCACCGCGCGTACCACCGAAGCCGCCATCGCCGCGGGCGAGCAGCGTACTGCCCGCCGTGAACAGCACGGTATCGTCGCCGGCGAGACGCGCCTCAGCCTCCAGGTACAGCATGGCACCTCGCGACTTGCCGAGGTCGTGGATCGCAGCAACCCGCTTGTTCACCTTGAGGTCCGCGGCCGGCGGCAGCGGCCTGAAGACCGACAGGCGCTGCTCGCAGTGCAGCACCTTCGAAAAATCCCAGCCCAGGTCCGGCGGGAACAGGTCGGGGATCAGCACCGTGGCGAAGGTCGGCAGGGTCTTCAGCCAGCCCGCGCCCTCGTAGACGTAGCCGAGTTCGCGTCGATTCCGCGCATCCCGGCCGAGACCGATACTGAGTGCGTACAGGGCGGCATCCTTCTCCGTGTAGGAAAGCGGCAGGTCGTCTTGCTGCGCATTGAGCAGCGCTTCGTAATCGAGGGTCATGGGGTCGATTCTACCTGCCAGTCACGCGACATCGCAGCCGGGCTGGCGGCTCAGGCCACGGTCAGTTCGTCGATAAAACGCGAAAACAGTTCGTACTGGGAACTGATACCGAGCTTCGAGAAGAGGTTGCGCTTGTGCACCATGACCGTTCCCGGGGCGATATCGAGCTCGCGCGCGACGGATTTGGTCGAATGTCCCCGCAGCAGCAGCTGGGTGATCTCCCGCTCGCGATCAGTCAGACGATCGGCACCGAAACGGTCGAAGCAGCGCGTCAGCCGCTGGTGAGCGACTTCGGCGTCGCGGCTGTCCGGCACGCGATGTCCGTAGTGCTGCCAGATGTTGCGGATCGCGGCATGAACCGTGTCGGCCAAAGCTTCGAGGTGGGCCACCTCGGTTTGGGAAAATCGCCGCGACCGCCGACCGACCACCAGCACGACCGACGTGCCACTGCCGACCTCGACGAGGTAATCGATCTCGTCGGTAAGATGCGTCTGCTCGCAGTACTGCCGGTAATACTCGCTGGAGCGGAAGCGGTCCGGCGCGGTGTCACGGTAGCGGCAAATGCCGGGCTTGCGACGCGCCTTGCTGAGCTGATACAGCGGGTCCAGCAGGTAGGGACCGGCAAGGTAGCGGTCGAGATAGTGACTCGCCCCTTCCGGCTCTAGCGTGTGGTGGAGTACCTCCGGCGTCCGCTCCGGGTGGAACGCGATGAGACAGGTCCCTTCGTGCCGGACCGCGGCGCCGACCAGCTTCGCCAGTGCAGCCGCGGATTCCGCGGCGCTGCCGTTGCGCACGAGTTCCGCGATAGCCGGATACCAGTTCTGTTCCATCAGGCCCGCCACAACACGGCAACGCCGCCCTTCGAGTCATCGACCCTCATGTCGATCGGGCCGATCCTCCCTGTTTCCTTCGCCATGCCGTCTGCCGTTTCCTGAAAGCCGTCTTCGGTATTCCCAAGGCTGCCTCCGCCATGACGTCGTGCGTATACACTTCACTTGGCTTCGTTGCTAGCATACCTGTCTCCGTCACTCGGGATCTGCCCCATGAAGCTAGTAACCGCCATCGTAAAACCCTTTCGGCTGGACGACGTTCGCAATGCGCTGGCGGAAGTCGGCATCCAGGGCATGACCGTGACCGAGGTCAAGGGGTTCGGGCGCCAGCGGGGACACACGGAATTGTATCGCGGCGCCGAATACGTCGTCGACTTTCTGCCCAAGGCCAAGGTCGAGGTCGCGGTGCCGGACGATCTCGTCGAACAGACGGTCGAAGCCATCATCGACAGCGCAAAGACCGGCAAGGTCGGTGACGGCAAGATCTTCGTCACCAATCTCGAACACGTAGTCAGGATTCGTACGGGCGAGACCGGCGACGGGGCACTATAGCGGCCTCCAGACGATCCCTTCGTCCCGCCGGTAGTAAACCGCTATCGCTCGCGCATAGATCTCGGACTCCGGAACCAGCCCGAAGTAGCGGCTGTCCCGGCTGTTGCCGCGATGATCGCCGAGCGCAAGGAGTTGTCCGTCGGGCACGACGATGTCGAGGTCGGGCCCGCCGCCGTGGTCGAGGCGCAGCCGGACCGGTTTGCCCCCGAGGATCTCGACCAGAGGCGCGCCGGGCGCCGCAGCGGGGCTACCGTTGATGGTCAGCTGCCCGTTCTCGAGCGAGACGTGGTCGCCACCGACCGCAACTACCCGTTTCACCAGGCGCGTCCCGTCCGTGGGTGAATCGAATATGACGACGTCGCCGCGGTGAACCGCATCGCCGGATACCAGCTCGACTCGCGTGAACGGCAGCCGCAACCCGTACGCCCGCTTGTCGACGAGCATGCGATCGCCCGGAAACAGCGTGTATTCCATCGAA
>JAZBNZ010000273.1:0-7437 GCA_036350895.1 Woeseiaceae bacterium
CGCGCTTGGCGTCGAGGTTGCCGAGATAGAGCTTGTCCTGCAGGCCAAGCTTGATACGGGCCGCGGCCTTGGTGATCTTCTTGGTGACGAAATTCTCGCCGCGACGCGGACTCTCGTGGTTGAAGAGGATACCGTTCGATGCAAACAGGCCGTAGCTTTCGCGGTAGTTGACGACTTGGTAATGCGCGTAGACCTTGGCACAGGCGTATGGGCTGCGGGGTTCGAATCGCGTCGTCTCGTTCTGCGGTGGCTTCGCCGAGCCGAACATCTCGCTGGAGCCCGCCTGGTAGTAGCGGATCGGCTTGGCGCCGTGTTCCATGGCCGAGCGGATGGCCTCGAGCAGACGAATGACGGCGGTGCCGGTGACATCCACGGTGTATTCCGGCTGATCGAAGCTGATACGGACGTGGCTTTGCGCTCCGAGGTTATAGACCTCGTCAGGCTGGGTCTTGTCGATCAGGTGGCGGAGCGAGTTGGCGTCGGCGAGGTCGCCGTAGTGCGTCTGGAAACGGTCGCCCAGGGATTCGTCGTTTATCAGGTCGTCGATGCGCTGGGTGTTGGGGACCGAAGCGCGGCGGACCATGCCGTGGACGGTGTAGCCCTTGTCGAGCAATAACTCGGAGAGGTAGGCACCATCTTGGCCGGTGATGCCGGTGATCAGGGCTGACTTTCGGCTCATGCAATTTACCGGCGGCCACTGTGCGCCGCGTCGCCGTTATGTATCGAAATCGGAGTATAAGCCGAGCAGAGCCCGGTGTCAGGTAACCAGGATCAGACGAAAGACGAATTCGAACGGCGACGCTTGCGAACCACCCAGAACCGGTGCTGCCGGCGAATCGTTACGATCAGCGTCCGCTGGGAGGCGGCAAGTATTACCCACGCGACAAACATCAGCGGTTCCGAGACGCCGGCGTAGAATCCGAGAAGGCCGATAGAAGCGTAAACGAGCTGCAACAGCGTGAGCGTGCCAAGCACCGCTCGAACGCCCATGCCGCCCCGCTTCAGCGTGTGATGGAAATGATCGCGTCCCGGCTTGAACGGGGACTTGCCGGCAGCAATTCGCCGAACGACGCAGGTGAATAAGTCGAAGATCGGCAACGCTGCAAACCACAGGCAATAAACAGGTGAAACGACAGCACCCGAACCTTGGGATAGCCCGAGGGTTACCCAAACGATGATGAAGCCCAGGAACGTAGACCCGGCATCGCCCATGAAGGTGCGAACGAGGCGATTCCACGGCGTTGGAAAGTTGAAGATCAGGAAACCAAAAATAGCGGCAGCCCCCGTCACACCGATTATCGTGAAAGGCGACCCAGTGCCACCAACCGTCGAAATCGACAGCAGCGAGATAAGCGCGAGAGACCCCGCGAGTCCGTCCACACCGTCGACAAGGTTGAAAGCATTGACGACGGTAAGCGTGACCATCAGCGTCATGACGAACGACAGCGGGCCCATATTGATGTCGCCGAGACCGACAGGATTGCCGAGCGACCGGAGCGCCAATTCACCGCCGTAGACCATGACCACGATCGCGGCAAGCTGTATCATCATCCGGACAGCAGGTGGTACATGATACTTGTCGTCGACGACGCCGATCGCGACCAGCAACAGGCTAGCGACAAACAAGCTTTCCATGTCCGGAATGACATCCGCCACGAGGGAGAGCCCGGCGAAAAGCCCGATGAACATCGCGATGCCGCCCACGATCGGAACAATGCCTACGTGCGTCTTGCGCCCGCCTGGATGATCGACGAGGTCGACGCTCTTGGCGACCGGCCGGAGTGCAAAGACAAAGGAAATCGTGACCGCCAGTGCGACAGCCATGGAGGCGAGGTATAGGGCTTCGCTCATTCAGCTACAACTCTGAAATTCATAAATGATCTAGTGGATCAACTGCCCGCATAAGCGCTGCACCTGTGCTTAACGCCTGCAGTTTCTTATCGACATTTGAATTGTCGGTGCGTCTGGTTGATTTCCCGGTCGGGATGTTAAGTCATTTCTTCCAAAAATGGTATTGGCCGACCAAATCGTAAAATTCTTCGACGACAAGCTATTGGCTCAGGCTAATCTGCCGTATGACCTCCGCCTGCAGCGAACCAGCGAGGTCAAAATCGCATAGTCCGGCACACCTGTCAGTCGATTGTACGGGAAACCTGACTACGTCAACGACATTCGCTGCCCCAGACGATCTACTCGTTCTACACCCTTAATCCCGGAACGTTTGCACGGCCGCAACGGCTATCGCAGCCTGGTAAAGAATCTGGGTTACGTTTGCCCAGAGCGTCAGCGGCCTGATTCGGTCGATATTCTGTGGAACGACGATGGTGTCTCCCGGTCGGATATCAATCCCACCATTCCGGCCAATCCACTTCGAGCGTTTCTCAGTAACGACAGCGCCACTCGCCCTGACAACATAAATCATCTTCTTGTCAGCTCGTCGAGTTAACCCACCGCTCATGTCGATGTAATCATCACGACGCAATCCCGGCTGAAACAGGTGTGATGTACTTTGCTGGATCTCGCCGAGAACAGTCACCTCCTGCGCCTTTTTTGGCACTAACAACTGATCACCGTCGCGCATTTCAAGGTCTGCGAGTGGATCGACGTTTGATCCGTTCGCAAGGACCCGGTCCAGGTCGACAACCAACCGGCCCACGGCCTCGGTCTCCCTCAACTGCGAGAGCAGCTGCCGCCCGGTGTCGACTGTCACCGGATCTCCGCTCTGCTGATTCTGCAGAGCCAGCGATGTAAGATCCGCCTCCAGCCGCCGAGCCAATGCTTCGATCTGCTGTTGCTCCCGAGCACGCAGGTCGTCGCGCAGGAATATTGCCCCTTCCGGGAAGGCCTCATCCGTCAGGCCGCCGGCACGCTCGAGGACCTGCTGCAGCGTTTCGCCTTGTCGGATCCGGTAGCGCCCGGGAAACTTGACCTCGCCCTCCAGCGTGACTGACCAGAGCGTATCCCAGTCAGGGACCCGGCTTATCCTCAGGTTGTCATGCTCCTCGAGGAACAGGTCCGCTGATTCGTCACCGCGCAGAACGGCAGCAAGATCAACATCGATGACCTCGGTCTCGCGATACGCGTCGTTAATGATCTCATAGCGCGCGATTTCTGCTCTCAGGGCATACGCCTGCTCGGACAAGTTGCCGCCGGCTCTGATCAGGTCGCTGACCCGCATACCCTGCTCAAGGGGATAACTGCCGGGTGCCTTGACCTCCCCGGAAATGCTCGCCTCACGATGTGGCTCGCCGAATCTTCCCTGCAACTCGAGATCCTGGAGCAACGGCTGAATTACACGCTGCCGACCGAATGCAAGGCTGAAGACGTGCACCGTGTCGCGCGCCTGTAGCGCGATGTTTTCGGCACTGCCTCGAGCGGCCAGGGCATCACTCAAATTCGCCGACTTCGCACTGACCCGCCTTGTGCTCGGATCCTCCCGGCGGACCAGGACGTAGTCGAGATCCGCACCCGGCTTCAGCTCTAACTCCGAACTGATCAGGTCGGCCAAGCGCATGCCCTGACGCCACTCGTAGGGCCCGGGCCGTTGCACATGGCCGACCAGGGTCACCGTCTCTTCGAGGTCCGGAAGAACCCGGGGGATCGTGACTATATCGCCCGCGCTGACCATGAAGGTTGCCGCTTCGCTCGAGTCTGCATCCAGCGAAACCACGCGCCTTGCCTGGCTTTCCTCGATACGCTCTACCCTCGCACCATCCGGATAGGCATCGGCGAGAAAGCCTCCGGCAAGGTCGATGGCGTCTTGAATAGAAGTCTTGCCGCGCGTCTCGTAGATGGCCGGCCGCTTGACCGCACCGCTTACGCTTATCTGGGATCCCACAGGCGGTACGAACACGACGTCACCGGGCTGCAGACGAAGATCACCTGAAGTGTCGCCGGCAAGCAATGCATCGTACAAGTCGAGCCTGGCAACGGTTCGGCCATTCCTCTTAAGCTGTATGTTCCGCAAAGACCCGATACGACTGATGCCCCCGGACTGGTACAGTGCCGTACTCATCGTTGCGAGGCTGCTTACGACGTACGACCCTGGCTGATTCACGTCGCCCAATACGAAAATGCGGATGGTCCGCAGCTGCCCCATCGTGACACTCACCTGGGTGCCGATCAGCATCTCCCTGACTCGCCGATTCAGGTCCTCCCGGAACTCCGAGAAAGGCAGCCCTGCAACGGTAATCGGCCCCAGTTCCGGCAGGTTCAGGATGCCGTCTCGCGTCACCTCGAACTCATAGATACCGTTATCGTTGCCGTACAACTGCACGCGGATGCTGTCGCCCGGACCGAGAACATAGTCTGGCGGCACGGGTCCGGTCGTCACCGGCTCGAAGCCGGCGCCCGGTTGTTCGAACAGGTCATAGCCGAACGCCTCGAGTGCATCGACGCCTGTCGTCGTACTCTCCAGGATCGATACGTCGATATCATAGACATCGAGTACATCTTCGGCCTCGAGACGCTGTTCGATTTCTTCGGCGCTGAGCCCGAGCAGCGGAATTGCGGCCACACCGGCGAGATTCAGAACCCCGGTATCGTCGAGTTCGAAATATTGACGGCCGCGAATTTGTTGGAGTGCTCGGTCCTGGTCGAATGCCGCCCGATCCTCCCGTGACAAATCCGGACGCGGAACAAAATTAAGCACCAGGCGCGAGTCTGGCTCTGCGCGCAGCTCTTCGATTTCACCCGGCGTAGCCGCTGCTGACGGTGCACCCGATGCTGGCGGTGAACTGACCTCTTCCTTGAGACTCGAAAAACTGGAGCCGTTGGCGTTCTGCTGATTCAGGATGCGCAGCTGATCCATTGCCTGCTGCCGCTGTGCCGGCGGCAAGGAGTTCAGCATTTGCTGCTGTGCAGGAGTAAGCTGAATCTGGGCCGTCGCAAATTCTGGTCCTGCCAGCACGAGCAGCGCCATCAGTGCTGCAATCGTCGACCGCCCGATCATGATGATCTCCACTGCAGGAAAACTGACCCATCCGTTCTGCTCTCGCCAGTCAACTCGTCATCCAGCTGCGCGTAACCGACCCCGATCTTGAAGCGGCCGAACTTCGTATGACGCTCGTGAGTGAACTGGATGTCGGTGAGTTCCTGTGGTGACGCTGTGATCGTGTGGCCTGGCTGAGCCGGGCCTTCGCGGTTGAGTTCCATGTGGCGCAATGAGACGTTCCAGACGTGACCGGCGGATTGTACCAGCGTTGAGCCGATCGAGTAGGACAGGCCGTCGCCGTCCATCCCGTGGCCAAGTGCACGCTGTTTATAGCGGTAGCCCGTCTCGTAGATTGGATGTTCGTAGGTGCAGTTCGGTTTCCGATCCGAGAATCCAAAACCACCCTCCCGGCACATCGTATCCGACACTTCTACATGCGTACGATGGCTCAGACCACCGATCATGCCGTGAAACTCCAGCCCGAGTTGCCGCAGCCAGGAGCCGATCGCCCCGCCCCCACCACGGCCGTCCTCGCCGATCCACTGCATGTAGGCAGTAACAGGGATATTTTTCGGCATCGACCAGCGAATATCGAAGCCTCCGAGCTGGTTGCCAGGTTCGTCTTCGGGGTCAACATTGACCCCCTTGTTGTCATTGCCTAGCAGCAGGTCACCGAAAGTGCTGAGATCGCAGGGCCGCCCGTCGCCGCACCACTGGGCCGTGCGAGAAATGCCGATCTCGAGGCCCTTGACCGGCTTAAAGCTTCCGCGGATGCCCCAAAGCAAAGCATCGTTCACTGCACGTTCGTCGTCCAACTGCTGCATGAACGTCGTCAGCGTCCATGGGCCGAGCCAAGAGAGCCATTTCGTCTCGAATGGCGTGCTGTTATTGCGCTGGAGGGTGATGCCCGGTGGCGGACGATGATGGTTGCCGAGAATCAGGCTCCCGTCGCGGCTCGGCCCCCAGAAGCGATCCTGCCAGCCGGCCGTCAGCATCCAGTTGCCGAGGGCAACGCCGACAAAGGTGCCGTCGGGACGGAATTCGTCGCCGTCGAAGGGGTCGTCGACCAGCGTACCCTGCAGGTTGATCGTGAAACGCTCCCCCACCCACGAGAGCTTGCCAGTCAGCTCCAGCTCGTCGATCGGCGTGTTCTCAAAGGTGCGGATGAACCGCGGCTTGTCGGCGACAGAGACGCCCAGATCGAAGGTCCAGAAGCCCGTGTCGAGTTCGTCGCGGGCCTGCTGATAGAGGCGGTCGAAGGCCTGGCGCTGGGTTTCGGTGAGGCTCAGCCTGTCGGCGTCGGCGAGGGCGGTGTGGATCTCACCCCAGGAAATGGGCCAGGCGGTCGAGGTGATGTTGATCGCCCGGGTGTCGTTCAGGAGCTCGATATCGTGGCGAATTCGAAGATCGCCCGGGGGCGCGAGAACCTCAGCCGTTGCTGCAAATGTCCAGAGCGTCAGCAGTGCTGTCGCAATGCCGGCGGGCAGATGGCAGAGTTTCATTCAGGATGCGCGTGATTGTGCGATCGGTCAGCGGCGATGGTAGCAGCATTTGGGAGGAATTGAACCGATTGCGCGCGTGCTCGTGCTGCGCGAAATGGCTGGCTTATTAGCCGTGACGGGGGCTCGCAGCACCCAAGACTGTTGTGTTTATGCAACGCCGCGTCGATCGATGTTCAGTGACAATTCAGTCTTCGAGGCGGAGAATCCACGGGCTTTGTGAAACCGGACACGTTAATGCCGGTCGACATCACTAGCATGCACACACCTTGGGCAATCCATCAGGAGCAAAATTATGTTGCGTTTTTCACTACTGGCAGTACTGCTTTCCTTTACGGCCGCCGCGACGGCGGATGACTTCAGCTACAACTGGCTACAGGCCGGCTACGGCTGGATCGAATTCGACGATATCGACGTGGACGGTGACGGCCTCGGCATCGGCGGCTCGTTCGAGATCAACGACGAGTTCTTCATCTTCGGCAACTACGCGCAGGCAGATCTCGATTTCGGGATCGACACGACCAGCTGGAACGCCGGTTTCGGCTACAACACCGCGCTGACGGACGTGGTCGACCTGTTCGCGACGGTGTCGTACGAGTACGTGGACATCGATGTGCCGGCTTTCGGATCTCAGGACGAGAACGGCTTCGGCGTCGGCGTCGGGATGCGATTCTGGGCGATGGATGGCCTGGAGCTTAATGGCAGCATCAATTATGTCGACGTCGGGGATGATGATACGGCTTTGAACCTGGGTGGCCTGTACAGCTTTACACCGCGGTTTGCGCTGGGACTGGCGACTTCGTTCAGTGATGATGTGTCGTCGTATCAGGTGTTCGGGCGGTTTTATTTTGAGAATTGAGGCTGGTTGATTGTTTGGTTTTTGAAGCCCCGCTGATGCGGGGCTTTTTTTGTTTGGGTTTTGGTGGCGAACGAGCGGATGGGGAGATCGTCGTGGTCGCGGCTTGAAGAGCCGCTCCTACAGTCCACGATTCCAAGGCCGTCGAA
>JAZBNZ010000274.1:0-9035 GCA_036350895.1 Woeseiaceae bacterium
ACCGACTACGTCGCCGACGTGAGCTACTTCCTGATCGTCCGCGACGACAAGCCCGCCAACGCGGGCGTCGCGTTGCTAACAGACTGGATTCTCGAGAATTTTTCCAACGCGGCCTGAAGTTTTTTCATGCCTGGAATGAGTTTTCTTCGCTTGTGAGCGAGGGCGGCTGCCTCTAACTTGTACACGTCGCCGGTGCCCCCATAGTGGCGCCGGCAAGACGCACATTCACAGTCAACAAGGAAGGTAGCTAATGTTGATAACAACCAGACCCCGGCGCGACCCGTTCGCGTTCAGCACGGGCGGGATGGTGGCGATCAACTCGTACGCCTTTATCCCCGCCATTCCGGACGACGTGATCAACAAGGCGCTGGACGCGCGGTTTGCGAAACTCGAGGAGACCTCGGAGGAGCCGTCGCCACTGGTGCACAAGATCGAGAACGTTCTCGCGCGTTTCTTCGTACCCGGGTTCTCCACCTGAGAAAACGGGCGTCCCAGCCGTATTATGTTGCCAGCGGCGTGGCCGGAAGGCCGCGTGCCTGGCCTCTTTTGCCCGTTTGTCGCAGGATTCGGCCGATCCCTCCGACTATGCCTGACGAGAATTGACAACGTTGTCAGGTTTGGTTAATTGTTAGACTGGCCGGCCGGACGGAAATCCGGCGGTTTTGTCTACAATTTGGGGGGACTATGAATTCTGTTGCCGTCGTACCGGGCCGGTACGCCGTTCTGCTACTCGCCGCCATCGCGCTTTCCGCTTGCGAAGACAGCAACCGGATTCCGGCCGGGTCCCTGTTGGAAACGATTCCACCGGCCGATACGTCGACGACCACCAACCTCAATATCGACAACCCGACGCTGACGATCGCCGACAATGACGAGGTGTCGCCGGGAGACGCGCTGACGCTCGTATTCAGCGACGAGTTTGACGGAACCCAGCTCGATCCCGCTGTCTGGTTCTTCGAGACCGGCGATGGAACCGAATACGGCATCCCGGGATGGGGTAATGACGAACTCCAGTGGTACCTGCCGGACAACGCCGAGCTCGCCGAAGGCAAGCTGAAAATCCATGTCCGCCGCGAATCCGTCAACAGCTACAACTACACCTCGGCACGCATCAACACGCGTGACCGCTTTGCGTTTCGCTACGGGCGTATCGAGGCGAGCATGAAATTGCCGCCGGGCCAGGGCATCTGGCCGGCATTCTGGGCATTGGCACAGAACAGCCCGTACGGGGAATGGGCAGCGACAGGAGAAATCGACGTCGTCGAAGCCGTCAATCTCAAGGGTAACGGGCGCAACCGGATTTACGGAACAATCCACTATGGCGGTTTCGGCCGGCTCGGCCAGAACACCTTTACCGGAGAGACATACAATCCTTCGACCGACGTGACGGAAGAATTTCATGTCTACGCCGTCGAGTGGGATGCAACCGAAATTCGCTGGTATGTCGATGACGTGCTGTATGCGATGCAGAACGACTGGAATTCGTTCGGTCCGGACGGCCCCAATGCTTTTCCGGCACCGTTCGACCAGCCGTTTTACATCATCTTCAACGTTGCGGTCGGCGGCAACTTCCCCGGACCGCCGAGCGGCGAAACAGAAATGCCAGTGACGATGGAGGTTGACTGGGTTCGCGTCTACTCCGGCGAGCCCTGATCTTTGGCCTGAAGAATGATCGATCGCGATGGGGCGCGATCGAACAAGAGAGGATGCCGCACGTTTCTCGTCTGCGACCGGAACGGCTGGCGTCTCCCGCAGGGGGCGGGGATCGTGCGACGGTTGCGGCCGCTGTTGCCGAACCGGTAAAGCACGAAAAATAACAACAGCATTACGACGAAACGTAACTACCCAGAGATTCCCTATGCACGCTTTTGCCACGATGCGACTATCTCGCAAGCCCGCTGCACTACTGCCCGCGATCCTGCTCGCTGGCTGTTTCGGACAAGGCGACGGCCCTACACCGATCCCCGGCACGCCTGCGCCGCCGCCCCCGGAGCCGCCGCCGCCGCTCTGCGAGAACGCCGAAGACCTGTGTGTCGACTTCGAGAACGATCCGATGACCTACGACTTCGGACCGGATGCCGGTTTCGGCGGCGGCGTGGCACTGGTGGTTGACAACAGTGAGCGCACTGGAATCAACCTAAGCCTGCAAACTGCGCAGATGCAAAAATTCGCTGCCGAGCCATTCGGTGGCGCGACTCTGAATCTTGGCGACAACGTCGATTTCAGCAAAGGCGAAGCGTTCCGGATGAAGGTCTGGGCATCGCGCAACGTCCCCGTAACGTTCAAGTTCGAGGACGCCATTTCGGGCCTGCCGCAAAATGGCAAGGAGCGCGTCCTCAACCACACCGGAAGCGACGCCTGGGAAGAACTCTGCTTCAATTTCGGCGGCGACACCGCTGGTTTCACGACAAATTCCATTACCTTCATCTTCGACAACGGGGTCGTCGGTGACGCCGGGAGCAGTCCGGGTAACTGGACGTTCCTGTTCGACGACATCGAGCAAATCGACAGTTGCCCGGAAGTGTTCCCGATCGACTTCGAGGCTGACCCTTCCACCTATAACTTCGGTCCTGATGGCGGCTTCGGTGGTGGTGCCTCGGATGTGATCCCGAATCCCGACCGTGACAACGCAGTCAACCCGACGGCGCAAACTGCGCGGATGCAGAAATTCGCCAGTGAAACCTTCGGCGGCAGCGCACTGCAGCTTCCTGGCAACGTGGATTTCACGAAAGGCTCGGCCTTCAAGATGAAGGTCTGGTCGCGACGGTCAGTGCCGGTGTTGTTCAAACTCGAAGGTCCGTCGGGACCCGACTCCGGACGGGAACGCAGCCAGACCCACCCCGGTGGCAGCGTCTGGCAGGAACTCTGCTACGATTTCACGGGCGCTACGGCGGGCTTCTCTTCGAGCGCCCTGACCTTCATCTTCGATCTCGGGATCCTTGGCAATGCCGATAACGATCCGGACAACTGGACATTCTATTACGACGAGATCGAGCAGGTCGAAAGTTGTACAGCAGTCGGCACGCCGCCGGCAGCCTTCGAGACGATCACGTTTGACGATCCGGCGGTCAGCTATACGCTGACGGGCTTCGGCGGCGCCGAAGATTCGTCAGTACAGCCCGACCCGGATGATGCCACCAACAATGTCGCTCGCGTGATTCGCTCGGAGTCGGCTCAAACCTTTGCCGGCACAGTCGTCTCGACCGCTCCGAACGAGTCGTCCGGAGTCATTCCGCTGGACGCGACCGAAACTCAGATGAACATGCGCGTTCGAGTTCCCGCGGCCGGTATCCCTGTGCGACTGAAGATCGAAAACTCGGATGACGATACGATCTCGGTGGAGACCGAGGTCACTGCGACGGCGGCGGATACCTGGCAGAACCTGACGTTCGACTTTACCAATCAAGTCGGCGGCACGACCGCCTTCGATCCGGCGGCTACGTATGACAAGCTTATTGTTTTCTTCAATTTTGGCACGGACGGTGCGACGGTAGGTGCGCAGACCTTCTATTTCGACGACATAGCAGTCGGCGCGGGGGCACCGATCAGCGGCGCGCCCCCGATCGATTTCGAGTCCGGTTCAGCTACGTTCAACGACTTCGAAGGCGGTGTTGCTACCGTGATCGACAATCCCGCACCCGGCGGAATCAATACGAGCAGCAAGGTCGCGCAAATGCAGAAATTCGCCGGCGAGCCATTCGCGGGCAGCACACTCGATCTCGGTGGCCCCGTAGACCTGGCTGCCGGTGATTCCTATCTCATGAAGGTGCTTGCACGGCGCGCGGTCGACGTAACACTCAAACTGGAGCCTCAGGCGGATGAACGAGTAGCCAGCTACAGCGGCAGCGGCGCGTGGGAAGAACTCTGTTTCGATTTCTCAGGCGTGTCGGGAACGGTCACCGGACTGACGGTCATCTTCGACAACGGTACGGTCGGAGATGCCACGAACGATCCAGACAACTGGACTTTCCAATTCGACGACATTCGGCAAACGAGTGATCCTTGCCCGACACCGCCGCAACCACCGGCGTTCTCGACGATCACCTTCGACGACCCCGGCACGACATACACGCTTGCCGATTTCAATGGCAACACCTCCACGATAACCAACGACCCGGCGGGCGGCACGAACATGGTTGCCTCGACGGTCCGCTCGGCGTCCGCCCAGGCGACTGCAGGCACGACCGTGTCGACCCTGCCTGGAAACCAGGTGCCCGAGCTTCCGCTGACCGCATCCAGCACGGAAATGAGCGTCCGGGTCTGGTCGCCGGCCGCCGGCATTACGGTCCGGCTGAAGATCGAAGACGCGTTGAACTCGGCTGTTTTCGTCGAGACCGATACGGCGACGACGGTCGCGAACGACTGGGAAACGTTGACCTTCGACTTCGCCAACGCGGCGTCCCAGGCCTTCGATGAAGCGAATACCTACAACCGTATTTCGATCTTTTTCAATTTCGGGGTCGACGGTGCAACGGCGGGCGAACAGGTTTATTACTTCGACGATGTTGCGGTTGGTCCTGGTAGCGGCTCGCCCGGCACGGGGATCACTCCGGACGCGGTGATCTACGCAACCGACCCTGCGGTGACAGAGGATCTGGCGCCGCCAGCGATCGAGAATTTCGGCTCCGGCGCGGTATTCGACGCTAATTTCGCCGCGGATCCTGTATTCAACCCGGCATTTTCGATCACCAGCGGGGATGACTACGACCCGGGTGTCGTCGATGTCGGCTTCGTTGCGTTCACAGGCTATACGGCCGGCTTTGCCTCGACGTACGGGACCATTGACTTCAAGGTCAAGGATCTGCCCAACGACTCGATAGAAGTGAAGATGTTCGGTGCAAACCGCGATACGAGCGTCGTCTACAACGTAACGTCGTACCAGGGCTCGACCGATCTTGGCGACGGTTGGTACCAGGTCTCGGTCCCGACTGCGTACTACCAGAATATCGACGTTAATGACGGCCTTCTTCTCGGCCCGTTTGGAGATCAGGGTGCACCGTTCTCTTTCCTGCTGACCGATATCGGCTTCAGCGGAGCATTCACTGGCAACGGTGGCGAGTACGCAATCAACGGCGGGTTCGAGGACGGAGACCTGACCGGCTGGGCCGTGTTCCCGAACGGCGGTAGTGTCGCAGTTGATGGCATGGAAGCGAGTTCCGGCTCCTTTTCGATGCATGTTGTCGTTGGCCCGGGCCAGAACCCCGTGATCAAGCAGGAATTTCGTGCCAATGGCATCGTGACGGGAGGGCAGGCCGTGAACGTGTCGTTCGATATGAAGGGATCGGCGGCCGTTGGTGGCGTGATCAACGCAGAGCTGATCTCCGAAGACGGGTCGGGCGCCACCGGCGAAATCCTGGAGGTCATCTCGACGCCGACCGCTGACTGGACGACCTATTCGTATACGCCGACTGCGGCGACGAACGTGGCGAGCGGACTCACGTTGCAGATCGTTGTCGTCTGCGGCTCTGACCCGTCATGCTCGGCTGACGTCTTCATCGACAACGTCAGCATTACGCTGCAGTGATGCGCCGCTCGACTGGGATGGTATTTTCGATGGAACCACAAATGAATAACAAGGCAGTCGCTATGGGGGATTCCGGCTTGATGGAGCGAATCGTAAGACTGGGCAGCATCCTGCTCCTCGCGGCAGCGCTGGTGTCGCCGGCCGATAGCCAGGCACAGGTAAATCGGGTCACTACCGTCAAGGACGAAAAAGGCTGGCGCCTCAAGGTCGACGGGGAGAACTACTACATCAAGGGTGTGGTCTGGGGCTATTCGCCGAGAGGCCAGAATTACACCTACAACCTGTGGGGTGAAACCGACGACTTCATCCGCAAGGTCCTGGACTACGAGATGGGCCTGATGAAGGCGGCCGGTATCAACACCATCCGCACCTTCTCCATGGTCCCGCCAGAGTGGATCGCCTACATCTATCGCGAGCACGGCATCATGAGCGTCGTGAACCCCTTGATGGGGCGCTACGGCTATACCGTCGATGGCGAGTGGGTACCCTTCACGGACTATTCAGACCCAAAGACGCGCGAAGTATTGATTCGGGACATGACAGCGATCGTCGAGCAGTACAGGAATACGCCCGGCGTCCTGATGTTCGCGTTCGGTAACGAGAGCAACTACGGGCTGTCCTGGAGCAGTTTCGAGATCGAGAATTTGCCGGAAGGCGAGCAAAATACGGCCAAGGCACGCTACCTGTACAGCCTGTGGAACGAGGTCATCATTGCGGGCAAGGCGGTCGCACCGGATCACCTGTTCACGATCGTCAACGGCGACATCCAGTACATCGACCTGATCGCCGAACTCGTGACGGACATGGATCTGCTCGGCAGCAACGCTTATCGGGGTCCGGGCTTCACGAGTCTATGGGCAGATGTCGAGAAGAAACTCGACCTTCCGGTCGTCTTTTTCGAGTTCGGGAGCGATGCGTTCAATGCGCGCAGCTTCCAGGAGGACCAGGTCTCGCAGGCGCTGATACTCAAGGAGCAGTGGCAGGAAATGTATAACAAAGCCTGGGGCAACGGTGAGGAAGGCAACTCGATCGGTGCGTTCATCTTCGAGTGGCGTGACGAGTGGTGGAAGTACCTGCAGATCGAGAACCTCGACGTCCAGGACACCAATGCGTCGTGGTCGAACCAGGCTTACCTGTTCGACTGGGCGCCCGGCAAGAACAACATGAACGAGGAGTGGTTTGGCATCACCGCACTCGGCACGAGGAACTCGGAAGGCATATACGAAGCCCGGCCCAGGATGGCCTACGACGTCATTTCCGAGGTCTTTGCGATGGATCCCTATGCGGCCAGCAAGGGTGATATCAACGAGATGTTCAGCAGGATGAATCTCGAATTCTACGCGCTGCAGGGCGACGTCCGGCAGATCAAGGCCGAGAACGCCGAGCAGAAGAAGAAGCTCCAACTGACGGGCGGCAACATCTATGCCGAGTTCGCATTCCTCGGCACGGAGGAATCCGTGCGAGTCAACGGTAAGGACGGCACCGACTTCACTGATGGCCAGATGATCTTCGTCGACTTCGCCTTCAACCCGACGGAGAACATCGAGGGTCAATTTTCTCTGAACGTGCTGGGCAACGTCGCCCGGAAACAGCCGCTCATGTTCTCGTATCCGGACCGCGGCCTGCCGACGCTCATTGATGCCCCGCCGGTCGTGCCGCCCGGGACACCACCGGACCAGGTGCCGCCGACGACTATCCTCGAAGATAGCGAGCGCATCGAGATCTACGACTTCAACACGAAGTACGAAGGCGAGAATCTCGACGTCGAAGCCTTCTACCATACGCCGCGCTTTCACTGGGGCTACGAGGGGGACTTTTTTAATCTCGTCCAGGAAGCAACGGATATCATCGGAATCGATGTCTGGAACGGCAAGGCGCCGAAAGGCGTCGAGTTTGCCGGCAAGGGCAAATACGGTGGCCTCAAACTGGTCGCCGGCTCGGAGATCTACTGGGGTGCCAACCCGCAGTGGACCTTCAAGTACGATTTCAAATTCCGCAAGACGGACTTCACGTTCATCCACCAGGAAGAGGTTTCCCGACTCGGCGAAGGCGCCAACGCAACGGCGCCGACGAACCGGGTGGCGAGCAAGACGACGCTGTTCGCGGATATGGACATTACGCAGAAGGTCAAGCTCGAGGTCGGCGGCATCATCTCGTCACGCGAACGGCTGGACGACGTCTATGACTACGTCGATGACCAGGGCAACATAAAGACCGACCAGATCGATTTCGAGGACATGCTCGGCCTGAAAGCGCGGATCACGTTTCCCATTCTGGGCCACGATACCTACTTCTCGGCGCACACGGCCGGCCTGGTCGGCGACGGCGGTAACCCGATTCCTACGTTCGGCGTGACCGACCCGACCCGGCTACCCTACAACGGCCTGGGTAACAAGAACGAGTTCGAGGCCGGCATGCGCATCTATACCGGCAACTGGCTGATCTACCCGCGCTTCCTGTATCGCGAGAACCTGATCGGCGCGAACCCGCTGATCGAACCGTCGATCGATCCGGACGGCACGCTCAACCAGGGCACGGCGCCGCGTAACCGCGACGATGATCCATTTGCCGTACTCGGCAACCGCGAGGCGCGCTCCGGAGAAATCTACTTCACGTGGGATCCCACCGGCGCAACGCCGTTTTACGACTGGGACAACGAGTGGCGGGAAGACGCGCCATTCGCCTTCAACTTCGGCGGCACCTACACGAGGTTCCCGACCGCGACGGATTCGAACCTGTTCTTCCTGCCGATCGCCGGTGGCAACGTGCCTTTTGGTCGCGGCCTTCCCGCAGAAGATGTCTGGTCCCTGTCGAGCCGCATGGTGTTCAACCTGGGCCGTTCGAGATACATCCTGAACCTGGTACGAGGCTTCGACCAGTCGACGGGTGACCCGGAAGGCGGGTCTCGCAAGTTCTTCGATATCTCGGGCAAAGCCTTCCTCGGTGGCAAACACCTGGTCTCCGGCTACATCAAGAAGGACGCCTGGGGCCCCTATGACTTCCAGCGGCAGTTCAACACCACCTTCCCGGAGCAATACCAGCTCGAGTACGCATACCTGCTCAACGGTTTCAGCAGCATTCGCTCTATCGTCGACGAGGTGTTTGCGACCCAGATCGGCTTTCGGCTGATCTATCGTACGCTCGACGAAAACTCGGGTGACGACCTGTTCCTGACTGATACCGGGATCAACGACTACGACTTCCTGGCGCTGATCTTTGCCAGCTATCGTTTCTAGGCGAACTACCAGATACGCTCGAGGATTCACAGAAATGCGAAAAGACCACAGACTATCCGGCCGCACTTTCTCAGTCACGCTGTTGTGCCTGGCTGCGCTGTTCACCAATGGCTGCGAGAGCCCCGGCGCTGAGGACGGCAGGCTTTCGGATACGATTCTGCTGCCGACCGACACGCTGCTTAACCTGGCCTGCGCGAATGTCGGCATCAACGGGGAACAGTGCGTGCTCGAAGATCCGGAGAACCCGTTCGCGTTCACGCCGATCTCCGAGTTCA
>JAZBNZ010000275.1:0-20173 GCA_036350895.1 Woeseiaceae bacterium
CAGGCCGCCGAGCGCGAACACCGCAGCGTGGCAAACATGGTCGAGGTCCTGATCCGGCGTCACTGCGATGACTCCGGGATTCCGGTTGACGATCCCCCGGGGGAAACGGTGAGGAATGGCGATGGATGAACGCACTCTGAAAGCGCTGGTGGCGGCCGGTGCCGTCAGAAACGTCAGCATCATTGCGTGCGGGGCACGCTTTCATGTCGAGGCCCGGACGCCCAACGGCGCCATTACGGCGGAGACCCGCAAGGGCAAGGTCAAGACCTGGGTCACGCTCGATGCCGCGGCGAAATGGGTCCGCGGCCTCGGGGTGGGTGGAGCCCATGTCAACCTGACGCACTGGCAGCCGGGCCAGCGCGAAATGCTGGTCTGAGCGAGGCGCGAGGCGGCGGCGCGCCGGGCTGAAGTCCCGGCCTACTCTGCCCTGTCGGTGTTCGGAAAGTCCGCCCCGAACGGGAACGGCTTCTCCTCGGTGTTGTACGTCAGATACGCGAGTATCTGGCGGAAGTAGTCGGCGACGGCCTGGCCCGCATCCATCAGCTGACGATTACGTTCCCCGGTAAACAGCACGACCAGGAAACCGAGCACGACGATCGCCGTGACGACGATGCTTGCCACACTCACGATCGCCGCATAAACCAGCATGAATACCAGCCTGAGCCAGGTATCGCGGGACTTCAGGTTGTCCTCCATGGGTCGATCGGCCCCGCTTCCGGCCCGGCCCACCGTCGGATTCTCATTGTTCATGCGTCGTCTCCGTTCGCGGCCAGGCCGCTTGATGGCTTCACCAGCGCAGTAATGGTTACAATCCCGCCCCTTCTCAAGCTCTGGTCGAAGTATTTTCATGAATTCACGCCATCTTTTGCTCGTCGCGGCGCTGTCCGCACTGTCTTTGGCCGGCTGCGGCCCGACGCCGGCCCCGGAAACGCCTCCGGCCGCAACTGACCTCGCCGCCGAGGCCGCGCGTATCGCTGCCGACAGCATCATCGTGGATACGCACATCGACGTTCCCTACCGGCTGCGGGACGAACCCGCGGACGTGAGCCGCGCGACAGCCGACGGCGACTTCGACTACCCGCGGGCGAAAGCCGGTCATCTCAATGCGGCTTTCATGTCGATCTACACGCCGGCGGGGCTCGAGGCGGAAGGCCGCTCGTACGAGGTGGCGAACCAGCTGATCGACGGCGTCGAGAGCATCGTCGAGGCCGCGCCCGACAAGTTCGCGGTCGCCGTGTCGGTGGATGATGTCCGCCGCCACTTCGATGCCGGCCTGATTTCCCTGCCGTTGGGCATGGAAAACGGCTCGCCGATCGACGGCGATCTGGGCCGGCTCGAGCATTTCTATGACCGTGGTATTCGCTACGTCACGCTGGCTCACGGCCTGTCGAATCACATCTCGGACTCTTCCTACGACGAGAATCGGCAGTGGAACGGCCTGAGCGAATTCGGGCGCGAGGTCGTCGCCGAGATGAACCGGCTCGGCATCATGATCGACGTGTCCCATATTTCCGACGAGGCCTTCTGGCAGGTCATGGACCTCTCGGCGGTGCCTGCGATCGCGTCGCATTCTTCAGCACGTCATTTCACTCCAGGCTGGGAACGCAACATGGCCGATGACATGATCCGGCGCCTCGCGGAGGAAGGCGGCGTCATCATGATCAACTTCGGCTCGGCCTTCCTGAAGCAGGACGCGCGTGAGTACGGCGACCTGCGGCGCGCCGCTTACCGCGAGGCCCGGGAAGCGAACCCGGAGCTCAACGACGAGGAAATCGCGGCGCTCGTCAGCAGTACCTTCGAAGCCGAGCACGGTGGTTATCCCTACGCGACGCTCGATGATGTCCTCGATCACATCGACTACGTCGTCGGGCTGAGCAGCGTTGACGCCGTTGGCATCGGCTCGGACTACGACGGGGTCGGCGACTCCCTGCCGGAAGGGCTCAAGGACGTTTCCGCCTACCCGAACCTGGTTCGCGGCCTGCTCGAGCGCGGCTACAGTGAGGGCGACATCAAAAAGATACTCGGCGAAAACCTGCTGAGGGTCTGGGCCGAGGTGGAGGCCTACGCGGCGTCACAGGCTGACGCCGCCTGAGCGCCAGCGCGGCTCAGCCGCCGACCAGCGCCTCGTAGAGTACCCAGGCGAGTAGCAGCGCGACGACGATCACCACGAGACCCCGGGTCCCGCCGACCTCGGTAAAATGCGGCAGGTCACCGGGCTTCGGCGCCCCCCGGGCACGCTCGAGCGTATCGACGAGGCGGCGGGCCTGGCGCAGCCCCATTCCCGTGTGCTTGCGGAGCAGCTGGATCGCCTCGATTTTCCGGCCCTCGGCAACGGCAATCAGGACATCCTGCGGGATGTCGGCATTCTCGAGCGTTACGTGGTCCGGGGTCAGCATGCCATGTGCTCCGTGGCGACAGCGCCCGCTGCGCAGACTGCGGCAATACGGGCTAAGCTTGGGGTCATCAGTCTAACAGGCACCGCCACCGGTAGGAGAGCCGCGGATGGACAAACAGGCAGACGGCCTCGGCGACAACGATATCCTTAAGATTCTCGACGATACGCGGCGGATCGCCGTAATCGGCCTCAGCAGCAACCCGGGGCGGGCCAGCTATGGCGTGACGCGCTACCTGGTCGGAGCCGGATTCCTCGTCAGCGGCGTCAACCCTGCCCTTGCCGGAGAGGAAGTGGCGGGCGCCCCGGTGTTCGCCTCACTCGCGGACGTGCCGGGGCCGGTGGACATGGTCGACGTATTCCGGCGCGTGGATGCGCTGGCGGCGGTGACGAGCGAGGTCATCGACCTCGCGGGCGAGAAGCGGATTCGCTACCTGTGGCTGCAGCTGGGCCTGGTGCACCGGGACGCGGCTGCGCAGGCAGAGGCCGCAGGCCTGACGGTCGTGATGGACCGCTGCCTGAAAATAGAGCATGCAAGGCTGACGCCGACCTGAAACCGGCGCGCTCAGGCGGCAACGACGTCGAGCAGCACGTAGCGCAGCAATACCTCGTAGCTCGTTCGGTCGAGCTTCATGCCGTCCGGCAGCTCCAGCGTGTGGATAGGCCGGTCGTCTGTATCCCTGATCTCCTGGAAGTGCCTGCTCCCTTCGCGATAGACGCGATAGCAGACTTCTCGCCGATCGTCGAATTTCAAAGGCACGGCAGTCTGCGTCCAGTCCTGAATCGTGGCTCGTTCCATGACTATCTCCCGTTTCCAAACGAAGTGATCGAGGTTTCCCTCGTCCTGCATGGAATTTTGCAAGCTGCGTGCCAATCCGACTGGCGCGGTACTTTGGCATATATAAAAATATAAAAAACAATAATTTGGAGAACTTTTTAGACGTACTTTGTAAAGTGAAATGCGTGGCTCGAACTGCCAGTTTTCGTCAGCACTGTCGGCAGAATTGCGACAGTCGCTTTACATAAGCTAGCCTGCCTGGAGCGGCCAGACGAGCGCAATCATGGGCACCGAGACCGCAACGATCAGGATCTCGAGCGGCAGCCCCATGCGCCAGTAGTCACCGAAGGAGTAGCCGCCGGGACCGAGGATCAGCGTGTTGTTCTTGTGACCGATCGGCGTCAGGAATGCGCAGGAGGCCGCTACGGCCACGCCCATCAGGAAGGCATCCGGGTTCGCGTCGAGCAGCCCGGCGATTTCCACGGCGATCGGGGCTGCGATGACCGCGGTTGCCGTGTTGTTCATCACGTCCGAGAGCGTCATCGTAACCACGATGAGCAGTGTCAGCACGACCAGCGGTGAGTAGCCGCTGGCGATATCGACGATGGATGTCGCGATGAGCGTCGTCCCGCCCGTGGTTTCGAGCGCAATGCCGATCGGGATCATCGAGCCCAGCAGGACGATCACGGGCCACTCGATGGAGGCATAGAGTTCCCGGAGCGGCACGATACCGAACAGCGCGTAAGCAGCAACCACGACGCCGAGGGCGATCGGCAGATAGACGAGCCCCAGGCTGGCCGCCAGGATAGCGGCGGCAAAAAGGCCCACGGCCGGCCACGCCTTGTTCCGCTGGATGATGCGCTGGCCGCGATCCGCCAGCGGCAGCAGCGAGAGGCGCCTTGCAACGTCCACGAGTCGCTCCTCCTCCCCGAGCAGCAGCAGGACGTCGCCCGGCCGGAGCGCGAGCTTGCGGACGTGCTCGCGAATTCGTGCGCCCTGCCGGGACACGCCCACCAGCGCTACCCGGTGCCGGTACAGCAGCCTCGCATCGACAGCCGAACGCCCTGCCAGCGACGACCCCTCCTGCACGACGACTTCCAGCAGCGTCAACTCGTCGTCGGCAAGCATGCCCTGCCCGCGCCCGACGTACTCCAGGCCGAGTGCACCGATGGCCTCCTCCAGGCTCTCCGGCGAGGCCTCGAGCACGAGCCTGTCGTCTTCACGAATCTCGACGGTACGAGCGAGGCCGGGCAGGCGCTGGCCACGCCGGACCAGGCCGACGATCTCGACGTCGACTTTCGCGGCATCCTCGTCGAGATCCCGGACTTTCCGGCCAATGACGGACGAGCCTTCCGGCACGCGAACCTCTGCGATGTAGTCCGCCAGTTCGAACAATTCCGTGCGGGCATCCTGGCTGCGGCGCTCGCCCGGGATCAGTCGCCAGCCGACCAGCGCAACGAACGCGATGCCGACCACGGCGCAGGCCAGGCCGACCGGTGCAAAATCGAACATCTGGAACGGGCTGCCCAGCGCATCGGCCCGGTATTCGGCAATCACGATGTTGGGCGGCGTACCGATCAGCGTGATCATCCCGCCGAGAATCGACGCGAACGACAGCGGCATCAGGGTCTCTGAGGCCGTCCGTCCCGCCTTGCGGGCGGCCTGCAGGTCCAGCGGCATCAGCAGTGCCAGCGCCGCCACGTTGTTCATCACGGCGGACAGCGCGGCCGCGAGTCCCGACATAGCGGCGATATGGGTGCCGACGCGCCGGCCGCGGGCGACGAACAGGCGGCCGAGGTATTCGATGACACCGGTGTTCGACAGCCCCTTGCTGACGATCAGCACCAGGGCAATGATCACCGTAGCCGGGTGCCCGAAACCCGAAAAGGCCTGGTCCGTCGGGACGAGCCCGAGCAGGATCGCCGCCAGCAGTGCAATGAACGCCACGAGATCGTAGCGCCAGCGCCCCCAGATCAGGAGCGCGAAAACGGCTACCAGCAATGTGAACAGAGTGGCCTGGTCGGTGGTCATAGTCGGTATCGCCCCGAAGTCGCGCGGCAGCTAGGTTAGCATTCGTTCATGGCATTGATCATTTTTGTCGCCCTCATCCTGCTCCTGGTGTTCGGTCCCGGGATCTGGGTCCGGCATGTACTCGAGAAGTACAGCAAGCCGGCCGATCGCTACCCCGGCACGGGGGCCGATCTTGCGCGCCTCTTGATCGAGCGCCATGGACTCAGCGGCGTGCGCGTCGAGGAAACCGAGACCGGCGACCATTACGACCCGGAGGAAAAAGCCGTCCGGCTGACACCCGACAAGTACCGCGGCCGCTCCCTGACCGCCATCACCGTTGCCGCACATGAGGTCGGGCACGCCCTGCAGGACCATACCGGCTATGCGCCGCTCAGGCTGCGCACGCAGATGGTCCGGGCGATCGGGCCGGTGCAGCGGCTGGGCGCCGGCGTCCTGATGCTGGCGCCGTTCATCGGCATCCTGACGCGCGCACCGGGACTGGGCGTGATCATGCTGCTGGCCGGGTTCGTGACGCTCGCGTCTTCGACGGCCGTCCACGCACTCACCCTGCCGACCGAGTTCGATGCGAGCTTCGCCCGTGCGTTGCCGATGCTCGACCGGCACGGGATTCTCAAGGAAGTCGACCGTCCGCACGCCCGGCGCCTGCTGACCGCCGCGGCCTTTACCTACGTATCGGCATCGCTGATGAGCCTTCTGAATATCGCACGCTGGTGGGCTATCCTGCGCCGCTGAATGCCGGGCGCATCTTGAAAAGCCGGAAAAAAGTCCAAAATCCGTCAAATCGCGGCCGCAGCCGGGAAAATCGCTGGTTCACGGCGTCTCACGCTGCTATCATCCGCGCCCGAAACAACGGTCCGATCGGCCCGCCGCGCGACATCCGCGGGCCTGGCTCGCGAGCCTTCGCGGACCCATGAAAACTGCGCGCACCCATTCCGAACGAATACCGGGATGCTCCAGCCCGACCCGGCCGCGAGCACGGTTTCGTAGTACCGGATTGGGTGCTTGTTATTGACGACGAACGAGCACTGACATGAAAGACCTATCGACGTATCGCAACATAGGCATTTTCGCCCACGTGGACGCCGGCAAGACGACGACGACCGAACGTATCCTCAAGCTGACCGGCAGAATCCACAAGACCGGTGAGGTTCACGACGGCGAGGCCACGACCGACTTCATGGAGCAGGAACAGGAACGTGGCATCACGATCCAGTCTGCCGCGACGAGCTGCGAGTGGAACAAGCATCGTCTGAACATCATCGATACCCCGGGACACGTCGACTTCACGATCGAAGTCTATCGTTCGCTGAAGGTGCTCGATGGCGGCGTGGGCGTGTTCTGTGGTTCCGGCGGTGTCGAGCCCCAGTCGGAAACCAACTGGCGCTACGCGAACGACTCCAAGGTCAGCCGCATCATCTTCGTCAACAAGCTCGACCGGATGGGCGCGGACTTCTATCGAGTCGTCCAGCAGATCAAGGACGTCCTCGCCGCCAACCCGCTGGTGATGGTCCTGCCGATCGGCATCGAGGAAAACTTCAAGGGCGTCGTGGACATCCTGACCCGCAAGGCGTGGATCTGGGACGACACCGGTCTGCCCGAAAATTACGAAATCACGGACGTGCCCGAAGACATGCTCGACCAGGTCGAGGAGTGGCGCGAGAAGCTGATCGAGACCGCTGTCGAACAGGACGACGACCTCCTCGAGGCGTACCTCGAGGGTAACGAGCCGTCGATCGAGGACCTGAAGCGCTGCATCCGCAAGGGCACGATCAACCTCGACTTCTTCCCGACCTATTGCGGCTCGGCGTTCAAGAACAAGGGCATCCAGATCGTTCTCGATGCCGTCGTCGACTACCTCCCGAACCCGACCGAGGTCAAGCCGCAGCCCGAGATCGACCTCGAAGGTAACGAGACGGGCGGCGTCGCGATCGTCGATCCGGCGAAGCCGCTGCGCGCGCTGGCGTTCAAGATCATGGACGACCGCTACGGAGCCCTGACCTTTACGCGAATCTACTCCGGAACGCTCAAGAAGGGCGACAGCGTCCTCAATACGTTCACGGGCAAGACGGAGCGCATCGGCCGTATCGTCGAAATGCACGCGAACTCGCGCGAAGAGCGGGAGTCGGCGCAGGCGGGCGATATCGTCGCGCTGCTCGGCATGAAGAACACCCAGACCGGCCACACGCTGGCGGACCCGAACAACCCGGCCACGCTCGAGCCCATGGTATTCCCGGACCCGGTCATCTCGGTCGCGATCGCGCCGAAGGACAAGGCCGGCATGGAAAAGATGGGTGTCGCGCTTAGCAAGATGATCGCCGAGGATCCCTCCTTCCAGGTTGCGACCGACGAGGATTCGGGTGAGACGCTGATCAAGGGCATGGGCGAGCTGCACCTCGACATCAAGGTCGACATCCTGAAACGCACGCACGGCGTCGAAGTCGAGATGGGCAAGCCGCAGGTAGCCTATCGCGAAACGATCACGCAGATGATCGAAGACAGCTACACGCACAAGAAGCAGTCCGGTGGTTCCGGCCAGTACGGCAAGATCGACTATCGCATCGAGCCGGGCGAGCCGAACTCGGGCTATGCGTTCGAGTCGCTGGTCACCGGCGGTAACGTGCCGCGCGAATACTGGGGCGCGATCGAGAAGGCGTTCGGGACCAGCATGGATGAAGGCACGCTCGCGGGCTATCCGCTGCTGGACGTCAAGTTCACGCTGCTCGACGGCGCGTTCCACGCAGTCGATTCGTCCGCGCTGGCGTTCGAGATCGCGACCCGCGCCGCATACCGGCAGTCGGTACCGAAGGCCGGACCGCAGCTTCTCGAGCCGATCATGAAGGTCGACGTATTCACGCCGGAAGACAACGTCGGCGACGTCATCGGCGACCTGAACCGCCGTCGTGGCATGATCAAGTCGCAGGACGCCGGCCCGACGGGCGTCCGCGTCAAGGCAGATGCACCGCTGGCCGACATGTTCGGCTACATCGGTCACCTGCGGACGCTGACCTCGGGCCGTGGCCAGTTCTCGATGGAGTTCTCGCACTACGCACCTGTGCCGAACAACGTGGCCGAGGAAGTCATCAAGGAAGCCAAGGAGCGTCGCGCGGCCAAGTAAGGCTGTGCGGGCACGCTGAAAAGAAGCCCCTGCGGCGCCAGTCGCAGGGGCTTTTTTCATTGCAGGCGGTAGCGGCGCAGCCAGGCCGGCCTGCCCCGGATACGGCGCCGCGACACGATGATCGCCGGACGACACGCGGACGTGAACGCCGGCGCGAGAACGGATAATCTTTGGGCTGGACATGGCAACCCCGCCGATGCCCCGGGCTGGGCGGCACTGCTCCCTGGAGCGGCGTCGCAGTCGGAACACCAAGGAGAGCAAATCAATGCCGATCTCGAAATGCGCGTCCGGTGCTGGACTGCTGCTGGTATGCCTCGGCGTTTGTGGATGCGCCACCAATGGCGGTGCCGATGTCACGCCCGCAAACGACAGCCTGGATGCCGTGGTCTGGTTACAGAGCTCGGCCGAATACGCCGCGGTGACGACCGGTACCTATGCCGCCGCGACCGCAGAACTCCGTAAGATCGTAGCGGCCAATCCGGCCGCGGTTGCCACCATGGCCGTCGTCATGGACGTCGATGAAACGGTCCTCGACAACTCTCGTTACCAGGGACAGAACGTGCTGGACGACTCGACCTACAAAAGCGAGACCTGGGATCAGTGGATCGCCCTGCGCGCCGCCTCGGCAGTGCCGGGTGCCGTCGACTTCATCGAGGCGAGCCAGTCGCTCGGTGTCCACGTCGCCTTCATTACCAATCGCCGCTGCCGCATCAGGAACGGTGCCGCGGAAACCTGCCCGCAGAAACGGGATACCGCGGTCAACCTTGCCGAGCTGGGAGTCGACGTGGATGCGGGTACGCTGTTCCTGCGCGGAGAAACGCCCCCGGAGCGTTGCCGCGCTCTCCTGTCGGCATCGGAAAAGGCCGAAGGAACCTGGTCTTCGGACAAGACGTCGCGCCGCGGCTGCGTGAGTCTCGATCGCGAGATCGTCATGCTGTTCGGCGACCAGCTCGGCGACTTCACCGAGGTGACCGCCGAGCGGCCGGGCGCGTCCGGCCCCGAAATCGCCGCGGACTACGCGGAGTACTGGGGCCAATCCTGGTTCATGCTGCCGAACCCGACCTACGGCGGCTGGCGACCGAACGATTCGGCGTCCAAACGGCGCCTCGTTCGCGGCATCGACTGAGCCCGACCGGGACAGCGGCTTTCAATTGACGCTCTCGTCCTCGCCCGCGACGAGCGCGGTCAGTCGTCCAGGTAACCGGCCGACTCGAGCTGGCGATCATGCCAGCGGCCGAGCAGGACGAGCGCGCTGACGGCGCCGACCAGGGCCGTCCACATGTCCGCCTGCGTGTCCCACACGTAGCCCTGGAGCGAGAGAAACGCATCCGCCGATTCTCCCGAGGCGACGGCGACCCACCACTCGATGAACTCGTAGAAGGCCGCCACGGCCAGGCAAAAACAGGCTATGAAGAAATTTCTCCAGGCCGCCGAATTGAATACATCCAGCCGGATCACGACCTCGCGTGCCACGATCGCCGGGACGAAGCCCTGCGCCAGGTGACCCAGCTTGTCGTAGTTGTTCCGGGACTGGTCGAACAGCTGCTGTACCCACTCGCCCAGCGGCACCTCGGCGTAGGTGTAATGACCACCGACCATCAGAATGATGCAGTGCAGGAGGATCAGCACGTACGCCAGGCGCGTCAGCGGGAAGCGGTCACGGGTGTACCAGAGCACGGCGGCAGCGATCAGCGCCGGGAACACCTCGAGCAGCCAGATCGTGTAGTCGAACGGCCGGTAGACTGACCAGAGCAGCGCAGCCAGGAAGGCGGCGATCCACAGCGTGCGTCCTCGAAACATCGGCAGACTCCCGGCTCCCACCTTGTAACGCTATCGGACCTCCGAATTGCGCGCGCTATCACGCGCCCGGGCCTATCCCCGGACAGGCCCCTGTCGGCAGTTGCGCCTAGTCGATGCTGAGCTGCGAACGATGATAGCGCAGCACGATGTCAGGGTCCGGAGACAGATGCGTTCGGGGCTCTTCCTTGCCGGGATAGTCCAGTGTCGACAGCACGTGTCGCATACTTTCGAGGCGGGCGCTCTTCTTGTCGTTGGCCTTGACGATGATCCACGGCGCGTAGGAGGTGTGCGTGCGACTGAACATCTCGTTCTTGTACCGGGTGTAGATATCCCAGTTATCCTGCGCTTTCTCATCGACCGGCGAGATCTTCCACTGCTTGAGAGGATCCAGCCGCCGCGATTCGAAGCGGTACGCCTGGACCTCCTTGGAGATCGAGAACCAGAACTTGACGAGCTCGAGATTGTCCTCGTAAAGCATGTGCTCGAACTCGGGCACCTGCTGCATGAAAATCTTGTATTCCGCCTCGGTGCAGAAGCCCATGACGGGTTCCACCACCGCCCGGTTGTACCAGCTGCGATCGAAAAACACGATCTCGCCGGGGTTCGGTAGCCGCTCGACGTAGCGTTGGAAGTACCACTGTCCGGTCTGCAACTCGGTCGGCTTCGGCAACGCGACGACGCGCGCACTCCGCGGGTTCAGGTGCTCGATGAAGCGGCGAATGCTGCCGCCCTTTCCGGCTGCGTCCCGGCCTTCGAAGATGATCGCCACCCGACGCCCTTCGAGCTGCACGGAGCGCTGCAGCTTGACGAGCTCGACCTGCAGTTTCTCGAGCTCCTGTTCGTAGCGCAGCTTGAACAGTGCCTTGTTGACGTTGACGTTCTTCGTGCTGAGCAGCCGCAGCAGTCCTTTCTTCGTGTTGACGGCCTCCAGGTCTTCTTCGGAAAGAGGCATCGTCTTCTTGAGCGTCTTGCCGACGATCTTCTCTTCCTGCGTCAGCGCATTCTTCGACTGTCCCTTGCTGAGGGTCGCAACATTGCCGGCATCGGTGCTTTTTGCAGGAGTGCTCCCGGTTTGCTTGCCGTTCTGGGCCTGCGCCCGTTTTTCCGCCGTGCCGTCTGCCATATGCCTACTCCGATATTTCCAGCCTGAGATCCCCTCGCCGCTTCCGGTTTCACGGGGACAAAGTTATCCCCGTGATTTTAGGGATGCGACTCCCCGGCTGCCTGAGTAGTTTTCCCTACGCAGATGCGCAAATACCGCAGGCGCCCGCGAGCGCTCGAACGGGCTGCCCTTTACCGACTAGCGCGGCGGGTCGACTCGATCCAGGGATGAGCCGTTGAGACGAAACCATCCGGTCACGCTATAGCGGTCGCGTCGCGCCGGCTTGACCTCGTGGGGCATTTCCTCGGAAAGGAACAGCACCACGGTACGGTGCACCGGCGGCACGATGACCGGCCCCGCGGGCGTGTAGAGAACGAGCTCTCCGCCGTCTCCCTCGATCCAGCCTTCGTTCAGATAGCAGACCAGGGACACCAGCCGGTTCGCCTCGCCCCGGAACGCATCGACATGCCTACGGTAGAAGTCGCCCGGGCGATAGTGGGCGACGTGGCTCTCGAAAGAGAACAGGCCGAGAAACAACTGCCGGTTCAACTGGATACGCAGCGCCTCGGTCCACCGGCGCCATGGCTCGAGCACGGGGATGCGGTCATCCATCCAGTGAATCCGGTCTCGACGAACGAAGCGATTGCGTTGCTGCAGGGCACCCCGGCCGACAGTAGCGACATGAAACGCCTCGCCTTCGATGCGGGCTGCATACTCTGCAAGCGCCTTCGCGACGTCCGGCGGCAGGCCGTCCGGCTGGACAACGTAACCATCGTGCTCCAGGCCAGCGGCCAGGAACTCGAATGAGGGAGCCGGCAGGGACCGGGAAGCGGGGGTAACGTTCAATACGGTGTGTATCGGCCGACGGTGCCGTAATGTACACCCGGGCAGAGCGTTTGCCCACGACATTCGGTTTTTCCCGCCCCCCTGCGGTAAGTCACTGCAAGAATCGGGATTCCCTCCGGGCCGACCGCCGGCGTGCGACGGCATCGGGGCCCGGGGGCGCGCGGGTCGCTTGCGGCTATACGGCCAGCCTGCGCCGCCGGTTCGCGCGGACGACGTCATAGGAAAACAGCCCGACGGCCGTCCAGATGCAGACGAAGCAGACGAGATGCGCCGTCGTGAGTACCTCGCCGTAGGCCAGGCCCACCGAGAACTGCAGTGTCGGCGCAATGAACTGCATAAACCCGATCGCGGTCAGCGTGAGTTTTTTCGCGGCAATCGCGAAACAGACGAGAGGAACGACGGTCAGCGGCCCGGCGACGATCAGCAGCAGGTCGTTGCCGAACGAACCAGCGAGGAAAACGGCCTGGCCCTCGGCAACCCGCCAGGCGAGCCAGCCGGCCGCCAGGGGGACCAGGATCATCGTCTCGATGAACAGGCCCGGCATGGCACCGACGGCCACCTGCTTGCGGATGACCCCGTAGCAGGTAAAGGAGAACCCGAGCACCAGCGCTATCCAGGGCAGCTGGCCATACGACACCGTCAGGATCAGGACGCCCAGCGCCGCGAGGACCAGGGAAACGACCTGCAGGCGCCGGAGCCGCTCGCCGAGGAAGGCGACACCGACCAGCACGTACATCAGCGGATTGATGTAATACCCGAGGCTCGCCTGGTACACCTGCTCCTGCTGGACGGCGAAGATATAGACGTACCAGTTCACCGCGATGAACAGTGCGGCCATGAACAGCCAGAACAGCACGCGTGGCGTTGCGACGGCCTGCCTGACCTCGGGCCACTGCCTGCGAACATAGAGGATCAGCGCCCCGAAAGGAACTGCCCAGACGATACGATGCGCCAGGACCTCGGCCGCTGCGACGTGTTGCGTCAGCTTGAAATAGACGGGCAGGAAGCCCCACATGAGGTAGGCGATCAGCCCCGGCACGATGCCGTCGACACTTACCTCGGCCTTCGCGTCGGCCATAGCCCCCTCACAGTGGCGGCGCGGCCGGTTGCGGCGCGCAAAGGCGTGAGTCTATAGCGCCTCGGCGCTGGTTTCCCGTCTTTCGTCCCGCCCGAGCAGCAGATCCCACAGGGAACTCATTCGGCGGAAGAAGTCGAGCTGCAGCATGTACAGGGCCGGGATCAGGAACAGCGTGATGACCGTCGCGAACATGATCCCGTAACTGATCGAGACCGCGGTCGGAATCACGAAGCGTGCCTGTGTACTCGTTTCCATCATGATCGGGACGAGTCCCGCCGCCGTCGTCACGGAGGTCAGGATGATGGCGCGGAAGCGCTGTAGGCCCGACTGGATCACGGCATCGCGGGTCGGCACGCCTTCGAGCCGCGCCTTGTTGATGAAATCGACGAGGATCAGGCTGTCGTTGACGACGACACCTGCCAGCGCGATCAGTCCGAATATCGAGAACATGCTCATCGCCATGCCCATGATGATATGGCCGACGACGGCACCGATGATGCCGAACGGAATCACCGACATGATGATCAGCGGCTGACTGTAGGAATGCAGCGGGATCGCGATCAGCGCGTAAATGAGGAACAGCGCCACGATCCCGGCAATCATCAGGTTTCGCATCGTCTTGCCCGCTTCCAGGCTGGAGCCTTCGAGGCCGTAGTGCACCCCGGCGTAACGGGCGAGCAGCCCGGGAATGAAGTTGGCGTTGATATCGCTGATGATCTCGCCCGGCTCGACGCGCTCCTTGTCGACCTCGGCCGAAACCGTCACGGTGCGCTCACGGTTCAGGCGTTCGATCGATGCATAGCTCTGGCCGTATTCGACCTCCGCGACCTCCCTGAACGGGACCTCGTCACCCGACGGCGTGCGGATACGCATGTTCTCGAGGTCGGCGATGGAGCGTCGCTCCTCGCGGGGGTACCGAACCATGACCTTCAGTTCGTCCTTGCCGCGCTGGATTCGCTGTACCTCCTCGCCGTAGAAGGCCTGCCTGACCTGCCGGCCGAGCGATTGCATCGACAGCCCCAGTGCCTCGGCCTCGGGCTTGATCTTGAGTTTCAACTCCTGGCTGCCGGACGAATACGAGTTGTTGATGTCGTACACGCCCTCGTAGGCCGCGAGGTGCGCCTCGAGGTCCTTGGCGGCGGCTTCGATCGTCTCGAAGTTGTCGCCGGACAAGCGGAATTCCAGCGGCGGCCCGCCGCCGATGTGCATGGCTCTCGAGAACGTCAGCTCCTTGACGCCCGCTATCTCACCGACCCGCTCTCGCCACTGGTTGACGATCATTCTTCCCGTCATTTCGCGGCCGGTATCGCGCGGGAACTCGACGTAGATCGAGCCGCCCGTCTCGCCGCGCGTGAAGACACCGAGATGCAGGACCAGCGGCGGTTCGCCCTCGTGCTCGGCGTTGTACTCCTCGTTCATCTCGAGCAGAGTGTTCTCGATTCGCGAGATCGCGGAATCGCGAACCTCCGGAGCCGTCCCGGACTGCATCTCGAGCTGCACCTGGACGAAGTCCTGCGGCAGGTCCGGGAAGAAGATCAGGCGGGTCATGCCGCTCGCAATCATGCCGAAGGTCAGTATCAGGAGGGCAAGGAAGAGCGACAGCGTGACGCCGCGGTTGTCCACCGCCTTTTCAAGCAGCGGCCTGTAGTAACGGTGGATGACGGCCATCAGCCCGTGCTGGACATGCCGCTGGATCTTCAGGAAGAAACGCGGAATCCGCTCACGGAAGCGGATCTTCCGCTGCGGATGGAACAGGTCTTCCTCGTCGACCGGCGCAATCTTCGCACCCACGAGATGCGCGGGCAGGATCAGCTTCGACTCGATCAGCGAGAACACGAGGCAGGCTACGACGACGAACGACATCGCCTCCAGGAAGACGCCGCCCGGCGGACCGACGAACAGCATCGGCGCGAACGCCGCGATCGTCGTCAGCACCCCGAACGTCGCCGGGATGGCGACCCGCTTGGCGCCGAGGATCACGTTGTCGAGCGTATGCCCGTCGCTGCGGATCTTCGTGTAGACACTCTCCCCGATGATGATCGCGTCATCGACCACTATCCCCAGCACCATGATGAACCCGAACAGGCTGATCGTGTTGATCGTCACGGGCCACAGCGGCATGAGCCAGAGCGCCCCGAGGAACGTGATCGGCAGCCCGACGATGACCCAGAACGCCACCTTCACGCGCAGAAACAGCGACAGCATGATGAAGACCAGGATCGCGCCCGAAATGATGTTGTCCTGCATCATCTGCAGGCGTCCTTTCAGGTAGTAGGACAGGTCGATCCAGGTGTCCATCTGCACGCCGGGCGGCAGAGTCTTGTTACGCTCGGCCACGTAGTCCTTGACCGCCTCGGCCGTCTTGAGCTCGTTCTGCTGGTTGCCTGCCGTTACCTGCAGCGTCGCGGTCGGCTTGCCGTTGAAGCGGCCGTAGGATTCCGTCTCGACGAAACCGTCCTTGATGTCGGCCACGTCGCCCAGCGTCAGCCGCGTGCCGTCGGCAAACGTCCGCAGCACGACGTCGGCAAAGCCCTGCCCGGTATATTGCTGGCCCTTGGTACGCAGGCGGATATCGCCGCCTTCGGACTTGATCGTTCCGCCCGGCAGATCCACGGACGAATCGCGAATGGCCTGTGCGATCTCCGACATTGTCAGGCCGTATTTCCTGAGTGTCAGCTCGGAGACCTCGATCGAGATCTCGTAGGCCCGGTTGCCGAAGAACTCGACGCTATTGATGTCGGGATTCCGCATCAGCGCATCACGGGTTTCCTGTCCGAGCGCTTTTCGCGTGAAGTCATCGAGGTCGCCGTAGATCGCGACCAGGATCACGGGGTTCCGGAATTCGACCTTGGCGACGACCGGCTTCTCGGTCAGCGCGGGAAAGGTGGATATCGCATCGACCTTGAGCTTGATCTCGTTGAGAACCTGGTCGATGTCTTCGTCGGGTTCGACCTCGACGGTGACCTGCCCGTTGCCCTCGAAGGCGCGACCGATGATGCGCTTGATGCCGGGCACGTCCTGGATCGCCTCCTCGATCTTGATGACGACGCCCTCTTCCACTTCCTGCGGCGCGGCCCCGAGATAGGGAACGGATATGCGGACGAGATCGATCTCGAACTTCGGCTGCATCTCCTTGCGAATCGACATTGCGGAGACCAGGCCTGCGACGATGATGAAGAGCATGAGCAGGTTGGCAGCCACGTGGTTCGCGGCGAACCAAGCAATGATGCCCTTCTGCTCCGTGATACCCGGCTGATTCTTCATGGGGTTTCCTCGGTCGAGGATGCGAGACGCGACTGGTCGTCGGGCTCGTCCAGCGTCGTCCGCACCAGCATCCCGTTGATCGGATTCTCGAGAGACGTCGTCACGATCCGCTGACCGGACAGGTGATCGTCCCGCAGGTAAGCATAGTTCGCGTCGAAGCGGAAAACGTCCACCTCGCGGATGCGTATTCGGTTGTCGTCATCGACGAAAACCAGCTCGCTCGAGCCACGAATCGCGGTTCGCGGGACCCGTATCATCTCGCCCGGCGAGATACCCTGGATCGTAGCGGCCACGAAGGTGCCCATCGGCAGCGCCGGCGCATTCGAATCGAAGCCGTAGGGATCGTCAATGCGGGCGACGGCGTAGGTCACACGGCTCTTTTCATCGAGAACGCCCTCGGTACGCACGATGCGTCCGGTCCAGCGATGCATCTGGCCGCGCTGTACGGCGCTGAAAGTGACCTGCTCGCCGTCCACACTGCCCGACTCCGCGAGATCGCGCGCCTCGGGCAGGTCTATGAAGGCGAGGTCCTGATCGGTCAGCGGCAGCCGAACCTCGGCAAAGTCCGTCGCGAACGTCACCCCGAGCGGCGTCCCGATGTTGACGAACTGGCCGAGGTCCGCATCCTTGCTGCGGACCATGCCGTCGTACGGCAGGCGAATATAGGTCTGCTCGAGGTCACGCTCGGCGCGCACGAGGTCGGCCTTTGCAGACGCGAGGGCCGCCTGGGCCGCGGCATACTCGGCCTCGGCACGATATCCCTTGGAGCGAAGTTGCTCGGCGCCGTCGTGCTCGATCTGGCGCTGCTTGACGAGGGCACGGGCCCTGTCCACGGCGGTCCGGTAGTCGGTCGGATCGATCCGCATCAGGACCTCGCCCTTCCGGAAGACTCCGCCGGCGACGAACTTCGGCGACATCTCGATGATAGAACCGGACACCTCGGCGCTGAGGAGGGTTTCGGTTCGCGGCCGGACCGTACCCTGGGAGCGGATGACGATCTCGGCTTCGGTCGGCTCGAGCTCGATCGCCTCGACGAGCATCACCATGTCCGGCTGCTCCCGTTTCGGCGGCTCGGGTTTCAGAGCGAGCATGGCAAATACGCCCGCAAACGCGAACGCAAATATGCCGATGATCAGGAGTGCGCGCTTGAGCTTGCGACCCATAATGGAAAGCCTGAATGGAATTTATCTTTATTGTGCTTGGTTTCGAGTCAAACTTGCACTATTAGTTCTGTAAGCAAGTGTTTCATTTAGGTCGGTTTTTTCTTGCTGGTGAACGGTTCGGCATCCTGCAGACGCCCCGCATTCCGCCGAGGAGCCGATTTCTCGCCATTTCTGTGACATAACTCCCTGAAAACCGCCCCCCCGGCGCGCAAACTGTTGCCTTCGGAGATTCTCGAGCGCCACGGGCGCAGCGGATATTTGCGCATGTTCGAACAGCATTTCGGCCTCAAATCCAATCCCTTCGACGGCCAGGCCGCCGGCGCCGACGTCTTCGTCGGCCCCCAGACGGCAACCCTCGTCAACCGGGCCAAGCGCATATTCGCGGGGCCCGAGAGCGTCATTTGCATCTCTGGGCCGGTAGGGTCCGGCAAGTCGACGCTGGCGGCGCGCGCGCTGGCGGCCGTCGGACGCCCGCATACGATCATCCGAATCGGCCGCATCCGGCTCGGCCCGGACGAAGTCCTGGATTTCCTGCTCCGCGAGCTGGGTCTCAAGCAGATGCCGGCCGGCACGATACAGAAGATGACGGTCTTCCGCAGCGTGTTGAAAAAACTCGAGGATCAGGACGTCCGGCTCTTCATCGTCGTGGAAGACGCCGAGCGCCTCGGCGCCATCGCGCTGCAGGAGCTCGAGGCACTGACGGCGACCGATTCCGGGGTCTCGAGCGGCGCCAACCTGCTCCTGATGGCCGAGGACAGCCTGAAGCAGGCGCTGGAGGCGCCGAGCCTGAAACGTCTCAGGCAGCGCACACGACTCCACTACGGCGTACAGGCGATGACGGCGGCCGAGGTTCGCGGCTACCTCACGCACCGTATCCGGCGGGCAGGCGGCGACATGTCGCAGCTCGTCACCGATGACGCGGTCGTCGCGGTCCACAGTCTCGCCGAGGGCATACCTCGCGTCATCGACAATCTCATGAACTCGGCTCTCGAATCAGCTGCCGAGAAACGCATGCCGCGTCTCGACGCCGCGGAGCTCGGCCGGGTCGCCGCCGAGGAGTACGGCCTCGAGCCAGCCGCGCCCCTTGCCGACACGGCACCTGCCGGCGGGGACGAGCTACAACCGCCTCCCCCGGCCCCGCCGAATGTCGATATGCCGAAGCAACCTGCGCCTGCCGCAGCGGCCCGCCCACAGCCGGCACAAGAGACGGCAGACACCACTGCCGTGCCGGATGACGATTTCGAAATCCCCGACCTGATCCAGGACACCTCGCCCGGGATGGTCAGCCCGAAGGTGGCCGAGGCACCGATTCCGGACCTCATCCAGGACACCTCGCCCGGGATGCAGAGGCCCGAACCCTGCGGCGACGTCGTCAACGAGCCGCTGCCGGACCTGGACGCACTGACACCCGACCGCTCCGCTCCCGACCCCGATACGCTCGCCGAGGTGGCGCTGGACGACGAGTTTGCAGATATCGATGCGCTCACCTGGACCGGGGAAGAGACGGACGACACCGAATCGTCGGCGGACGACGACATACCGACACTGTTTGCCAGCAGCGCCGGGATGGAAGCCCCGACTGCCGAATCCAGAGCGGACCTGCAGGACGACGAGGTACCCGCGTGGGATCGCGATCCGACACTCGCGGAACTGAGACCCGATCTCGACGCACTCGAGCGCGCCATGGCGATCGCACATGGCGATAGCGATAGCGACAGCGACAGCGGCCGCGATAAGCAGGCAGCGGACAATGCACCGGCGCCGAAGCCTGTCAAAGGTACTCTGCAGGAAGCACCAGAGCAGATGCCCGAGATAACCCTGGACGACTCGATCCGGCGCAAGGTCGAAATCTCGGAGTCCGGCCTGCTGGACGCGGACCCTCTCGATGGCAGCGTGCCCGAATGCGCGGCCGACGCCTCGACGACGTCGGAGACGATTTCGATCGTCGAGGATCTCGGCAGCACGCCGGCGAAGGCCGACAAGTCCCTCGACCGTATCGCCGCGGAACTCGCCCGCGCCAAGAGCCTCGAGGAAGTGGACGACAAGCTCGCCGAAACCCTGTTCAGCGAGGAGTTCAGCCTGATGGCAGCCGAAGTCGCGGCGAACGCAGCGGAGCCCGCCCCGGAGCCCGAACCGGCCCCCGAGGCCAAATCCGAGGCCGAAGCCAAGACCGAAACCGAGGCCAAAACCGAAAAGGACGCTTCGCCTCCGCTCGAACTGACGCTCAAAGAGACCGATGGCAGCAACGATGCCGGCCATCCGGCCGACGACACCGGGGACGCTAGCGCGGCCGCTGGAGCTGAGCTGGAACGCGAATTCCTCGAGCTCTACGGCGAGAGCGCGGTCGAAGTCTCGATGGAGACAACGCCGACCGGCCTCAGCGTGGCGAAAACCGAGACCCGCAGCAGATCCGCTGGCCGGAATGGCAGCGGGTCGCAGAAGCCTGCACCCGAGCCGATCGAAGACCAGATAAACACGTCGATCACGCAAACCTTGAAGGCCTTCGATCCGGCCAAGTTCGCTGATACCCATACCGAGGAACGAACCGGGTTCTTCAGCCGTTTCCGGCGCTCCTGAGTGACATAATCCGGGGCTTCACAGTAC
>JAZBNZ010000276.1:0-2939 GCA_036350895.1 Woeseiaceae bacterium
AACCTGCTGCGCCTTTTTTGCATTGCCGGAGGCATAGAAATACGGATCTGCGTCGAATCGGGCCTGGCAACCTTTGCCGCAGAAGTACCAGGTCTCGCCGCCGTAGTCGCTCGTCCGTTTATCGCTGTCCTTCTTGACCTGCATGCCGCAGACCGGGTCGGTTGCCGACGCGGAATCCGGCCGCCCGCCGTGCGCTTCTTGGTGATGTGAGTGTTCTGTCATGCTGGCCACCGCTAACGGGAATTCGCTGTCGCTCCGGCCTTGAATGGGTCGTGCATGCATAGCATCCCTACCATGGGCCGGTGTCAGGACAGCATAACGCTTTCAATTGAAGAATTGGCCGGGGGTCTGCGGAAACCGGGAAATCAATCGAACTCGATGCCGATCGAATCGCGAGGAACCGAATGGGGGCGCCTTTGTGATCGTCAGGCTGCACAGGAGAGCCAACACTCTGAAAGAGCGGCCCTGGATCAATGGGAGCCGGGCGGAACCGTGATTCGCAAAATGCGGGGTGAATACTACTGCCGGACTATCGGCTTCCCAATCGGCGTTGCTGAATTGGGTAACTCAATAACTGCTTGAATGCCGTTGCCCGGTAGGTCCGCGGAGTCAATTCCCTGGCCGCTGCGAGACGAGGCCACGAAACTGTGGTTAGCAGTATCGCAACCCCCGGAAGCGACTCAGAGATATGTACTGGTACACGCTCCGAAGACTGTCACTGCCATGCCGTCGCGCGATACGGCGACGGTCATGCGACCGGTTGCCTCGTCAATCACGAAGCTGAATGCACGCCCGCTTTCCATGCCTTGCAGGAAGATGACTCCGTCTGTGCGTGCGAAGCTCGTAAACAAGGACGAGCGGTTTGGGCGCTGGACCTGGTCGTCGATATCTTCTTTGCCTTGGTATCGATGACCACGAAATCCGGGATCGCCAGTTCCGCAGCCGAGGACGCGTAGCAGGTGTCGTTCTCGAGACAAATCTGGACCTGTCCCGCCGCGCAAACCATTTCATCGACGTCGAAAACGCTGTCAGCCGACGTCAGGCCAGCGATAGTCATTCCGGCAACAATCAATGTAACTCTCTTCATTTGGAAACTCCTGTCACGCAGCACCTGCGGAACGGACTGGAAAGCAAACTTCAGGAAAAGCAGGCCGCCGTCGTGTCGCCAGTCCAGGTCCCCGTCAAGATTGGGTTTGGCGATTCCGACATTGCTCTTGACGCTGTCGACGCCGACACCGAGCGCGACATGCCGGGTCAGCTGGTAATCGATGCCGGCATAAACATCGTACAGTGAGCCCGAGTAGTCGCCGTACTCGAGCGCAAAGATCTCCGCGCTGCCGCGCAGCGTCCATATTTCGCCAAGGTCGTATTGGCCTCGCAGGCCGATAACGGGCAGTGGCTCGGTGAAGGGAGGTGGTGCGCAAACCTGGCAACTTGGCCTGAATGGCACCTGGAGCCTGGGCGAAGCCAGCGCCAACGGTTTCTACCTGACCGATGGCTTCGGCTGGAATCTCGGCCTCGGTTACAGCTTCCGTACCAGCAGCGGACAGGTTTTTGTCGAAGCCAAATATGTCCAGATCCAGACGAGCAACGAGAATTCGGAGTACATCCCGCTGACCATCGGCTTTCGATGCCAGGCGAATGCCTGGCTCCGGATCACGGTGGCCTTTCGGACGCGAATTGAACTACTATCCCCAGCGACGAACCAAAGTCGCGAGGCCAGATCGCCATGAACAAAGATAAACCATCGCTCGCCGGAAGATTGCTGTTGCCCCTGTCATGCGCGTTGTTGCTTGTTGCACTACAACCCGTCGCGCTGGCACAAAACGACGAATTGCCCGACGTCTCTGCCGACGGCCTCCACTTGTTGAAGAACACCAAATCCCGCATAGCCTATGCGAAGCCGGGTGCAACGCTCGATAAGTACACCAAGGTCTTGGTCCTTGATTGCTTCGTGCAATTCAGGGAGAAATGGCAAAAGGACTACAATCTCACCGAAGTCGGCCTCAACGGTCGTGTAAGCGATAAAGACGCGGAGGCCATCAAGAAGCGATTGGCAGAGGAGTTTCGCAAGGAATTCACGAAGGTGCTTGGCGATAAGGGCTATGCGGTGGTCGATGAAGTCGGGGATGACGTTCTGCTTGTCCGCCCTGCGATTATCAATCTTGACGTTACGGCGCCGGACCTGAGGTCCGCGGGCTGGGGAACAACCGTGATCCAGTCTGCCGGATCCATGACTCTTTACCTGGAACTGTACGACTCCGCGACCAGTGAATTACTCGCGCGCGTTATCGACGCGAAAGCGGATCGTCGTGGGATGGCCCAGCGTGCGAGCCGGGTCACGAACGCGGCAGCGGCAGACCGTATCATCAGGGAATGGGCCAGCGAGCTGGCCGACCACCTGGGCGACGTCAAAAAGCAAGCAGGGAGCGACTGAAAACCCGCGACGCAAATTCGGCATCAACAGTAAGCCCACAGACTGCATTGGCCGTCGGCGGATCGACAAGGCCTACTTTCCGTCGGCCCTCGTCGCGTTTCCGCATCTCGGCCACATAGGCACCGACGAGCATCGCAACCAGTGTCGCCATGTAAAACACGCCAAGAACCGCCTCGGCGTACGCGGGCGCGCGGGCGCCCGGGCTGACCGGCAGGATGTCACCATAGCCTGGCGTGGTTAGCGTGACGAAACTGAAGTAGAGCCACTGAATCGCCCCGAGAATACCGAAGACTGGATCGTATGGATCAGGCGGCCAGCGTTCGCTTGACGAACCTGGGATCTGCCTTGATCAGGCGCAAGAAGTTCGCTGCCGCCGCGTCGGGTTTTCGTTTACCTTGCTCCCAGCCTTTGAGCGTATCAAGGCTCAGGCGAAACGTGCTTGCGAATTCAGACTGAGACATGCCGACGCTGGTGCGAATAGCCTTGATTTCAGCAGGCTTTA